>CAZQGB010000012.1:0-32226 GCA_964592615.1 uncultured Isosphaeraceae bacterium | reverse complement strand
TGAGGGTATTTTGACCCTTTGGTATGATTTAATCGTAAATTAAATTACTATAAGGAGGTTTTTGGACAGGATTTGTCGCCACTGTCAGCGAAAGCTGACAGTGCCGCCAAATCAGTCACGAAGATTTTGAGAGCCATTGGTGGTGGCGGGCAGTATGCTCTTTCACTGCCAATGGCTGCTTTGCAGCCATATCCGTGTGCAAAGCACACGGAATCGCATTAGCAGGATTTGTCGCCACTGTCAGCGAAAGCTGACAGTGCCGCCAAATTCAGTCACCGTGGACGAAAGATTTCAGGGAATGGGGGGGGGCTTCACTCTTCCAACCTTATATCTTCTATTTGAATGTTTGTACTTGTGTAATAAGAAATTGTTTGGTGACAGGATTTGTCGCCACTGTCAGCGAAAGCTGACAGTGCCGCCAAATCAGTCACGAAGATTTTGAGAGCCATTGGTGGTGGCGGGCAGTATGCTCTTTCACTGCCAATGGCTCTCAAAAGATTCCAAGACGCGAGTGAAACGAGCGGCTTACCGACTTAATAAAAGATGCCCTTCTTGCGAAGGGCATCTTTTATTAAGTCGGGGTGACAGGATTTGAACCTGCGACCTCTTGTTCCCAAAACAAGCGCTCTGCCAAGCTGAGCTACACCCCGCAATTGCGGTTGCACATTCTACTACAAAGGGAAGCATCAATCCCAGTTGAATACGCCCTTTTTCCAAGCGTAAATATACGCCACTATGGAAGTTCCTAAGAAAAACAGGATTCTGCCAAGGAATAATGTTGCTTCTTCACTGCCTTGGGCGAGTTGGGAAAAGTCGACTGCCCAGGGATAGAGAAAAATGATTTCAATATCGAAGACCAAGAATGTTACAGCGAGAATGAAAAAACGAATGTTAAAACGTTTTCGAGCGGTGCCAATGGGATCCACGCCCGCTTCATACACTGAATTTTTCACATCACCCGAACGTTTTGGGCCAAGGAGCCCAGAAGCGATAATGTTAATCACACCAAAGCCAACGGCCATGATGATGATGAGGAGAACAGGTAGGTAGTTCGTAAAATCCATTGAAATGGGATTGTAACGAAAAACAATCCCGCGGGTCGTTTATCGCTTTGTGGCGTTTCTAATTCCTAAAAAACTATCCCGCGGATCGTTTAATTTTTCGCCACGGAGACACGAAGACACAGAGATGAGATTTGGGGTTGATATTTCCTAAACCAAAATGTATTCCTCCGCGGCTCTGCGGCTCTGCGGCGACTCTTCCAATACTTTTTTTGCCACTGAGGCGCTGAGGCGCAGAGATAAGATTTGGGTTCTTAGTTCCTAAACAAAATGTATTCCTCCGTGTCTCCGAGTCTCTGTGGCGTCTCTTTTTGCCGCGGGAAAGTTTGTTATGTGTCAAAAAAAGCCCCCCCAAGGCGGTGGTGGGTCCGCCTCAGGGGGAGGGAAGAGAAGAAGTAAACTCACGGTAGTGAGGGTCACTTCATGGTGCCACAGGTCATCCTTGATCTGGGCGAAAGTCATAATTGAAAAAGTCAAATCTTCTGGCCATGGTGTTCCACCAAAAAGTGAAACATGAAAGGCGCACCGTTCCATCGGTATTCCTATCGAGCAAGTGGTTCCTTCCCCTTGCTTGAACATGGTCAGTCATCCGTGTTTTGACTTTATCAATTCCCATCACTTTCTCTATGATTATTTATGAACAACCTAGCGATTCGCCGCAGTTCATACACTTGTAACATGTGCCACTACGAACAGTAATCGCCCCGCATTCAGGACATGCTGGAGCATCGCCTTGCATCGAAGCCATTGATTGACTGAGGGTAGTAGATTGTTGTACTATTGTTTCTTCTGCCTCGAGCACATCCGTTGACACACGAGTCGCTTGAATTGTGATTTGTCGTTGTGCTGTAAAAGCATCCAACTGTTCGGTCTGCTCCTTTTCTGGTTCTGAAGTTGGTGTGATTCCACCAACTGATGTGGTCGTAGAACTTAGGTGAGTTGTATCTGTATCTTCTGGTGACCATCGTGTGTCCTCCTTGACAGTTGTTGGTTTTGTTTTAACTTCAGCCGAAAGATTTGCTGACGTGCCTCGGTTAGGCAGGTTTGCTTCTCTGTATCCATCGATGAATTGCATTCCCATCCATTGGAAAATGTAATCAACGAGACTTTTTGCAAATGGGATGTCACGGTTAGTAGTGATTCCCTGTGGTTCAAACCGCTGGTATGCAAATTTGCTTACGAGACTTTCGATTGGAACTCCATATTGCAAAGCAACACTGATTGCTGTACCGAGACTATCCATCAAGCCGCCAATTGTTGAACCCTCTTTTGACATGGTGATAAATAGTTCGCCTGGTCCTCCAGAATCGTACATGCCAACAGTCAGGTAGCCCTCATGACTTGCGACATTGAAGTGGTGAGTAATACTTTTTCTGGTATCTGGCAACCGTTTACGCATTGGTCGTTCAATGATTTTCTCAACAACGCGTTCAATAATCTGAGGGTTTTCGGATGATGCCATGTCAGCAGCCGATACAACTTCTGTCGCAATTTCTTCATGAGCCGCGGAAACTTCAGAACTTTCCTCTTCATCCTCAACCGATACGTCAGACTTTGCGTTGAGTGGTTGGCTGAGTTTGCATCCATCTCGATAAAGAGCATTTGCTTTTAGTCCAAGTTCCCAACTTAACCAATATGATCGAGAGATATCGTCAGTGGTTGCTTCATTTGGAAGGTTGATGGTTTTAGAAATTGCACCTGTAATGAAGGGTTGGCAAGTTGACATCATTCTGATGTGTCCTTCAGGAGCAATAAATCTTGTCCCTATTTCACCACATCTGTTTGCACAGTCAAATACTTCAAGGTGTTCTTCTTTTAGATTTGGGGCGCCCTCAATGGTTCCGGTGCCACAGATTCTGCAGTTTAGCTCTTTGCATTCATCTGAATTCAAACCAAGAAGTTTTAAACCATTGAAAGAGGGGTCCGCAGTCGCTTGTTCACGGGTTAGCCCAAATTCCTCGAGAACATGTTCTGGCATAGCCCATGCTGCGAACGCGAATGAAAGAGTAAAAATAGTTGGAAGTGAATCTTCAATCGATTCTAAATCCTCAGTCGTATACGAATTTTGTAACAGAAAATCTCGGAAAGAAATTTCTTCGTAATTTTCAGTAACAGATTTTGGCATTGGAGTGTCAAGGGATAATGTACCCATGACATACTGCATAATTTTCTTTACTTTTCTTTTACTGTATCCAAGGGCAAGAAGAGCAGGTTGAAGTGATTGATTTGCAATTTTAAAATATCCACCACCTGCAAGTTTTTTGAATTTTGTGAGAGCAAAATCTGGTTCAACACCAGTTGTGTCGCAGTCCATCAAAAGGCCGATTGTCCCAGTTGGAGCGATGACGGTGACTTGAGCATTCCTGAAACCATGTCTACCGCCAAGGTCGAGTGCTTCATCCCATGCTTGTACTGCTCGGCCGAGTAAATCACCAGCGTTGGTGATATTTATCGAATCGTCAAGGAATAACGAGTGGTTAATTGGTACTGGTGGGATGCGTAGTTTTTCATATTTGCCGGAATCACGTGTCATCCCGCACGCTGCATTTCTATGGTTTCTGATAACGCGAAGCATGTCGTCCGCATTGTCTGCAAAGCCATCAAACGGACCAAGTTCACTCGCCATTTCTGCACTAACGGCGTAAGATCTTCCGGTCAGTGTCGCGGAAATAGCCCCGCAAACTGCTCGTCCCGCTTCGCTGTCGTATGGGATGCCGGCTTGCATAAGCATTGCACCAAGGTTTGCAAAGCCAAGTCCCAGCGTTCGGAATCGCCAGCTTTGGTGAGCAATTGCTTCGGATGGAAATGCAGCCATTAACACCGAAATTTCAAGAACAATTGTCCAAAGTCGAATTGAGTGTTCAAAAGAATCGACATCGAACATTCGTGAATCACTGTCATAGAACTTCAGTAGGTTAAGAGAAGCAAGGTTGCATGCAGTGTCATCGAGGAACATGTACTCGCTACATGGATTTGAAGCATTGATGCGACCACTCTTAGGGCAAGTGTGCCAGTCGTTAATAGTTGTGTCAAACTGAATTCCTGGGTCTGCACAATGCCATGCGGCATCACAAATGGTATTCCATAAACCACGGGCTGGAATCGAACGAGATATTTCTCCATCAGTCCGACGGATTAGATCCCAGTCACCCTCTCGGTTAACAGTTTCAAAAAATTCATGTGATAAACGAACTGAGTTATTAGAGTTTTGGCCAGCAACGGTTTGGTATGCTTCGCCGTTGAAATCGTAATCGAGTGTTAGGTTGAGTTTTTCAGCTCGTTGTTTTTGCTCTGGTGAAAGATGCTTCATGCCTTCAACAAGGGCAGCAACTTTAAGTTCTTCGCGAACTTTCCAACTTACGAATTCTTCAATATCTGGGTGATCCACATCAAGTGACACCATTTTTGCTGCTCGCCTCGTGGTGCCGCCTGATTTAATTGCACCCGCAGCACGGTCACCAATTTTTAAGAAACTCATGAGACCACTTGATTTTCCGCCACCAGAGAGAGATTCATCGTTTCCTCTAAGTGAAGAAAAATTAGATCCAGTTCCTGATCCATACTTAAAGAGACGCGCTTCGCGAGTCCACAAATCCATGATGCCACCTTCATTGACAAGATCATCTTGTACAGATTGAATAAAGCAAGCGTGTGGCTGAGGGTGGGAGTATGCATCGTCTGCAAGAGTAACGGCACCAGTTGCAGGGTCTGCGACAAAGTGTCCTTGGGCTGGCCCCGAAATACCATACGCCCAGTTTAATCCAGTGTTAAACCACTGTGGACTATTGGGTGCGCAGATTTGATGAAGCATCATCCAACAGAGTTCATCATAAAATGCTTCAGCATCTTCAGAGGTGTCGAAGTAATCGTGAGATTCTCCCCAACTTCTCCAACAACCAGCAAGGCGATGTATAACTTGTTTAGCGGAATGCTCTGGTCCTGTGACGGCTTGCCCATTTTCATCAAGTTCAGGAGTGCCATCTTCATTGCATTGTGGAACACCTGCTTTGCGAAAATATTTACTCACCATTATGTCTGTAGCAAGTTGGCTCCATTCTGTTGGAATCTCAGCGTTATTCATCTCGAAAACTACTGAGCCATCTGCATTAGATATTTTTGTTGAGCGGGTTGACCACTTTACGGATTCCCACACATTTTCATTTGCTGTTGTAAATCGTCTTGTTATTTTCATCGTTGCTTCTTTGCTTCCGTGCTGTTCTGTCTGTGTCTTTTTACTTCTATCATTTCGTTAGTAGGTTGTTACGTTTCAGCAAGGGAAGTAGGTGTGCAATGTGCTAGTACTTCGTAGCGGAATCTTGTGCCGTTGTTTGAATTAATCCCAGAACAGTTCGTATTCAATTTGAGCAATTTGTTTTTACTACATATTTTTATTTGTTTGTCACAAAGACCTGTCATCTACTCACCTCTATTGCCGTGCATTTCCCCAAACAAGTTAAACACACGTTTTCCTGTCAAAAACGAACACACTTAGTGGTTTTTCTTGGTTTTTTGCCATTTTTGAGGTCTCAAAAAAGAGCAGAAAAGAAATGTTCCACAACTGCTTATCGTACTACCACATCTTGGGTCTGCAATACCCTAGACCACAAAATCTTGTGTCTCTTTTAAAAAAGTTCTAAATGGCGTTAATATCGGTACTTATACAGAGGCAGCGTATGGATATCGATGTGGATACTCTGTTCAGGATCCAAATTCAGAGTGTATCTATGCATATTTCTTGAATAAAAGAGGTTTATTGGCGAGATATGGGGTATTGGCATTAAACTGTCAGAAACATGAGTACGGACACAAAAACAACTTCACTTACAGATTCGCAACAAGAAGCGGTCGAGCATAAAAACGGCCCACTGCTGGTTCTTGCAGGCCCTGGCTCTGGTAAAACAACAGTGGTTACTCGGCGAATTGCGAATTTAATCGCTAGCGGTGTCCAGCCATGGCAAATTCTTGCACTGACGTTTACAAATAAAGCTGCGCAGGAAATGCGAAATCGAGTATTTGCATTACTTGAACAAGATTCACTCCACGCGCAAGGGTTAACAGTTTCTACATTTCACGCTTTTTGCGCAAGAGTGTTACGCGATTGGGGCGAACGTGTCATTGGAACAACAACATTTACTATTTATGACACTGCCGATCAGCGATCTGCAGTAAAAGCTGCAATTAAAGCATGTAATCTTAACGACTCAAATTGGCGGCCCGCATCAGTTCTCGCTTCAATTAGTACCGCGAAAAATAAATTAATCGATGTTGATACTTTTGAGAAAGAAGCTTCTGATTTTTATACAAAGTCAATAGCAAAAATGTACCGAGCGTATGATGATATTTTGCGAAGTAATGATGCTGTTGACTTTGACGATCTTTTGTTACATACGGCTAGACTTTTAGAGCGTGATGGGGAGGCTCGCCAACATTTAGAAGACAGATATCAGTATGTCATGATTGATGAATATCAAGATACGAACCATACTCAGTTTGTAATTGCAAACAAAATTGCTGCGAATCATAGGAATATATGTGTGGTTGGAGATCCGGACCAGTCGGTGTATGCTTGGCGTGGGGCAGATATTTCAAATATTCTTGATTTTGAAGAACATTATGGTGAGGGAACCGTTATTCCTTTGGGCAGGAATTTTAGAAGTACCGGTCATCTTGTTAAAGTTGCTGCTACGCTCATTGAGCATAACAAACAACGAAAAGAAAAAAAGTTGTACACAGAACTTGAGGATGGATATGAACCGACTATTGTTTCGTTTGAAAATGAACATGAAGAAGGGGAGGCGATTGTTCGAGAGGTAACTCGACTACAGAACGAAGGTGTTTTGTTAAAGGAAATGGCCGTGTTGTACAGAGTGAATTCGTTGAGCCGGGTTCTTGAAGATACATTTAGAAAAGCGGGAATACCACACGTTGTTGCTAGAGGAACGGCTTTTTATGACCGGAAAGAAATAAAGCAAGCGATTTCATATTTGCGTCTTTTGGTCAATCCTAAAGATGATGTTGCATTTGTACGAGTGATAAATATGCCAACTAGAGGTATTGGCTCGACATCTATTTCAAGATTAGAACAGATTGCGATTTCTCACGGAATGTCATTGTTAGGGGCATCTTCAATAGTCTCTAAAGAACAGGGTTTTACTACTCGTGCGGTGAATGCGATGAAAAAGTTCTCAGAGACATTTAGGCAGTGGCAAATTGATGGTCGGTCAGAAGATAGTTTGACTGCGGCGAGTTCACTTGCGGATCTTGTTGAGCGAGTAGTTCGTGAATCTGGTCTTGAAGAGTTTTACTCAACAGGTTCTGGAGAAGATGATCTTGAACGTTTGCAAAACTTGGGGGAACTTGTTTCTGCAGCAACTGAATTCGAAGAAAGGTTTGAGGCAGAGAACGAAGACTCATCACCATACACGCCTTTGCATCTTTTGTTTGCTTTTCTTGAAAATGTCGCTTTAGTCAGCGACGCAGATGCAGTTGATCCAGAAAATGGTGCAGTAACTCTTATGACTTTGCATGCATCAAAGGGTTTGGAATTCGATTTTATAGCAATTGCTGGGTTAGAAGAGGGTTTACTTCCACACGAACGAGCAAAGCATGACTATTCCCAGATGGAGGAAGAGAGGCGACTTTGTTATGTTGGGATTACTCGCGCTAGAAAACACCTTTTCCTCACACACGCCAGACGCAGGACACAGCGTGGTGTAAGTAATCGAACAATGCAAAGTCGTTTTATACAGGAAATGTCTGGCGTTTCCATTACGAAAAGCCCTGCAATTGAACCTTGGGATGTTCCTGACGTTGTGCCAGAAGAAAGTGGTGACCAAACAGTGACTGTTGGTTCGCTTGTACGCCATAAACGATTTGGCTTAGGAAAGGTGCAACGCATTATCCGTAGAACCCGTGGTTCTACCATCACGATTGAATTCCGCGGCGGTGTAAAACATCTTGTTCTTGAATATGCAAAACTCGAAATAGTTTCACCCGACTCTGGAAATTCTGTAGAGTTCTAATGAGCCAATTGGACGCTTCTTCTATTGTTGAGTTATGTCTTTCAGCCGATTTTGCACTTGCGGGAGTCACGAGTGCAAAGCGATCTTCACATGATGTTGCCCTTGAACAGTGGCTTGTCGATGGAAAGCAGGGTGAGATGGAGTGGTTGAATCGAAATGTAGATGTTCGACTTGATTCAAGAAATTTACTTGACGGAGCAAAGTCTGTGATTTGCGTCGCTGACCGTTACAGCAAACTTGAAGAACCGACATTGCAAGAAGGGCATGGTCGCATAGCAAGGTACGCTCGGGGAAAAGATTACCACAAGGAAATGAAGCGTCGTTTGCATGAAGTATGCGATACTCTACACGAGCGGTTTCCTACTGAGACTTTTCGTGCTTGTGTAGATACCGCACCTTTGCTTGAGCGAGAGTATGGGGAACGGTCGGGTATCGGTGCGATAGGGAAGCACACACTACTCATTGAGCAAGGCGTTGGAAGTTGGATGTTGCTTGGGTGTATTGTGACTACGATGGATATATCCACAACCCACTATGCCCAGAAAGATCCTTGTAGTACTTGTACTCGATGTATTGATTCTTGCCCAACAGATGCAATTACACCTTGGAGTGTTGATGCACGACGATGTATTAGTTATTTAACGATTGAACATCGAACCAAAATCGATCCGGAGTTATTTTCTTCAATGGGGAAGTGGATATTTGGGTGTGATGTTTGCCAAGAGGTTTGTCCACATAATCAAAAAACACAGAAGGGGGATATTGCACCAATACATGAAGCGTACTCTCCAAAATTAAATTCAGTTGATGTCATTGAAGTGTTAGGCTGGGATGAAGAACAGAGACGAGAGGTATTACGTGGATCTTCGATGAAGCGAGCAAAGTTAGGGATGATGCGAAGGAATGCAGTCATTGTGGCGGGAAATCTTTTGGCGGTATCACCGAACGAGGAGTTACTGTCCGCCTTACAAATGATTGCACAAAATGACGATGACCCAATCGTTCAAGAAACTGCAGTAGCTGTGCTTCTTCAGTTATAGCCACGCCTTTTCCAATACTTTTTTTTAGCCGCTGAGCGGCTCTGCGGCGTTTCTAATTCCTAAAAAACTATCCCGCGGGTCGTTTATCGCTTTGTGGCGTGTCTATATTTTTACCAGGAGATGCGGCGAATTAAAATGGGTTGAAGTCTGCCATGAACGCTTCGCCTGCGGCATCCAATTCATCGATGGTTGTTATTTCGCCATTTCTGATTTGTTCTGCGAGGGAGTTCATCATATCCATAAGAGGAGACATCATCGTGCTTACCTGATCAGCCATGGCGAACAATTCAGCGTTTTGCTCTGAGCTACTTGAAAGATAAATCTTCCAACCATCAGGAGTTTTATGCATCATGAGTGTCTCGCCTTTGGCATTTTTTGCACTTGCGATATCTTCACTTTGCATTGAGATTGAAGACACATTTATTGGTGACATCAAATCGGTCGTTCTTATTGGGTTTTTTGCAAGAAATTCTTGCATGGCTTCTTCGCCCATATTGTCACGTACAGCAATGAGTATATTTGTTGTTGCACCAATGATATTGCTCATAAAATCAACAAAACTCTTCGCCCCTGGATCTTCAGCGATGAAAAGATGTCGAATATCGCTTTGTGAGGTTTTGCCATCTACATTGACAGAAACTCCGTCGTTAAATGATTCAGCAAGTTCTTGAGGTGTTTCAAGATTGCCGACACTTGAAGTTGACGCTGTAGTAGCTGTTGAAGTTGGTTGGCGATTTTCAACTTCGCTTGTACTTGGAGTTGGGACATTTTCTCCATTGAGAATTGCTATACGAGTATTCAGTTGATTAACATAAGAAGCACTTTGGTCTCCAACAGAACTTGTAAGTTGAATTGCGTTTTCATAAGCAGCTAAGGCGTTTTGTTTTGCTTGTTCTATTTCAGTAGAAAGTGACGAGGTAAGATTTCGCCACTTGCTCGATGATGTCACAATCCCACGCTCTATAAATGAATCAAGCGCTCGTAATTCCTCAAGTAAAAATATATGTTTTGCTTCTTCTATTTGACCTAATGTCCACTCTAAATCAAGTTTCCATATACCAGAAGTCTTTTGAGCTTCTCGTGATGCTCCACGGCTTCGCCCAGCACCTTGCATTGCTTCTCGTGCAAGGTCTGAAAGATTTTGCCATTCTTGTATGATTGTGTTGCCAAGTTCAATTGCTTCGCTCAGGGTTTCAGCTGCTTCGGCATCTATTTTATCAGCGAGTGAATTATAGTCAGCGGCATTTTTAACAGAAGTATCTAGAAGTACTTGGAGCATGTCTTGTGTGTCTTCCATGCCACTTAGAATCAATGCTATTGCTTCTAGTTCAGCTTCCGCTTCTTCAAGCATTGGCATCGCATGCATGCTTGATTGGAGTTCAATTTCTGCAGCGGACAGAGCGATGAGTTGAGATTGTCGTAATGCTTGAGCACCTGCTTTGTATGTTTCAAACCCTTCTATGACTCCTTCTTCCTCTGCATCGATAAGGAGTTGGCTTGCTTGTTGGCGAAGAGCTTCTGCATCTTCTCGTGCTGCTTGACTTTGTGATTTTAGGTCAGCTAATTCAGAATTTGCTTCTGTGCGCTGAGATTTGAAATGATTACGGATTGAGTTTTGAGCTGAAGCTATCTCGCTACTTTTTGAAGTTCCTGTACTCTTTGATGTATCAAGTAATGAGTCAGCAGTATCTCGAAGGAGCGCGACTTGGAGGGCTTGTGTTTCAGCAAGTTTTAGGATGCTTGAAACCGAATTTGTTTTTGCACAGAGCGTTTGAAATTTAAGTTGAGCAAGCTTTTCTTTTGCTGTGGATAGCAAGAGGTTTTTGCTTTTCTTTTGAGATTGAGATGATGGGCGGACTCTATTTGCAGATGCTATTACAGCTTCAAGGTTTTCTATATTGTTTCCACTCGTGGCAACTTGTAAATCATAGAGAAGCGTATCGAGAGATTGTTGGATAGCAGTTTCGCTGTCTGGTCCTTCGTCGCATCCGCTAGGCGCGACCGCTAGAATCATAACTAGAAGGGAGCAAAGGAGTTGTGGCATTCGATTGAATACGGAATATGTACGGTGTAGTGACATGTAGGGGCAATTCCAGTAAGGGGTGAGATCCATGACTAAGGACTAGAAATAGAGTTATCTCGTAACACAGTGTACCAATCCATCGGCCATTGTTCCCATGGAATACCTCCCTTTATGTCTAAAAGGGTGTTTAAGCGCTAAAAAAGAACCCTACTATTCAGGAAGTGGGGTCATTTCGATGTCTTTGCCCCTTGCTACTTCAACTCGCCAACTTAGTACGAAACTAGCATCACCTGTACTTTGTGCTGGAATTGTGAGATCCCATCGAAGTAAACCCATTGGTTTTTCTGAATCGACATACTTTTGATTAGTTGAAAGAGGTGAACTTAGGTCTTTCAAAGTGATTTCAATTTCTTCATTTCTAGAAACTGGATACCGATCCCAGAGACGTACTTCAACAGCTTCAGCATGGCCATTTGAAATTGTAACTCGATATTCGTACTGTGTTTGTTTACCACTTCCAAAAAGTCCGGTTGTTGTTGCTTCTTTTTCAAGCAACACTCGAGTGGCTGTCACGACAGGGTCAATTCCTAAATCAAGTGGGAATGTTTCGTTTGGTGCGATTGTTGGCAATGAAGTTTTTCCCACATAATCACTGCCGTGAAAGATCGATGCTTGACCGGGAAGCAAAATGTATTCACTCGTATTTGTAACATTACTTCTGATAAACGTTGAATCGGTAAGCATTGGTACAGCGACATGAAACATTTCTGCTTCGGTTTCAAATGCACCAAGAGAAGTAGTTTGTTTATCTTCTCTATTGGATGGTACGGTAATTGTTCGCGGAAGAGTAAAACTTACAGCAGGACCATCGTTATTGACAGTTACTGAAGCAGATGCTGCCTCGACAACCGCTGCGTCCATAAAGACCATCTCCTCCATCTCGCGACCAGCTCTACGCATGTGCAGCGCATCTCTATTCCGTGCCTTTCCACTATAACTACCACCGATACCGCTTGGTCCCGCACTTGTGGGAGGGGGCGGGACATAGACATCAACAAACCAAGGGGAGGGCATTGGAGGAGTCGTGGACTGTTGTGGCTGCGCTGTTGAAAGTGTCATTGCGACATCGGTCCAGTTTTCGCCCGTTCGTTGCCAGAGTTCTGCATCGTATTCCACTGTGATTTTTTCGCCAGAATTTTTTGCACGGATGGAATAAGTTGGCTGCCAACTTGCATTATTCACAAGGTATGTCAATTGAACTTGAACTTTTCCAGGTTGTGTTACTCCAATATCTACAACTGCATTTAATTGTGTACCACGATTTACAGATAAATTTTGTTTTCGTTGGCGGAGGTTTTGAAGTGTCTTTTTTAATTCCTTTAAAGCTTTTTCATTCGTCGTTTTGTCAATGGTGAGTGATGTCATCTTTGTCCCGATAAACTCAAGTTGGTTTTCTAAAGCGTCAAGATCAACAGGTCCTTCTTTTGCATTGCTCGCTTGTTCAATCAATGTTTTTAACATTGTGATTTGCAATGCAAGCGAATCTTGCCCTGCGTTGAGGGTATCGATTTGTTTTTCGACATCTTCTATTTCAGCGGAAATTTCCTTAATTATTTCGCTGTTATCTTCAGTCCTTGGTCTGCTTGAAGTGTCAACACTTAACAACTTTGCACTCTCTCCCACACTTGCTTGTACAGAATCAAGATATGCTGAGGAAGGTAAATCTCTAAAGAACAGGGTGTACCCACCAGTTTGCAAGTCGAGGATTGCAGTTCGAGTGATTGCAGCTCTACTCCGATAGAGCGTGACATCTGTGATGGTGCTATTCGCTTCAATCGGTTCCATCTCAAGCGATATCTGACCACTTAAAATGGGTGAAAGAAAAAGTACCGTTATGAGTAATGTAAAAATTTTTGAACGCATGAGAGCATCCTCAGATTAAGAGTTGATTGGAAATATCACGGTTTGTGACGTCGTCCCATTGTTGAAAATATACCAGCATCATGGAGTAACGCAGCAACCCGATCCTTGTATTGCAAATTAGATTTTAATATTTCTTCTGTGAGGATTTCTCGTTCTTCTTCGAGATCGAGATATCGAAGTGCAAGACCTGATAAATCAGCATCTTCCATCGTTTCAAGGTACTCAAAGCCCTCTCGGTACACAATTCGAGCCGCTAGAGATTTTGCCATCATCCACTGTAAATACGTATCTGGCATCGCAGTCCAGAGAAGATCTCCGACTCGATCGACTAGGACTTCTGGGAGGTGTTCAATGACGAGTCTCTGTAGTTCCTTCTGTTGCTCATCTGTCATTGAATCCCAATGGGCGATGAGTGAATCCGAAACTCTGGACATTATCTTACTAATCCGAATACTCATTTCAGGAAGAGGTGAGTGTGGGTGATGTTGATGTAAGCGTGCAAGTAATTCAGATTCTGATCGAGCTAGTTCACGCAAGCGAACGAGAACTTGTTCGACAAATGTGTCCTTGATTTCCATGAACTCTTCTTCACAAAGAAGCATACATGCGCCGATTTCAAAACTTGAGCAAATAACTCCACATTTATTAGCAGATGAATCTTTAAGAATAAGTGTGCCAGCATTTGACAACTCTCTTCGTGCATCAGGTGTGAGGAATAAATTGGCACCCTCAACGATAATCCTCGCACTTGGTGAACCATCTTCCTTCAAATAGTTTTTCCAGTTTCCGCCATGGATAGTAGCCGGTCGTCCACCGCAAGGAATAAATGCGTCACATTCAATCCTGTCGTGTAAAGTATTTCGTAAGTGAATCCCTTCAGGATCATCTATTGATGAAATTGTGCCCCGTGTCCCTAATTTTGAAGGGTCAAATGCTGAAATTGGGAGAGATTCGTTAAAGAGACGAAGTAACTCGTCATGATTGAGACCATCTGGATCTTCACCACAACCAGAACCATCAGCAATTCCTAGAATTTTTACGTTGTCGCCATATTCACGATGAAGAATTCGAATGCCGTTTCCAGCAACATCACCATCAGGACCTCCAGTAATTTTAATGGTGAAGGTATCGGTGTCAGGGTTGATTCCAACCGCACGTAGAGCGGTATCGAGGAAGACGACAACGCCCTCGCTCGTTACGCCATATTCCTTATGGTTAATACCTGCTCCTGGCTTAGAACTCATTAACGCAGATGGCATTGGATAACCACGGCGGCGTGCCCGATCAACGACCCAGTCAATTAATTTTGGAGTTATGTTCTCATCTGGACCCAGATATATCAGTTCATTATGATTAAGACGATCGACTATTTGTGATGTCGTTGTTTCTTCTGGTGTGATGAGGTCGAGTATCGAATTTACAAATGCTTTCACACTTCTGCTTACGCGGCCATTTGGATGCACAAGCATCGCTGCTTTTGCACCGCCTTCTGGAATGTCTTTATTTTTTAGTTGTTGTGCAAACGCCAAGTTGTACGCTTCATCGTACAGCCGCTCTTGTTCACGGGAGAATTGCTCAACCCCTCGTGGATGAATCGCACGCACTCCGCCGCGAGCAATATCTCTGAAACGCACATGAAATCCGTTGAAATCTCGTCCATGGATAAAGAAAACGCCAAAGGGGTTTTCGGATCGTTCATCCGTTGATAGTAATGATGGGTCAAGTCGCATTGAAAGTGCATATCGATCTTCAATAAATAAGTTTGTTCGTTTGACAGCATGAATTGCATCAAGCATTTTGACGAACATAGTGCGAGCATCTTCAAGGTCAACATGGTTGTCGATGCGTTCGAGCAAAGTTGTGCGTTGCGATTCGTATGCGGAATCACCAAGTGGATTCGTCGGATTAAATCGATCCCGAAACAGGTTTGAAATCGCAATGGTTATGTCGATATTTGCACGAGAAAGAGTGTCAAGACGAGTTGGGTTAAAGGCGTACGGGTTTTTCTTGACAAGACTTTGATAAATCAAATCGAGCAGAGCGGTAACGATTTCTGCACCAGTAAGATCAAGTTCTTTTATGTCATATCCAAGTCGTACCGTACGAGGATCAAGCCACTTGAGACGTAACAGGTCGAGTCGAATTTCCTTCCAGAGTTTGCTATTCTCATCAATCGGACCACCATCAGGTCCCTGAACGACACATCCAACTAGCGTAATCCACCCGTTCTCTCCATCATCAACACTATCAAGATACGCTCGGTGAATGTTGATGCCAGATTTACTTAATCGAGTTGCAATTCGTTGCAACATCGATCGTCTTGTTGAATTACTCACAGCAACAATAATTCGACTTAGGGAGGGGTCGCTTTCTCGTTCAATTTCTACGGTCGTTCCATCTGTTCCAGTAAGCCGTTGGACAAGTTGCCAATGCTTTGACATCCGTAAAGGAGTAATAGTGAGTGCATAATCTTCAGAACATGCAGCGTAATACTTTTGAATCAGATCGGCTGTCCATTGAGGGAAATACTCTTTTGCGTATGCGACTGTTTCTTCTATTTTGGTCGAGTATTGTGGATGATCTGCAGAAAAAGGCGCGGGTTCCCCAAATTCGAAAGTGTCAAGGACAAGATTTCCATCTCCTGCGGTATGGATTTTTGCCGCACGCAGAGTTTGATCCCAAGGTAAGTTTTGCATGAGTTCTGCAAGAACTCCTGGGTAGTCACGCGGCCTCATGAATGTCCACTCCGAGGCGTCATCATTCCTGAGCGTGATCTCAATCGGTCTTCCAGAAGCTGATTCAGCGATTATTGCTCGTAAATGGGCAAGTTGAGTTTCTTCATCAGTATCTTGAAAGTACATCAGTGGCATTTGTTCGAGAAACCACGGGACAGTTTCTTCTGCAGTTAAACGCAGACTATTTGTCACTTTTTCGATAATGCTCGCAGGATTCTCTGGTTTGCTACCAACAGGTTGCTTTGATTGAGTTGCCATTTGTGTATTAGAACCGTTTGGAGGCATCTGTACAATACGCATTGTTTTCGATTTCCGAATATCGTGCACACTATGAACAGAATGGCTCAAATGTGAATACAGCAATAGCAATAGGCAATTTTGACGCTGTCCATCGAGGGCACCTAGCCTTGGTTGAAGCTGCTCGCAGTGCGGTTGGCGAAGGGGGAAGGGTTGAGATGTGGAGTTTTGATCCGCCTCCAGTTTCTGTATTGCAGCCGGAAGTGCTCATAGAGCGGATTACTACTTTTTCTCAACGCCGAGAATTGCTCATCGATGCTGGGGCAGATGAAGTCCGTCCACTTACACCGACACCCGAATTGCTTGCACTTGAGCCAAGAGCGTACATTAAAAGGGTAATTGAGGAAGTTGCTCCTTCATATATCATCGAGGGCGAGGGATTTCGCTTTGGGCACCAAAGAGCAGGAACAATTGAAACTTTGAGATCCCTTGGTGATGAGTTTAGTTTTGATGTCATCGTAATACCGAGAGTAGATGTCTCTCTTGAAGACAATTCCATAGTCAGAGCGAGCAGTTCGATGATTAGGCAACTCTTAAATAATGGTCAAATGGCCGATGTGACACGCATGCTTGGTAGAGAGTACGTTCTTTCTGGAATTGTTGTTCCTGGTGATCACCGTGGTCGACAAGTTGGAATTCCAACTGCGAATCTTGGGGATGTTCAAACGATGCTACCTAGAGATGGTATTTATGCAGGGAGCGCTCAGATTGATGGAACTAAGTATATTGCTGCTATAAGTATTGGTACAAAACCAACATTTGGAATCAATGATCGAGTGAGCGAAGTACACCTAATTGGATTTGATGGAGTAATTGGTCACTATGACTGGCCATTGAACGTTACTATCTCGCATTGGATTCGAGAACAAATTGCGTTTGATTCAGTTGAAGCGCTTACACTCGCTATCGAAGACGATATTCAAACAACGATTTCACTGATAGAAAGCACTTCATGACTTCACAAACAGACGTATACGAATCAACAACAAGTTATGCTGGTCTCGCACAGCGAATTAAGGATGCAAACCATATTCTTGTAACTACACATCGCAAGCCTGACGGCGATGCAATTGGATCGGTCATTGGACTATGCCGTGGTCTGCAAAGTATAGGTAAGGAAGTAGAGAACCTTTTCATCGGTCCGATTGAACATGGATTACAACTTGCTGCGGGTGATTCAGATATTCATCTTCTTGAAGAAGACGGACTCCCCACCAAAGAACCCGACTTGATTATTGTAGCGGACACAGGTGCATGGTCTCAACTTGAAGCACTTGAGCCATGGCTTCGGGAACGGAAGAGTCGCATTATTGGTTTGGACCATCATGCAAACGGAGATGATGTTGCATCGGATCGAATCGTTGATATTTCTGCAGCGGCATGTACGCAAGTTGTAATGGCTCTGTTTGAAGAGATGAATATTGGTCTTGGAACAGGTCGTAACTCTGTTGCAGAGGCGTTATTTATTGGTATAGGGACTGATACCGGATGGTTTAGATTTTCAAATGCAGATTCTCGATGTTTTGCCGATGCCTCCCGTTTATTGGAGCATAACATTGATCGCTATCAACTCTATAGAAATTTAGAAGAGACTGCGAGACCAGCAAGAATGGAATTGCTGCAGCGGATGCTTGCAAGTATCGAATACGTTGGATCCAGTGCAATTATGATGTTAAGAAGTACTGACTTTCAAGAAACAAATGGTTCAAGTACGGACATTGTTGGGCTTGTGAATACCCCATTAGTACTGGAGAGTATGCAGGCATCAATTTTATTGACGGACTCAGATCCAACCGTCACGAAAATGAGTTTTCGTTCAAAACCGAGTTTGCACGAAGACCAATCATCTTTGATAGATGTGAATGTACTTGCAGGGTATTTTGGTGGTGGTGGACATGTACATGCTGCTGGTGCCCGTGTTTTTTCGCCTTTAGAAGACGTAAAAGCAAGACTAAAGGAATTACTTCAACCTTAATGGTTCTTCCAGACGATTTGCTAGCGTACAATTAAAGTACTCCAATGAAGCACCTTCATCACATTGTGAATAGCGCTCGGATGAGATTACAACTCAATATGGTTCTTTGCAAGAGTTCTCATTTTTTACTAGCATTATCTTGCCTCATTCTCGCTCTTGCGATTATTGATCGAGCAGGTATTACGACCTTTATTCCATGGTCATTGATCTGGATAATTTCTGGGGTGATTTTTGTGCTGGTTTTACTTACGACTTGGATCAAATCACCTATTACAGAGATAGAGTCTGCGACCGAAGTTGATTCAAGGATGCAACTTCATGATCGCATTTCATCTGCGATTTCTTGCGAGGAGGCATCGAAACCGTTTTGTGCAGCAGTTGTTGAAGATGCAATTGAGATTGCACAATCAAAAAGTATTCGTTCGAATGTTAGATCTTATTTTCCGATTAAGTTTCCAAAAAACTCGACTGGTATTGGAGTTGCAGCGCTTCTTGCGTTTATTGTGTTGTGGACCCCACAATGGGGGTGGTGGAACGAGAATGGCGTTCCGCCAACTTCTGCGCTCGTCGCTTCAGACGAGGACATTGAATCTACAATAGATGCTGTACTTGAACAATTAGAGAAAGAAGAGTTGCTTAGTGAATCTTTAGAAGATGAGCTTGCTGAACTTGCCGCAACGAATGTGAATGAATCGCTTGACTCAGAAACATTACGCCGTGATGCATTGAAAAAAATAACAGATGTTCAAAAACGTCTCGATGAATTGATGCAAGACGAAAACGCTTTGTCTTACGAAGAAATGTTGCGGAGAATGAAGGCATTAAAAATGCCGAAGAACTCGAACATGCAACCTATGGTTGCAGATATGAAGAACGGTAATTTTGACCAAGCCAAAACAGAGTTTGAGAAGTTAGAAAAGCAATTGGAATCATCAGAACTATCTGAGGAAGAACGAGAGCAACTTGCTAAAGCGATGGAGGACCTTGCAAAACAATTGCAAAAACTTTCACAAGCAAATGAATCGTTAGCTTCTGCAATGTCAGCCGCTGGTTTAAATGGGAACTTTGCGAGCAATCCTGACGCAGCGATGAAAGCAATTCAAAATGCTAAAGAGTTGACTCAAGAGCAAAAGAAGCAGTTAATGGAGTTGTTAAAAGCTCAACAAAACGCATCGAAAATGTGCAACAAAATGGGAGAAGCATGCAAACAATGCGCAGGTGGCAAGTCGGGTGAAGGAATGGCAAGTGAATTAGAAAAGTTAAAAGCGATGCAAATGTTTAAAACAAAAGCTCAACTTGCCAAAAGTATGTGCCAAAATGCTGCTCAAGGAATGTGTGTTGGCGGCAAAGGCAAAAAGCAGGGTGGCACCGGCGGTGAGGGGCTGGGTAATGGTGGCAGTAATCCTACAACAGAGACTGGAACGAGTTCAGTTGCTCAACGGTCACCAGTTCAAACCCTTGAAGGAACAATTATTGCTCGTCAGTTATTTGAGGGCGGCTTGTTGACAATGGGTGAATCAACAGCAGCAGTTCGCGAAACGGTACTTGCTCAACAAAGGGATGCAGAGCAAGCAATTATTGACGAAGAAGTGCCTCGTAGATATCACGAACTTTTACGGCACTATTTCGGCCAACTCGAAGAACTTACGGAGCCATCGAATGAAGATGACACCGAAAGTATCCCGTAATTTTTTTGTCCCGATTCTTTTGTCAGGTCTTCTAGTTGGATGTTCTGGAAACACTGACAACATTAACAAAGTTACGGTATATGTTTCTGCGGACGAACATATCGCACGAGAGATCTTTGCCTTGTTTACAGACAAAACAGGAATAGAAGTTGCTTGGGTTGGTGATACTGAAGCATCAAAAACAACAGCACTTGTCCAGCGATTAATCCGAGAAAGGGAGAGACCAATTGCCGATGTTTTTTGGTCTTCGGAGATCCTTGGAACAATTCAACTAGCACGTGATCAAGTGTTGTCGCCTTGTGCGACTTCAACGACTCTGGAATGGCCTGCAGAGTTTCGAGACAATGAAATGAAGTGGTTTGCTTTTTCGCCACGAGCTCGTGTCATTGCATTTAATCCTAATGTAGTGAGGGAAGAGGATTTGCCCCGAATGTGGTGGGAATATGGCGAAGCTGCAATGGCAGATCCTCGGTTTGGCACAACTCGTACGCACATTGCAGTTATGGCAAAATATCCAGAAAAAAGCAGAACATTGTTTCAATCAATGAAAGGAAGGCCTTTGCTTGGTGGCAACGCAGCAACTGTACAAGCAGTAATTGATGGCACTGCTCGGTATGCAATGACTGATACAGACGATGTACACAGTGCTCAAGAAAGTGGAAAACCAATAGCAATGTTTATGCCAAGGCATCACGATGGACTCGGCGGTGGAACACTTCTCATTCCTAACACAGTTGGAGTTGTGCAAGGATGTGCACATCCTAAACTGGCAGAACAGTTTGTAGACTTTTTATTAAGCGATGAAGTTGCAACTGTGCTTGCTTTATCTGCGTCGCATAATATTCCACTCCAGCCAGAAGTGGCGAAACAATTTCCGAATCTTGTTGTTGATGATCCGCTTGTCGTTGATTTTTATGAAGCAGAATTAGAGTCTGATAGCCACTTAGCCGTGGTGATGAATGAGTTGATGCAGTGAGATTGAAAAGCACCTTATGGCTACAACTTCTTGTTCTTCTCATCGCAATACTTGTTATTGCTCTTCCAATAGTTTTATTTTTGTGTACTGCAAATTCTATAGGTAAACATATTGAAGTTCCACACGAAAATGGCTCAGTCATATTCAGAACCTTCCTATGGTCATTGAGTGTTGGGGTCTTCGCTACTGCAATCGGCTGGCCAGTTGGGCTTCGCGTTGCAACCCTTCGTCGTCCCGCATTTTCTGCTCTTGTTCTGATGTTACTAATGTCGCTCTCAGTTCCAGCATACGCAGTCTATTATGCTTGGTGGCAGTCATGGCCTACGGGTACATGGCTTCACCAGATTATTGTTCGCCATGATTTACTAGCATTTTCCATGAAAACATGTGCATTGGTGGCACTCGTTGGGTGGTCTTGGCCAATTCCTGCACTAATTGCTGCAATGTCAAATAGAAATACAAATGGACTTATGGTATTACATTCGATTGATAATCCAACAATTCTGAAGCGTATGGTGAATCGATTTCGTGGCGATAAAAAATTGCTTATATCAAGCGTAATTCTCGTTGGTGCACTTACCGCTACCAATACTACATGTTTTGATCTTGCGCAAATTGCAACTCTGGGGAATGAATTGCGAGCAGTTATCTCTGCCGGTGGAACAATAATGAGCGCACCTTGGCTTAGCATTGCAGGATTGTTTTTTGCTGTTCTAGCTTTATTTGCTATATTCAATTGTAGAACCCATCATCAGCATCAGACTTTGCCGCGGCACAAAACTGTCATGCCAGTTCTCATCGTATGGGTTTTACTTACGGGGGGACCACTTCTTATTAGTGCCTTGACATCCCTTAGAAGTGATGGATTTCAATTGTGGTCTCAGTATGGTGGAGATCTTTTTGTGAGTGCAACGATTGCTTTTTTTGTCGCTATTACTATTTGTTTGATTGTTATTTCATCAATGGCAATTCATTTATCTTCCTCGAGAAGAATGAAAGCTCTTGCAAATGGAATTGATGTTGTCTGGATTCTAATAGCTTGTCTACCTGCAAGTTTGATTGCATCAGTTGTAGGTCATGCTTGGCACTTGGTAAACCTAGATGTTGTCGACAGGACGCCTGTAATTCTTATTCTTGCCCAAGTTTCTAGAATTGGATTTGTTGGATCACTTGCTGGTCGATGGGTTGCACGTTGTCCAGACACGAAAATGCTGTGCCAACTTGATGCTCCACAATCAATTCCTTCTTTGATCAGTGCAACATGCCCACGGTTATTACAAGCCATGAGTGTTGCACTTGCGATATCAATTGCAATGTCATTTAGCGAGGTGGCATTGACCACCCAACTTGCGCCTCCTTCAACACACCAACCGATTTCAGTGGCTTTATTAAATGCGATGCATTATCAACGCCCTCAATTAGTAACGAGTGCATTGTTCGTAATGATTGCCATTGCTACTGTTGGAGGGTTGTTTCTTTTTGTTTTGAACAGAAAATTAGTATTAACGATGGTTTTACTTGCAGTTGTAATTTCTTGTAAATCGAACGAACAAAAACCTGTGCAAGATGCTGTACTTGCAGGTAGTGTTGGAAAATCTGAAGGCCACTTTATAACACCCAGAGCAATTGATTCTGATGATCAAGTTATTGTTGTCATTGATAAAACTGGTCGACTTCAGCGCTTTACACATGATGGCGTATTTATATCCTCTTGGGATTTGGAACTTTCCGGAACTGGGTATCCAACAGGAGTTTCAATTGATAGGGAGAGGAACATTTGGATTGCAGATACGCACCAGCATCGAATTCTTGTTCTGAATTCTCAGGGTGAAGAAATACTCAAGTTCGGAGAATATGGTGTTGGAGAAGGTCAGTTTTTATACCCGACAGATATAGCATTTGGAATCGATGGGGAAGTTTTTGTTTCTGAATATGGGGGGAATGACAGGATAAGTGTTTTTACTCAAGATGGAATTTTTGTTCGTTCAATTGGAGAGCATGGCGAAGGCATCGCTGAATTTCGTCGTCCACAATCAATAGCAATCGACCCAAACTCAGGGTACTTGTACATTACGGATTCTGGGAATCATCGTGTGGTGGTTCTAGATCCAGATGGCGAATTGATAACAACAATCTCACAAGTTGGGCGACTTCAAAAAGAAATGCTGTACCCCTATGGCATTGTGATTGATTCGCCAGACACATTTATTGTCTGTGAGTTTGGGAATAATCGATTACAGCGATTTTCGTTAACAGGAGAGTCGATTGAAACTTGGGGAAGCGCGGGGGACACTATTGGCTTCTTACGAACTCCGTGGGGTATCGCTACAACAAAGGAAGGATTAGTTATTGCAGATACAGGGAATAACCGTCTTCAACTATTGCCCGATATGATGTCTACACAATGATGCTCCCAATCCAATTTGACCGCCCAGGTTGGCTTATCTTGCTTGTACTTCTTGTGCCAATCATCATACTCGCATGGCATGGTGTATCGCGTCGAGGTGCAAGGGGAAGAGCGGTCGCGGCTACGATTACTCGTTGTTTAGTTATCATTTTTCTAACAGTTGCAATTGCAAGACCAGTCTGGGAGCAAACGGGAGAGGGTGTTTCGCTTATCACAGTTCTTGATCGCAGCCAGTCGATTCCAAAACAGATTCAGAATCAAACTGTGGAAACTTTGAAAGAATGGACGTCTCCGGAACGCAGGGGAGAGAATAATCGACTCGCTGTGATTAGTGTTGGTAGAGAAGTTGCGATTGGTTCGATGCCGGATCAACTCACTATTTTTGAACCTGCTGCGAATGAACCAGATGGAACAGCAACAAATATTTCTAAAGGTGTGCAGATGGCGATTGCACTTCTTCCTCGTGATACTGCTTCTCGTATTCTTGTAGTGTCAGATGGAAATGAAACCGATGGACAAGTACTCTCTGTTGCAAACCAAGCAAATGCGAGTGGCATCCCAATCGATGTTTTGCCACTCTTGTACGATCATACTCATGAAGTAATGATTGAAAAAGTTGTTGCTCCATCTCAAGCACGGTTTGGTCAATCAGTCCCTGTCCGAATTATTCTAAGAAGTATTGGCAAATCGTCTGGTGTCCTTCATGTATTACAGAATGGTGTTGAACTTGATGTTTCTCCGAAACATGACGGAAATGGGATTCCAATGTCATTGCATTCTGGTGTAAACGCAGTGATGTTTGACATCCCGATTCAGACAGTTGGGTCTCAGAAGTTTGAAGCGATGTGGGTTCCAGATGAAGGAACAGATTCAGTAACATCAAACAATACAGGCATTGCAGTAACGTTTGTTTCAGAGGGCGGGATAATTTTGCTCGTAACTCAGAACGAGTTAAACTCACAACACTTGCGTGACATCCTTACAAGCGCTGGTTTGACAGTTGAAGTTAGTTCTCCGCAACAGATTCCCCGTGATAGTATTGGCTTTTCTGAATTTGACGCAGTTATTCTTGTAGATATTGCTCGATGGATGCTTGATGATTTACAAGAAAAACAGTTGTATTCCTTTGTGCACGATTTAGGAGGAGGGTTACTTCTCACAGGTGGTCCAAATGCATTTGGAGCAGGGGGCTGGATCGGGTCGCAGTTGGAACAAGCAATGCCAATACGGTGTGAGCCACCACAAACAAGGGAATTGCCCAGGGGTGCACTTGCTTTAATTATGCATTCATGTGAAATGCCTGAAGGTAATTACTGGGGACAACGAATAGCAAAGGCGGCGGTCGATTCACTAAGCGCACTTGACTATGTTGGAATTATTGAATACAACTGGAATGGCGGAGACGGAACAATTAATAATTCTGGTTGGACATTGCCGATGCAAATTGCTGGAGATAAGAAAAGTGCAATAGATGCAATTAATCGTTTGGTCTTTGGAGATATGCAGGACTTTGGTTCTCCAATGCAGGTGGCTCTGAGCGGATTAGTAAATGTTGATGCTGCCCAACGACACGTTATTATCATCAGCGACGGTGATCCTATTGGCCCGTCTCAAGAATTACTCAGTGAATACCGCGCAGCGGAAGTGACGGTTTCAACAGTTATGGTGGGTGGTCATGGTTCACCAACGGATCGCCAAAAAATGCAAGGGATAGCGACTGTCACTGGTGGACGTTTTTATATGGTCAATAACCCAAACAAGTTACCCAGTATTTTTATCAAGGAGGCGCAACTTAATTCGCGGTCGCTACTTCAAGAAGGTGGTGAATGGGATGTTGTGTTAAGAACAAGTGTTACGGGTCCTGTGCAAGGGATACACTCAGTACCACTGGTGAATGGATATGTAGTCGCTGGAACGAAGGGCGGTTTTGCTCAGACTCCTTGGTTTATTCAAGTGAGTGATGGCGATGACCCACTTCTGGCTTGGTGGCATTACGGTCTTGGGAAATCAATAGCATTAATGACAGATTTGGGAAACCGATGGGCTACCCAGTGGCCAAGTTGGGCAGAGTTTCCTGAGTTTTTAGAGGGGTGCATTCGATGGGTTATGCGAGGGTCTTCTCCACCAAACATGAGTGTTACATCCAGGGTTGAAGGCGATAGGGGTATTGTTGATCTTGAAGCAGTTGACGCAGAAAATCAGATGATGAATTTTATGCAATCTAAGGCGGTAGTCATTAACCCTAAAGGGGATGCAATTCCCTTAACGCTTCAGCAAACGGGTCCTGGTAGATACCACGCTGAGTTTAATGCAAAAGAAAGTGGCGCGTGGCTTGTGAACATTGCTTTTCAGGACAAAGATGGCTCTGTGACCGGAAGAATTCCAACAGCAGTTACGGTTCCATATCCAAAAGAGTATTCCACAACGTCGCACAACGCGTCTTTGCTTCATCAACTTGCGGAACGTACTGGTGGAAGAGTTCTTTCATTGGACGATGTTGACAGTATTGATTTGTTCGATGAAACAACAATTCAACAACCTGTAAGTCCGCATTCGATGTGGGACTTGCTTGCGATAATAGCTGCGTGCATGCTTGTATTAGATGTTGCGATTCGTCGTTTGTGGATTGATAAAAAGAGTATGCAAACGCTTCTCGCCCCAGTTGAAAAAGTTTCAACTGGTTCGGTTGAAGCCCTACGAAAAGTACATAAACCAAAGAGTGAGAGGCGGCGCCCATTAATTGAGCATGATGATGTTCCTACGAAACCAACCCAGCCAACCCCTACAAAGAAACCAAAACAAGAGTTAGAAGGCCGAGATGACAATTTAAGCCAGTTACTTAAGAAAAAGAGAGAACGAAACCACCCGGAGGATGACAGGTGACCTTTAGTGCATCACATTTACCAAAAGAGATTACATCTGTGGAAGATGTACGTGCAGGATGCAAAATTATTCGTCGTGGTTTCGATGGGATGCGATCAGAAATATCGAATGTAGTTGTCGGGCAAAAACGAGTCGTGGATATGGTACTCGTTTCGATTTTTGCAAATGGACACGTATTGCTTGAAGGTCCTCCCGGATTAGGTAAAACATTACTGGTTCGAACACTCGGTGAAGTTCTTAATCTGTCGACAGGTAGGATTCAATGCACCGCAGATCTGATGCCAGCAGACATCGTAGGAACAACAATTGTTGATTACAATGAAGCAACAGGGTCTAGAGAGTTTACATTTCGCAAGGGTCCTGTTTTTCATAATGTACTTCTTGCTGATGAAATAAATCGTGCAACGCCAAAATGTCAAGCAGCCCTTCTTGAATCAATGCAAGAAAGATCTGTCTCAATTGATGGGGTTACGCGAGACTTGCCCGTACCATTTTTTGTGCTAGCAACTCAAAATCCGATTGAGCAAGAAGGTACATACCCGCTTCCAGAAGCACAACTTGACCGATTTTTGTTAAAAATAAATGTTGGGTATTCTTCGAGAACAGAGTTGAATGAAATTGTCGAGCGAACAACAACTGGAAAGAATGTAGATACAGAAATAATTGTTAATGGCGATTTTATTATTGGTGTGCAGGAGTTTGTTCGGCAAGTCTTTATTGCACCACATATTCAAGATTACGTGACCCGCCTAGTATTAGCAACACACGGCGATTCAGATCACGCTCCGGAGTGGGTTTCAAATGACATTCTCGTTGGTGCAAGCCCGAGGGCTGCACAAGCAATCGTGTCTTGTGCAAAGGTTGCAGCAATTATTGATGGTAGATTTGCAGTATCTCATCGAGATATTCACGCAATCGCAGTTCCTGCTTTGCAACATAGAATAGTTCGCACCTTTGAAGCTGAAACCGCTGCAAGAACTTCTTGCTCAATGGTTGACAGACTCCTTCAAGACGTTCCTCTATTTATGATGGAGGATGAAAATGTCTAACTTTGGCGAGACAATTCATGACCGTCCATCAAAAGTTGATGAACTTCTTGGCTCGCATTTAATGTCCTCACTTGATAGTTTGGATATAGTGGCGAGAAAGATATTTTCAGGAAAAACTCAGGGAGAACGGAAGAGTCGAAGGCGAGGTTCAAGCGTAGAGTTTGCAGATTATCGTCAGTACACTTCTGGTGATGACTTGCGATTTATTGATTGGAATGTATACGCACGGCTTGACCGATTATTCATGAAAATATTTTTAGAGGAAGAGGAATTAACACTTGGTATAGCGGTCGATGCAAGTGCGTCAATGGAATTTGGGAATCCAAATAAATTCGATTTTGCTCGTCGACTTGCAATGGCATTGGGGTATGTTGCATTGAGTAGCCACAACAAAGTCTCATTGTTTGGTTTCAATAGTGATGGAGTTCAACGATTGACTGGTCTTCGTGGGCGACGGCGAACAAGAGATATGGGGCAGTGGCTACTAGACCTACTTCCAAGTGGGGGGACTTCTTTTGTTGATGCTTGCAAAGTTATCTCAACATCAAGGCAGGGCAGAGGAGTCCTTGTTGTACTGAGCGATTGTCTTGAAGAGGATGGCATCACACAAGGGCTTTCCTATTTGGTTGGGGGTGGTTGGGATGTATTTGTTATTCAATCTCTAGCTCCAGAAGAAGTGTCGCCACTTGATGCGGGTCTTGAAGGAGACTTGCGTTTGGAAGATTCCGAGAGTGGAGAAGAATGTGAAATCACTGCAACGGCACCACTCGTTGCCAATTATAAACAACGGTTAGAACAGTATTGCGAATCAATTCGTGAACAATGCATTCGTATCGGGGCAGGAAGTGTTCGAGTTTCAACTGATGTTGACATGGAACAACTTCTTGTGGAATATCTTCGCGGGAGGGGTTTGCTTCGATGACATGGGTTACTCCAAGTGCAGGGTTATTGCTCGGTGCAATTGTAATACCACTTTTATTATTGTTGTATTTTCTTAGATTGCGAAGGAGACCACTTCGAATTTCATCAACGATGTTGTGGGAACGCGCCGTTGAAGATTTGCATGCAAACACCCCGTTCCAACGATTACGCCCTAGTACGCTGCTTTTGTTACAGTTGATTGCATTAGTTCTTGTTGTCCTTGCACTCATGCAGCCGCAAATTGAAGGTGGTTCACCACGAGAAGGAACACATATTATTTTAATTGACCGGTCTGGTTCTATGGAAGCAGTTGATGTCGATGGAATAACACGACTCGCAATAGCAAAAGAAAAAGCAAGTGATTTAGTGAATCAAATATATGGCGGAGGACTATTCTCAAGTTCTAGCGGAGAGACAATGGTTATTTCTTTCTCAGATCATGCAGAAGTTGTTGCACCATTTACAGATTCGAAACAACAGTTGCTGCATGCAATAGAGTCAATTCAGCCAACACATGGGAAGTCAAGCATAAGTGAACCATTGAAATTAGCTCGTGCATACACCACAAATGTTGACCCAGAACAAGATGGAATTTCCTCAAGTGAGTTTGCACAGTTAGAACTTTTTAGTGATGGCCTTATTGACGATATTCAAGACCAAGCCTTGCAGGGTGGGGAAACTTTGCAGTACCACATGATTGGTTCTCCATTAGATAAGAACATCGGAATTTCCACAATTGATGCCAAGCGTTCAGACGAATCAAGTGACGATGTGCAAGTGTTTTTGTCTTTGGTTAATACTAATTCGAAAGACGAAACAGTTGAAATAGAATTACAAATTGATGGAGTTCCCGTTGGCGTGCAAGAAGTTCAGATTCCTAAACAATCAGACGGTCTTGCAGGAACT
Organism: uncultured Isosphaeraceae bacterium; assembly: GCA_964592615.1. Taxonomy (GTDB): domain Bacteria; phylum Planctomycetota; class Phycisphaerae; order Phycisphaerales; family SM1A02. Next base: position 3,320 of record CAZQGB010000012.1, on the reverse strand, counting down.
TCGAGCTTGGTTTTTGTTCCATTTTCCATGCCTCAATCAGGTGTAATAGAGGCACGACTTTTGTTAGAAGATTCTCTTGCGATAGATAATCATGCATCGCTGATTATTCCTCCTGCAAAAGAACTCAAAGTTCTTGTAGCCGAAGAAGGTGCTCAAATTGTTCGTACGGTTCTTCAGGGAATGCCTCTAGCGGATTTGAAGGTTGTAACTAGTTCAAAATTGAAAACTATGATCGAGTCTGGTGAATCATACGCATATGATGTTGTTGTAATTCGTAATATCCCTCTTGACACACTTCCTCGAGGGAAATATTTAATTTTTGGAGAGCCGCCTCCCATTGCTCCTTTTGATACTTTCGCAGAGGGAGAAGCTCAAGTGATGCTTGTTGCAAGTGAGAATCACCCTGTCATGCGTTTTGTTCGATATGAGGATATTGTCGTAACGAAGGGTCACGATGTCGTTCTTCAAAATGCTGTGGATACTTTGCTTGAAGGAAGCAACTGGCCGGCAGTGATGACATATCGCGGGGATGGTATTCACCTGGTGTATATTGCTTTTGATCCGATAGATAGTAATTGGCCGTACCTTAGAAGTTTCCCGTTTTTTGTTTTTAATGGAATTCAGTTTTTAGGACACACTGGAGATCAACTTACTGCGAGCACGACGAAAATTGGCCAGACCATTACGGAAAATATTCGAGAAGAAGGCAAAGCAACTCTCGAAGAGCCTGACGGAACAACCCACACAATTCTTGTTGATAAGAGTGGAAATGTAAGTTGGGGCCCTGTCCGCTTGTCGGGAGTGCATACGATTTCATCTGACAATCAAAGTGATTCTCTCATTTCCATAAATAGTCCCCACCAAGAATCAATGATTGCAAGTACAGAAAAAATATCAATTGGAGCGAAGGAAGTTGTAGCAAGCAGTTCTGGTGGATTGTCCTTTATCCAACTTTGGCCCTGGGCTTTGGGAGCAGTTCTTGTAGTGCTCTTCGTGGAATGGTGGGTGTACCAAAAGAAAGTTTCTACACCGCTTCGATTATCTTGGACGCAAGGTGGAAACGAACGGAAGGGTATAAGGTGAACATTCAGAACGCGAATGTCACTGTGATGGGATTGGGGCGTTTTGGTGGAGGCATAGGCGTGTCAAGATGGCTTCTTGACCAGGGCGCAAATGTACTTCTTACTGATTTAGCATCTGAGGAAGAACTTGCACCACAAATCGAATTACTCGGAACTCACTCTAAATTACATTGCATGTTTGGTGAGCATCGAATTGATGATTTTTTGAACACTGATCTTGTAATTGCAAACCCAGCAGTTCCTCAACCTTGGAACAATATTTTTTTAAAAGCAGCTTGGAATAACGGTGTACGGGTTGCAACTGAAATAGAACTTGTGACGAAACGACTAGATAGAAAGCAAGTGATTGGCGTTACTGGAACATCCGGAAAATCTACTACAGCATCGATGATTCATGTTGCATTGCAAGCATCTGGCATACCATCACATCTTGGTGGGAACATTGGTGGGAGTTTATTGAATTCTATTGATGACATCCGCAAGGATGATGTTGTCGTGTTAGAACTTAGCAGTGCAATGCTGTGGTGGCTTGAGCACGCTGGTGGATGGTCTCCACATGTTGCAGTGTTAACAAACATTGAAGAAAATCATATTGATTGGCATGAATCTTTTGAAGAATATTCGCGATGCAAGCAATTGATTTTTGTAAATCAAACTGAAACCGATACTGCGCTTACTCAAGATTTAGAATCAACATTCTCTGGTTTAGCTGTACTAGGTAAACATAATGAGCGTAATGCAGCAATCGCGTTTTTGGCAGCAACTGAAATGGGAGCAGATGCGACGAAAGCACGAGTTGGTATACAAAAGTTTCAAGGGTTGCCACATAGATTGCAGCGGATTGGTGATGGATACTACAACGATTCAAAATCAACAACTCCACTAGCAACGAAACTTGCAATCGACGCCTTCGATAATCCTTCAAAGGTACATTTGATTGTTGGTGGATACGACAAAAAGGTAGATTTGTCTTTGCTTGCAAAACAGGCAGCAAGAGTGCGAAGCATGTATACGATTGGAGCAACTGGGCAGGAGATTGCTACTCTTGCACAAGAAAACGTGTGTGTTTGTGAAACCATTGAGTGCGCTGTTCAGACTGCGATTAACTTTTTGGAAGATGATGAGGTGTTATTGTTTAGTCCAGGATGTGCTAGTTGGGATCAGTTTGAAAATTATGAGAAACGTGGTGAACGGTTCAGTGAACTTGTTCGTTAATTTTCATTGCGCCAACAAGTTCATCTACATTAGCGCATCCATGCCGACCAACCCAAGCAGATAAATTTTTTGCAATCTTAGGAGCGATTGTGGGATTCACAAACGAAGCAGTACCGATGCCTACGGCACTTGCTCCTGCTAGGATAAATTCTGCAGCGTCTTTCCAATTCATCACTCCGCCAGTTCCGATGATTGGGACACCTGCCTCTTTGGCAACATCCCGATAGACTTCATGGACGATTCGAGTTGCAATTGGGTGAATATCGCAACCGCTGAAACCACCTATACCTCTGGAGATACGTGGGCGCATTGTTTCAACATCAATCGCTAGTCCTGGAATAGTATTTATTAAGGTTAAGGCATCTGCTCCGCATGCAATGGCAGCTGTTGCGTGAGGTCGAATGTCGCCAGCTGATGCGGAAAGTTTTACAATCATTCCACTCTTAGTAAGGGTTGGTTTAATTTCATTTAGTAAAGTTGTTAGGCGTTTAGGGCATCCTCCGAACTCCATACCATCAGAAGTGTTCGGACAAGATACATTTATTTCAATGAGATTAATTCCGTTGACATCATTCATTGCACTAGCTACTTCAACATACGTATCGATGGAATCGCCAGCAACCGACGCAATGACCGTTGTTGGTATAGCATTGGCTTTGGGTGCTTGATGTTCTATGAAGGAATCGATTCCTTCATTCGCTAAGCCAATTGCATTTATCATTCCATTAGGAAGATCAGCAATTCTGATTGGTTCATTTCCAATCCGAGGTTCTTTTGTAATGGATTTTGTGGTGATGGCTCCAATCAAAGAGAGGTCTATTGCATCACCAATTTCTCCCATAACTCCACATGTGCCTGCCGAAAGAACAACGGGATTACGAAGTGTCTCTTCTCCAAGTTTCACTCGCATGGTTGCCATGTGTGGGTATTGTAGAACCAAAACAATCCCGCGGGTCGTTTATCGCTTTGTGGCGTTTCTAAGTCCTAAAAAACTATCCCGCGGGTCGTTTAACGCATTGTGGC
>CAZQGB010000011.1:3447-33185 GCA_964592615.1 uncultured Isosphaeraceae bacterium | reverse complement strand
GTGCAGTTGGCATGAACTTGCCCCAAGCGGAGTGCTACGAGGGCTCATGCGACGAGTTAATAGAGATGTAAAGGTACAGTCCCATGATGAACCAAAATAAAAGCGTATTGCCCGTACTCTTCATGTTCCTTGCGATTTCAGTGTTTGGAATCGGATGTGGCTCAGAAGAAGAAAAGCCGAAGCCAGTAGTGACCCAGAAACCTACAACTCCAGAGCGACCAAAAGCAAAAACCATTGAACAACTTGTTACAGATTTATCGATCGATAACAGAATTTATCTCAGTGAGAACGAAGCTCCGCGACAAGAATCAGAGCGAATTGCAATACTAAACTTTTTCAATGCAATGGTTCAAGCCGACTTGAATTCAATAAAGAGCATGTTGTCCTACAGTGACCATATAGAACTCGACACCATGGCTAAAGAGGACATGACAAAATATATGGACAGTGTTTCTCTCATTGAGTTGTTGACGGGTGAAAGTCCAGAGGGCACATCATGCGTTATGGCTATTTATGAGGTTGGTATGGACTACCAAGTGCAGATGTGGTTTTATGAGGGTAGAGGTTCAGATATTACTTTTACTGCAGCTGAAACATCGCCTAACCTTATAGAAAAACTAAGTGGTAATTTGGTTCAAAATTATTTCGAGTTAAAAAGCAAGCAGGCAGAAATAGCATTGCAACCAGATGAAGAAACTTCGTATGCATTGGCTGGCGAAATTACAAGTACTGATGGATCAGTTGGTACTGACGAATCTCGACCAGGTCCACCGCCAAGTCAACCAGGTGGACCAATCGGTCGATAATAGCCATACAGGAACGGAGTAAACTATTTCCAACGAAAACACAAACGAAGCCCGAGTTGCAATTGTTTCTGGGGCAAATCGCGGTATAGGTAAAGCAATTGCTTTGCGTCTTGCAAGCGATGGATTTATTGTCGCAATGGTGGCAAGGAATATTGATGCGCTTATTGAAGTAGAAAAAGAAATAGATGTTGCTGGTGGGCAAGCGAGTTCTCACGTTTGCGATTTGGCTGACGCAGAAGCATATACGGCAGCTATTGATGCAATCGTAGAGCAATATGGTCGTATTGATGTTCTGGTGAATAACGCTGGCATGACAAAAGATGGACTGATGCTTCGCATGACTTTGGATGATTTTGATGCCGTGATGAATTTGAATCTTCGGTCAGTTTTTGCTAGTTGCAAGGCCGCAGCAAGATTAATGATGAAGGGTCGGTGGGGAAGAGTCATTAATATCACTTCGGTTTCTGGACTCAGTGGAAATGCTGGTCAAGCTAATTACGCTTCTTCTAAGGCTGGGCTTATTGGACTCACCAAAACGATCGCCAAAGAGTTTGGTTCAAAAGGGATTACTGCCAATGCAATAGCACCTGGATATATTGAAACCGATATGACCGCATCTCTTGGCGAAGATATTAGAAAAGGTGTCGAAAAAATGGTTCCACTTCGGCGGTATGGACAATCGTATGAAGTCGCCTCGGCAGTGTCGTACCTCGCGTCTGAGGATGCAGGGTATGTGACCGGCCAAGTTCTTGTCGTTGATGGCGGGCTGACCTGTTAACTCTGTAAAAACCTCTAAACGAGTGCAAGGCACTCTTGCCTGATACTCGATATAATTACCACTCCCGCGGCAGTCGCGGTTTCTAAGGAGATTCTTACGATGACGAAAGCTGAAATTGAACTAAAAGTGATTGATATTGTTTCAACCCAACTTGGAGTTGACAAAAACGAAGTCACTGTTGCATCAAGTTTTGCGAATGATTTAAATGCCGACAGTCTTGATACCGTTGAATTAGTTATGGAGTTAGAGGACGCGTTCTCGACATCCATTCCTGATGACAAGGCAGAGAAAATTCAAACAGTTGGCAATGCAGTTGACTTTATTATTGCTGCAACAGAAACTGAATAGTAGCAAGGTTTTTCATGTCAGCCCCAAATCAACGTCGAGTGGTCATTACTGGTCTCGGTGCAATATCGAATCTCGGTCACGATGTCACCTCAACGTGGTCGGGCATGATCGAGGGCCGATCTGGTATTGGTCCAATTACCGCTTTTGAGCAAGATGACCGTTGGACAACGACAATTGCGGGCGAAGTTCGCGATTGGGACCCAGCGACGAAACTTGACCGAAGTGAAATCAAGAAGATGGATCGGTTCTCACAGTTAGGATTGTGGGCAGCGATTGAAGCCATGGAGAATTGTGGCTTCGACTGGCAACAGGGTGACCCATCTCGAAATGGTGTAGTTATTGGTTCAGGTGTTGGCGGAATTCAAACAATTGAATTTTATGATGGAGTCCTTAGAGAAAAAGGTCCTCGCCGACTGAGTCCATTTACTGTCCCGAAACTGATGGTCAATGCGACTGCGGGTAATGTTTCAATAAAATATAACTTGCGTGGAGTCAATTCTGCACCTGCAACAGCATGCGCTACTGGAGGGCATGCACTTGCTGAAGCGTATATGTTTATTGAAGCTGACCAAGCGGACTTTATTCTTGCAGGAGGTGCTGAGGGGGCGGTGTCTCCAGTGTGTGTGAGTTCGTTCTCGGCGATGAAAGCGCTCTCAACTCGCAATGATGAGCCCACACTTGCGTCTCGTCCATTTGATCGAGACCGAGATGGTTTTGTGCTCGCTGAGGGAGCTGCAGTTTTAGCTGTGGAGGAAATGGAGCATGCGAAAGCTCGCGGTGCGACAATTCTTGCTGAAATCATTGGTTTTGGAATTACTGGCGATGCAGGGCATATTGCAGCCCCTGATGCAGTGGGAACCGGCGCTCAGGCAGCCATGAGAACGGCTTTGCGACATGCTAAACTCGAGATTGACCAAGTGGATTACATCAACGCTCATGGTACATCGACGCCACTAGGTGATATTGCAGAAGTTTCTGCGGTGAAGAATTTGTTTGGCGATCATGCGAGTTCGCTTGCGATGAGTTCAACGAAATCTTGCACAGGTCATATGCTTGGGGCAGCAGGTGGTATCGAGTCTATTGCAGTTGTGAAGGCAATTTGCGATGGGGTTATGCCTCCAACAATTAATTTAGACAATCCAGATGAAGGATTTGATTTGAATTTTGTTGCAAACACTTCTCAGGAACGAACTATCAAAGTAGCATTGAATAATTCATTCGGCTTCGGCGGTCACAACGTTTCGCTGGCGATTGCCGCCTTCAACGGCTAATTCAAGGGTCAGGTCGGGGGTCGGGGATCTGGGGTCAGACCCTTTTAAAATGGAAATGAAATTCCGGTCCAAATCATGATGCTGTCGCGACCTGGATTTGAAGCGTATGTATTTGCGTTTGAAATGTGATGCCATTTCACGCCTACGAGCCACCTGTTGTGCTTACCAATATCAAAAGAAAAACCAAGCCCTGCTTGCGGAGTAAAATTAAATTTTGATCCGCTTGCTGGAACATTGTCACTAGTACGCAATAGGCCCGCTCCACCCTCTAAGAACATCGACCATGATTCTTCTGCAACAAAATGCCACCGTAATTGCAACGTGAAATTCAACCCGTTTGCATTGGGACCATCTTGGTCGACGGTCATCCCCAATAATCCAAAGTCAAGACTCAAATCTTCATCCACAAAATATTCAAACTCGACGCCATAGACTTCAAGAGTGTTTCCTGAATTTTTTACATCCTTTGCCCAACCAGCTTGCAGATTCCAGCGCCAAGTGTCTTTCTTGCCCCATGTTGGGGGCGAAACGCTCATTACCTCTTCCTCTTGAATATCCAGAGGTGAATCAGTCGTTTCTGGCTGGCTCTCAAATGAAAGAGTCGTCGCTGCAACAAAATCAATTGGCTGAACATCGATTGGAGTAGAAGCGAGCAATATTGGAAGTGTGAAGAGTGAAATCATAAAAACCTCCCTATAAATGATCCCAAGGGGATTCGAACCCCTGTTCCCAGGATGAAAACCTGGTGTCCTGACCTGACTAGACGATGGGACCTTAAGGCGAGGGATGATACCGTACTCACGACTTCGCTGCTACGAGTATCCTGTAAAAATGCTACGAGAGACTTTGATATTGCTTTTCTGCGTACTTATGGCAGCAGATATTTCACCAATTGGAGAAAAAAGCCAAATTCGACTTCAATCGGTCGCTGATGGAGAGGATTCTCGAGGGGAAGGTTTTGCAGCACTTGTTGAACATGTTCGTGGGTGGGAGGGTTCTGTTGAATCCCTCAAAACCCCAAATATGGCATCACTGCTGATAACACCAGAATTGTTTCGCGGGAAACTTTTTCAAATATCTGGAGATGTAGAACTTCTTGAGCCATTGGCATATCCATGGAGTGGCGTCCAGGAACTCTTCGTTCGAGGTGAATCGGGTAACGTGTATGGGGTATATGTTGTTGGGGAATCCAGTACATCTTCGATGAAAACAATTCAGGGGCCCGCGTTGTTTTATAAAACCATGTCAATTAAAGCACGCGACAATCAAATACGACTGTACCCTACGTTTGTGACTACAGACACAGTTTTGAAATCTTCAATGAGAACTCAAAAAATCCCAACATCTCTGTTGGTGATTCCATTATTTTTCGTAGTTCTATTTGTTTTCTTTTTAGTAGTGAAATTATGTAAAGGCAAAAGAAAGTTGAACCCGCGCAAGTCAATAGTTACTAGAGAGGTAATCGATGCGGTCGGTGAAACATCAGGCGAGTTACCAGAGGACCCATCAAAAGCTATGGCGATGTTGTACGAAGATTCGGAAGGTAAAGCATGAAAACTATTTCAGTACCTCTTGGCGATCGGTCATACTCCATTCATGTTGGAAGTGGCATTCTTCAAAAACTTGGATGGATTGTTGGGGAAATAGTGCCAGCTTCAAAGTACTTTTTTGTTCTTGACGAAAATATTGAATCCTCTCATGGCCAAGTTGCTATGAATTCGTTTTCAGAAGATACGGACGCGTGTTCATTGCAAGCAGTGGAATCAAATAAAACTATAGATTCAATCCAAGATATTTGGAGCGCGATGCTCTCATATGGATGTGATCGCACAGTTCCACTTGTTTCTGTTGGCGGTGGACTGGTCGGCGATGTTGGCGGTTTTGCTGCAGCAACATTTATGCGAGGTGTACCAGTTATTCAAGTTCCAACGACACTGCTAGCAATGGTTGACGCATCGATCGGTGGAAAAACTGGAGTTAATTTGCCAATAGAACGCACGGGTGGACAGGTTGTGCTTGGCAAGAATCTCGCAGGTTCGTTTTGGCAGCCGGCTCTTGTTGTTGCAGATGTCGACACTCTGAACACACTAGACGATCGACAATTACGTTGTGGACTTGCAGAATGTGTGAAGCACGCAATGCTTGGGCACGAAAAGTTGTTGACATGGATAGAGCAACATCTTGGGGAAATTTTCGCACGCGATACAGATGCGCTTGTTGAACTTGTTTCAGAGTGTGCATCAATAAAAGCCGAGGTAGTTGCTCAGGATGAGCGAGAATCAGGATGCCGCGCTCTCTTAAATCTGGGGCATACATTTGCTCACGCAATTGAGCCATTACGGGAACTCTCTTTGTACCATGGCGAAGCGGTTTCAATTGGTCTATGTGCATCAGTGTTTTGCGCAGAGGCAGCAGGGCTTGTTGATGCCGAGTATGTTGATCGAATTCGTGGAGTTCTGACAAATATTGGCTTGCCAATACGGTTGCCGGCTTCGGTGCACATCGAAGAATTGGTTTCAATTATGCAAAGAGATAAAAAAACTGTAGACGCACTAATTCGACTAGTCCTTCCCACGGAAGAGGGTGCAACTATTGTTGATGAAATTGATGATGGGGCAATCGGATTAGCGTGGGCTTCGGTAGGGGCTTCTGCTTAGTACAGGACAATCTCTCTCTTTCAAGGAAAGTGGTGTGTGGTTCCGATAAGGAAAAGTCGCTTCTTTTTTGGAGCCAGAGAGGATCCCGTATTGCGTACATTTGCAATTGTTAATCAAAAAGGTGGTTGTGGTAAGACGACAACGTCGATTAATCTTGCCGCTATTTATGCACGCCGTGGTTTACGCACCTTATTGATAGATATGGATCCACAAGCACACTGTGCTGCTGGACTTGGCGTACCCGAGGAACAAATTGAAAAACATATCGGTGACGCAATGATTGGCTCACATGATGAGTCTCTCGAAAAGGATGCTTATCTTTGGGAAATTACTCGAAATTTACACCTTGCTCCGAGCACGATGATGCTTACAGCTCTTGAAGCACCCGGAAGTGTCCTGCAGAATATGCCGGACCGTGATTGCCGACTCGAGAGTGTGCTGAAGTTATGGGAAGGCGATTTTGATCGATGTGTGATTGATTGCCCTCCAAATATTGGTTTATTGACGTACAACGCACTTCGAGCAGCAACCGAAGCGTTGATTCCAGTCGAAACGGGCTATTTTTCACTTCGTGGGGCCCGTCGTCAACGAAAAACAGTCGACGCGCTCATCGCTCGAATTGGGAAACCACTCCCATGCTGGATTATTCCTTCGATTCATCGCTCCTCACCTTTGGCTCGAACACTTCTTCAGCGATTGCGGGAATCTTTTGATCCCGAAGTTGCTCCAACGGTTATTCGAGATCATGAAACACTTAGAGAAGCGGCAAGTTTCGGCCAGCCAGTTTGTGATTTTGCCCCAGAGAGCGAGGCAGAACGCGATTTTGAGGCCTTGGCTCAATGGCTTGAAGATATTTATGCACCACCTGTTCCAATCGTTGAAGTGGCATCAGAATCGGGCGGGCGAGCTGCGGAGCTTGCGCGGAGAGTAGGCACTTTATCTTTATCGCATGGTTCACCAGTCATTGGGCGTATAATTCCTACAGAGGATAAAGATGACACCAAGCGCTGAACAATATGCCGAACTTGCATCGATGTTCACGACCGGCACCGAACCTTCTTCGAGTGCTTCGATTGAACTCCTGCTACCTGCACACCTTCCAGTACAAGGTGGATTGTGGCTTGTTCCATATGCCGGTCGAGAAGCGCAGGGTGGCAATTCAGTTCTTGTACGGATGCATGAAGATTCCGTTGATGTTGCGCTTATTGGAATTGGTGGGAATGTTGACATTACATCCTGCACGTCTATTGAGGAGGTTAGAGAGCGGATAGATGACCCAATTGAGAATTGGATTGTTCAACCTCCTTCGGATACAGATTCAACATCGTTGTTACATTGCGATGCAGATTATGTCACGCTTCTTTCGGGTGCAGATCAAGCAGCAGTCGTTGGAGCATATCGATTACTAAAGGGGTTGGTAAGTGCAAAAGGAAAGGGTGAAGAATTTCCACCAGTTCGTTTGGTGATTGTTGGGGCACAGGAGCGAGCATCAAGTGAAGCAGCAAGCCGAATTGTTCAAACCGCTCACCATCAACTTGGAGTTAGTATTGAAGTTGGACACCCATTGCCTGCAATGGGAAGTACGAGCAATGTTGTTTCTCAAGTAAACTTCCCTCGCACAAGCAACGTTGTTGATTTTGTTGGACGCTTGCGAAGAGATACGGAAGAGGTTCCTGCTACGACTGAACTTCCAACTACACACAGGTTAACCACAGACGATACGCAACAGCAAGTAGAGCAATTACCAAAGGTTCCTTTTGTAAACGAAGTTGCCAATCCTGTGGAGTCAACAATGCAAGACAATTCTCAAGAACAAGATGCGATTCTTAAAGAAACTTCAAATTCACAAACCAGATTTGCTTCTCATATAGACGGGTTGATTTCAATAGAACCGCGTTGCCCAGATTTTGAACACATAGAATTGGCTGTCGATGGTACGGGTTCTCTGCATGTACTAGCTTCTGTTGAAAACTTTAGGGAAGTTACAATTGTTGGAGCTTGGGCAACTCGACATCGTGCGATTCTCCAGATGGCATGTAGCGGTATTCAGTTTGATACGACAGCAGTTCCTGTGCAACACTTATTTACAAGTACAGCAGCTTCTGTTGCTGATTTGCAGGGAAGTGGTGTTAAATTGCATCTTCTCACCGAAGTAGAAGTTGAAGGTAAGACGGGCGTATTTTGCACGCCACTGAATTAATACATCATAATATGGTGTGGTGTGCTGCACCTATTTATCGTTGTAGTCATAGTCCAACAACTCTGTGGAGGGTATCCTGTACCTGTCGTGCAAGATCAAGAAGACAATATTGGAATAAGTATCCCACAAAAGTCAGAACGAAAAAGACGGATTCACGCACTCGGTGTTGCGTTGGTAACATTATTTCTTTTATCCATCGCATTTTTTATTCAGCCATCAACCGATGGTGTCGGTACGCATCAACAATTGGGTCTTCCTCAATGTGGATGGATTCTCGCAGCAAATGTTCCATGCCCAACGTGTGGTATGACGACAGCGTGGAGCCACACCGTTCGAGGGGAATTGCCATCAGCCTTCATGGTTCAGCCCTTGGGCATGCTCCTTGCAATAGCAGCATTTCTAGTAGTCATTGGCGGATTTGTAACCGCTTGTACTGGTTATTCTTTTCAACCATTACTCTATCGATTTCGTCCATCCCGAATATTTGTTTTTCTCATCGCCACCGCACTCGTTGCGTGGTGTTTTAAAATTCTATTGCACAGAGGTGTTTTATGATTCGAATCATCATTCTTTCACTTGCGACCCTTGCCACATTAAGTAGCATAGGATGTTCTGTTTTTGGTTTTATTGGAGCTGGAAAGCAAGCAATGGAAGATCAGATGTTAATTGAGAAGCCAGCAGAATATAATCTTGAAGGGAAGAGTGTCGCAGTTGTTATTGACACTGACCTTGCAGTTCATTATGAACACCCTGGCATTTCAACTTCAATTGCAGGGGGAGTAGCCGCAAGAATTGCAAAAAATGCTCCTGATGTAAAAATAGTCCGACCAGATCTAGTTGCACGTTGGCAATTCGAAACCCCACAGTGGTCAGCCATGCCTTCTACAGATATTGCAAAATCGTTGCAAGTAGATCGCGTTATTTTTATCGACTTACAAAACTATTCCTTGACACCTCCAGGAAACCAATGGCTTTGGGAGGGAAAATGTTCTGCAACAATTGGAATAATTGAAGCAGAAAGTTATGAACATGATGGCTTCTCAGATAGTTATGAAATAATGGTTGAGTTTCCTCGTCGCCCAGCAGTATTAAGCCGAGAGGAAGCGAGTAAAGAGACAATTCAGCAAGGATTAATTTTAGAGTTTGTAAAAAACACCGCGTGGTTGTTCTACTTCCACGAAGAACCAAAACATCCTGATCGTTACCGCCCGGAGTTAAACCAATGAAACGTTTTTTCGCAGTGTTAATAATTTGTGTTGTTCACAGTATTCTTTCTTCATGTAACATTGCGGCGGTAGCTGCGTACATAACTTCTCCAGATCCTGAGCAGGAAGCGTTGTTTGAACTTCCGAATGTCCCAACAGTTGTATTTGTAGATGATCGAAGGAATGAGATGCATCCAACGCGTCTTCGCCGAGTGATTGCAGACAGGGTTACAGAAGAACTTCTAAGTCGTGAACTTTTAACTACAATGATTTCGCCTCGTGATGCGATGCGGGTTAGTGCAACGAATGACAAATACAACGAGCCGCTACCAGTTAATGAGCTTGGTAAAGCAGTGGATGCATCAGTAGTGATTTATATTGAAATGACTGCGTTTGGTTTGACGAGTGATGGTCAAACCGCAGATCCTAGGGCAAGTTGTAACATCCGTGTGATTGATGTTGAAAATAGGGAACGACTTTTCCCATTGGATGCAGCTTCGCTTACCGTTGTAGAAAAATTAAAACATATTGGACCAAATCGTGTGACATCTTCTTCAGAAGCTCGAGAACTTGCGGAAGAACTAGCATTAAAACTTGCTGATTCGATTTCAAAAGTCTTTTACACTCACACGACAGGTCGGTTGGGTGATAACTTAAATCGAAAGTAAGGGGATTCGATGTTGCACATCATTTCGCCAGCGCACTTTACGACATCAACTTCAATGTTTGGATTAATGAGAGTTGCAATTCATCAACTCCATCAAGAAAACCACCGCGTGATTATTATTGGAGACGACCTTGAATCGAAAAGGTGTAGAAATCTGGGGGTTCCGGTTCTTGGTTCCCTTAGTGGATCTCTTGATGCATCAAAGACCTTGAGTAAACGGATGATTTCATTTGTAACAGATATTAAGATAAATAGTTCCGAAAAAATAATGGCTTGGGGCTGGCATGCAATGTGCGTAACTGAAAAATGCACTCTGGATTATGATACATTCGCAATCATTGATGAGGTTGACCAGCAGTCACCATGTTCTAGTGGGCATTTAGTGATTCCTACAACAGAGGTTGCTTCAATAATTGCAAATAAATCAGGTGTCCTAGAAAAGCAACTTACAGAGCCAATCATTGGAGTAGAACCTACGACTGTTTTTGCTAGTGACGCTATGGTGAGAGAGGCGCTTCAGTTGCAAGGGAATGAGTTTCTTATAAGCATTGTTGGTGATTTAGGTTCTTGGCAAGAGATTCTTGCAATGCTAATTCGTTTAGATTCAACACAAAAGACTGCACATTTTGTGCTTCCCTCAACGTATCGTGATTTAGCTATGCTTATACGTGCTGCGAATAATCACGGGGTTGCCGACAACGTGCACTGTGTCCCATCTTCTATTCGCCACGTGGACGTGTTACGATTGGCTGATTGTGCTTGGTGTCCTTCACTCGCACCATTTGATTGTTCAACGAATGCTCTTGATGTGTTGTTTGCTGCTTGGATGACGACTCCTCTTGCAGTGAATAGGGATCATCCTGTATCAAGCATTCCAACCATTGGACCACAAATTGCTTGGGCGTCTGATGCAGTCGAAATATGTGGGTGGATGATGGATCTTATGAACAAAGAGAAATTTCCATATTGTGACTACACAGAACAAGTGGATACTGTTCGTTCTATTGCTGCACCATCTCGTTTTATACAGTCGTTACAAATGAGAATGCACACATTGGTGTAATTATTGTTGGAACTTTTGTACAGTTTGAACAGATTTTACTAGAATTGATTTGCGTTTACTTGAGATTGGAGGAACAACAATTTCATCTTGATGTTGTTTTGAAGTATGAGCGGCAACAACTTGGCCAAGATATAATCGGCAATCAGAGTCTGGTGACAAATGTCCCTCTAGTCTGCAATCAAACCACACAAGAGAGTGTTCCAATATTGGCATTCCAGTAACAGATTCGCGCACAGATAGTGAGAGAAAAGGGTCGTCACCGAGTTCATGTTCACTTCCAAAAAGCCGTTGCAACAACCGATCATTTTCCTGAACCATACAGAGGGCAAACGCACGCGCATCTCGCAGCATTGGTTCAATCAACTTTCCTTTTGGAATGGCTACAACTAGCATGGGTGGTTCCGAGCTACACCGTTGGACCCACCTTGTGATGATGCCATCGCGGTGTTCTCCATGGCAACACGTCAAAACGAACTTTGCATGTGGAATACTACGCAACGCATTGTGGATTACTTGTGGATTAGGTTGTTGATCAGACATTCATTATTGCACCAGCACAAAATGATGGAACTTGTTGTGCCATCACTACTTAGGATGCAACAGTTTTCAAGTAATGCAACGTCCGAGAATGTTTGTCTTCACTTTTTATCACAATTAAATGCAAAAGTGTTGCAAAATGGGGAAAGGTGGGGTACTGTGGGGACGATTGGTAATGAATACTCAATACCCACAAGATGTTATTTACAGGCGAAACAGAACGATCTATCGACGAAAAGTCACGAATCTCTCTACCAGCGGAGATGCGAGCGGGTTTTTGTTCAGGGATTGTCTACGCTTCTCCTGGAGCCAACGACACAATTTGGTTGTCACCCGAGGCAACTTTCGAAAAGAAAGCCAGTTCACTCGAACAATCTTTACTTCCCGACGAGGACGAGATGGAGTTCGAACAAATTTTGTTTTCACAATCAAGACGACTCGAGATAGACAAGCAGGGGAGAATTCGTCTTCCAGATACATTGCTAGCACTTGCGGGGATAGCCAATCAAGCTTTTGTACTTGGGGTAGGGGATCATTTAGAAGTCCTCAATCATGCGAGTTGGAGCGCGAAAAAAGTGGAAAACCTTGCAAAACTTCGCGAAATCATGAAGCGAGCGAGGAAAAAGGGCGGCGCATCCGAGGGAAATCCATGAGCAACCACACATTTATTTCTAATTCTGAGCAGGGACGCTCAGTTCGGGAGGGATGCAGTGTCACGGACGACGCTCGGACCCTCTTTGAGTTACATGCAGCAGTTGCTGCACATCAGGAGTCACGGATGACTCTATCTAGAGAAAGTATCTGCACGGACGCAAGATACTAATCGAACTTGGCTCTCGGCTCGTGCCCGTGCCGAGAGCTATTCCTCAAGTCAGCCAAACTTATTCGTTTGGCTACCTTCCCTTGGCTTGCGGCATGACCCACCACATGCCGCGAGCCTTTTTTCTTAGGGGTTAGACTTTAGGGACAGAGCAAGTGTTAGACCCTAATTACTATTTTGCAATCTATGTGTTGAGGTTATTCTTTGGATGCCGGTCGGATTTTACCAGCGATAGCAGGCCCATCCTTAGCAATTTCAGAAGCAACTTCCCTTCGGTGCACAGGAACCTCTCTAGGAAAATCCAAAGCAACTCGTACTCGATCACCCTTAATGGTTGCGATGCGAATGACTCCAAGCGGATTTGCTGGATCACCAATAACAACTTCTTCCCCTTCTCTTCGTGTAATAACTAGCATAATGCGAACCTCCTGTCGCCACTTCCATTTGAGAAATACGCGCAGCCTGCGCGAACCACCACAACATATCGTAGCAAAAACACAGAATACAGTCCAGTAAATAAGAAAAAAGGCGTCACAACCGCTTTAACGGCAGTATGTTGCACTTAATGGCTATTCAACGGCTTTCACGATTGTGACGCCCTTGACCCGTTCCTTCAGGGTTGATTCAATCCCTCCCTGCAGAGTCATATCCAATGAAGGGCACCCGATACAGGCACCGAGGAATTTAATAGAGACAACGCCGTCCTCATCTACTGAGACAAGTTCAATGTCTCCACCATCGGCTTGGATAGATGGCCGGATGAGTTCAATTACCTCGGCTACATCAACGAACAATGTGCTCTTGAGATGTTTGTTTTTCGAATCCATACTGCTAAATGGTATGCGGAAGTCGTTTACTTTGCTAGTGCTTGTACACTGTGCCAATGAAACGAACGGTACTATTGATAATCCTCACCCTGTTACTCATTCGATGTGGTGGAACAACGATGACTAACCCGCACTCGGTTCTTAATGAAACGGGTCGCTCATCGTCAGTTCACATACAAGCAATGGAATTACTTGACCTTGAAGTTGGTATTGAAAATCAATCGTACAAGGAAAAACTACAGCGAATGTTGTGGTCTCCGGGATACACGAATGATGCGAGGATGGCAGCATTGCATCGGCTTTGGGAATTCGACCGTGAGGGGACTATTAGAGTTATTCGCCAGCGTCTACCTAGGTTGGAAAATTGGAGTTGGCTCACAGTGTTGTGTGCATGGATTGCTGATGAAAATGTTGTAGAACTTGATGAAGCATTGATAAGTTCATGGGCGGTTCCAACTCCTATGGTTAAAGGAGAAGAAGAGCGCCCAGAATATCAAGCCCTTGTTCAATTGGTTGGCAAAGAAGCTGTAGTTGATGTCATTTTTACTTCACTTGTAGAATCAAATAAAACCTGGAAGCAGGGGTATCGAACTCGTTGCTGGGAATTATTGCATCGACTTGCAGAGAGAGATCGACTTACAGAATTATTAAATAATGAAATGGTCTCAGAGGATGACTCGTTTCTTGTAGACCTTAGAAAAGCAATGAATGATTTTGGAATTGTTCCTCTTAGGCGAGAAGAAATTCTATGGATTCGCGAACTTTCAAAACCCGAATACGAATCATTCTGGAATGAAGCAATCGATGCGCTTGCAGAATTAAACGAACAACGGCGAAGTAAATTAGAAATTCGTGATATTCCTATCGCAGTTTCGTTGAAGAGACATGGCGAACCAGGAGCACTTTCTAGACCAACAGAAGAAATCATTAGCAAGGTGGAGTCCTCAATTAGCGAGATGCATCACTATTTTGAGTACGAAGGCGGTGGGAGTTATGAGGCTGGAGCAGAACTACTTAAGACACACAAATCAAAACTAACATGGGGTGATGCGATAGCACTTGAAATTGCATTGAAGGCGCTGGATGTGCCAGAAGTAAGGTCTCACTTGTTTGACTTTGCAAGAAGAGACCTTCTCGATACTACTACAGAGTATGGAGGAGTAATCGCGCTAGATAAAGAAGGCCGTTTTGAAATACTAGAGTTTGAACCAAGAGTTCGTCATCATGATAGGCGATTCAATGCTTCTCAAGAAATGTTTGATGCAGCATACACAGCATTATTCCATTTTCATTTTCATGCTCAAAAATATCGTAATGGAGACCATGCAGGCCCCGGGATGGGAGATAAAAACTACGCCTCAAATACAAGGGCAAACTGTCTTGTGTTTACATTTGTAAATGAAAAAACTCTTAATGTCGATTACTACCGTCACACTGATGTTGTTGTTGATTTAGGGACCATCGCACTCGACTAATGCTTCGACCAATTTCATTATTCCTGATTGCATGTTTGGTACTAGCAGAATACTTATCGTTCGAAAATCTTGATCCAGCGGACTTTGGTTCTTGGATCTTTATGTGTCTCATAATTGTGCCATTGACGGCAGTGTTGCTTTCTTATTTTGTAAGTAACAATAAGATTTACGTACAAATTTTAACAGTCATAATCCTAATTTCATGGTGCTTGGCTATGCTTGTCTTTGCATGGGTAAAGTATGTTCGAGGAATTTTAGGAAATCAACTCCTTGTTGATGAACTGATTGTGATTTTTCCTGTTGTGCTCTGGCTTTCAATGCTTTGGTTTATAACATCTCCAATCAAGAATAAATGTTCCTGGGTTTCTTACAGACTACGAATGGATGTACTCTTGTTGCTTGTTCCAATGTTTGGATTGTGGGGAATACATGAGGTTTCTGAGATATACGGCAACGAATCATTTTTTGAAATAATTGAATTCCTCGCTGTTGTTACGCTGATTCTACTTTCACCTATGTATATACGTCTTATCTTGTCAGCTAAAGCAATGAAGGACACCTCCTTGCTGAGACTTGTCCAAGAAGTTGGAACACGAGCGGGCGTGCAGCACCCAAATGTTCTTGTATGGAACACCCACGGTCGGATGATGAATGCATTTGCAATTGGTATTATTTTTCAGCGAAAAACAATTGTTCTTACAGACAAGCTTATTCATAACCTTACTCAAGCAGAACTTCTTTCTGTAGTTGGGCATGAGTTTGCTCATCATAAATACTGGCACTTAGCATTTCTTGGTCTTGCGATGCTTTGTGCTTTGATTTGGTCTGATATATTGTTTGGGCTTTTGCATTTGAGTTCTTCTGAGTACGTACACGCTGTTCAATTTATTGTCGTGTGCATTACTTTTGTTGCAGTATCAAGAAAGTTTGAAAGGCAAGCAGATGCATATTCTGTCGTAGATCAATCCAAGGTAGAAGGAAGTTGCACTGTGACAAAAAATGCATCGACAAGCATGTCGTCATCTCTACGAACTTTGGCTAATTCACATAATATTTCGATAGAACGCAACGATCCATTGCATGGGTCAATTCTAGATCGGCAGCAATATCTCGAAAGTTTGGTTGGTTGTCCAATAGACACAATTCCAATTAACAGAACTGTCAAGCTTATTAAAATTGGAATCGTTCTATTGCTTGTGTTAGGATTAGCACTATGAGTTGTCTACAAAAAGTGAAAATGCATGGGGCTTCAAATCAATTTTTGTTACTTTTTGCCGATGATACCCTCGAAAAGAATTTGAATAATCTTCAGGGCTTAGATGGTCTCTTGCTTGTTCAAGAAGATGATCAAGCAGACGCATTTATGCGAGTTTTTAACCCAGACGGCAGTGAGGCGGAACAATGTGGTAATGGGTTACGTTGTGTCGCGTTACATCTTGTCAGAAATAAAATGGTTGATAGTCCAGATTTAACAATTCGCACCTTAGCGGGTATTAGCCACTGCAAGGTGAGTGAAGAGTGTAATGAAGTATCAGTCACACTTTGTAAACCAAAGACAGAAGAGCAACTTGTTGCTGATTTTCCGAATCTTGTCTTTGTCGATATGGGGAATCCGAATGCAGTGTATTGGACTGAAAAAAATCCTCTTGAAGTTCGTGGCGAACTTGGCGAGATAATCTCAATGCACAAATCATTCCCGAGTGGGATGAATGTTCATTTTGCTCGGAGGGACGCAACACAAAACGCAACATGCGCTTCTTATGAACGCGGTGTGGGTCCAACACACGCATCCGGTACAGGAGGAGCATCGGTTTTTGTTGCTGCAGGTGCTAGGGGATTGTTCTATGTTTCAAGCCAAGGTGGCACTCTGAGTTATCAATTGAATGACGATGGAATAATCGTAATGGCTGGGCCAGCGGGTTACGTGTAACGCACTTCAACTTGATGCGCCGTGATGGATGCAACACAACCATCACTACAAACGAATATGCGCGGCTCTGTGCTCTGGTCAGCAACCGCGAGTGAAATTGATTGAATGGTTTCGTAGGTTGCATGGTCACCCATTGCGCTGTGCAACGCTGCTGCGATAACTGGAATAGGCAATGCAGAGAGTGAATCTCTTTTCCAAGACGTTCCTTGCGGGACGTTTGATTGAAATGCTTCTACCGCTGCCTGTAACATTGAAGACGCATTTGATGCATGGCGATCAGCGGCAGGCCACAATTCTCGAAGTACTGGGATGACATCTTTACGGAGGCGTCCGCGAGGTGTTGTACTATCAGCATTGGTTGGGTCTTCACACCAATCCACATCAGCACTACGACAAATGTCGAGTAATATTTTTTTGTCGACATGTAAGAGGGGTCTAAGAAGAGTAATGTTGTTCTCCAAGGTGCGGGTCGGAGACATCCCTGCGAGTTTTCGTACGCCTCCTCCTCTGCATAATGCCATGAGCATGGTTTCAAGTTGATCAGCTGCGTGATGAGCAACTGCAATAGAAGTGGAATTATTTTCTCTTGCAATTTCACACAACGCTGCATATCGAGCATCTCGCGCACCAGCAGCTATGCTTCCATTTTTTGCTTGGACAGTTATATTCTTTGTAATACATGGGATTCCAAAGCGATAGCAAATAGATTCAACAAGGGCTTGCTCTTGGTCAGATTCACTTCGCAATCCATGATGAATATGTCCTGCGATGACTGAAAACTTCGAGGATTTTTGCATGGAAGCAGCGGCACATAGCAAAAGTAGTGCTACAGAGTCCGCGCCACCACTCACTCCAACGATAACATTCGTACTTTTAATAGAGTCACGGACACTTGAGACGAGTTGGTGTCTGCGAATTTCAAGTGGAACCTTCTCTGCCATCACACTGATGATGCATGCGTTGGTTCAAGCACCGTTAATCCGTTCATGTATGGTTGTAGGCATTCTGGAATAGAAACAGAACCGTCTTGTTGTTGGTGCATTTCTAGAAGTGGAATTAAAATGCGTGGGCTCGCAAGAACGGTGTTGTTAAGTGAATGCGCGAAAATCGTGTTGCCATCAGTATCTCGATACCTCATGTTTAATCTTCGACACTGATACTCATAAAGCCGTGAAGCGGAGTGCGTTTCACCCCAAGCACCAGATGGTTTTCCATCTGCATCTAGTTCGCCACGACCAGGCATCCAACATTCTATATCAATCATGTCAGCATTTTTAGCGCCAAGATCAGCGGTGCAACATTGTAGGAGACGGTAGGGGATTCCGAGTTGTACAAGTATGTTTTCGGCAATGACAATCATTTCTTTATGCCAGTGACGGCTTTCTTCTTCATCTGCTTTGCAAATAACAACTTGTTCAACCTTATCAAACTGATGAATGCGGTAGAGACCAGCTGTGTCACGACCTGCAGCACCGGCTTCTCTTCTGAAACATGTAGAAACAGTAGCCATTTTGATTGGCAGTTGTTCCTCATCAAGAATTTCATCTCCGTACATGCCCATCAACCCAACTTCTCCAGTGCCTGCAAGGAATAGGTCGTGTCCAGACCCTCGCTTTGACTCTTCAATGTGATAAGCCTCATTTCTACCTGTTGGAAAAAATCCAGTGCCGACCATGCTCTCTTCGCGAATTATCATAGGTACAGATGTTGGTGTGAAATTATAAGAGTCGACGATGAGGTCAAATGCGAAACGCAATACCGCTTGGTGTAAGCGCATTCCATTACCTGTCAACATGTAATGTCGAGTACCTGCTACTTTAACACCTCGTTCAAAATCAGCAAGGCCAAGTTCACAAACGAGTTCAAGATGTGATTTTGGTTCAAACCCTCGATTTTCTTTAAATGATTTTGAGAGGTCAAATCCAACGGGTTCCCAAGTGCTTAGTTCAACATTGTCATCAGCACTATTACCTTTTGGGACATCTTCATCTGCTGGTTGAGGAATTTGAAGCAGGAGTTCTTTCCACTGTGGATTGATTGAAGAAATAGATTCATCAAGACGTTGAATTTCAGTTTTTAGTGCAATTGGCTTTGCTTCAAGTTCTACAAGTTGGGATTCAATTTTTAAGGTTTCTTTTTCATTTGCACTTTTGAGTTGACTCTTAAGTTTTCCAATTTGTGGACCAATCTCTTTTGAAATACGTTTTTGCTCTGCGCGATGTTCTTCTCGTTGGCGCGTAAAAAGACGACGTTGCTCGTCGAGATCAAGTAACGTGGTGATATCAACGGGAATATTTTTTTCTGCTGCACCATCAATATACCGTTGTGGGTTTTCTCGTAGAGACTTGATGTCAATCATTTTTATTCCATTTTTTCTCGTAGTTCTGGATGAGCTGCCCAGTGTAGTTTATCGACTAAGGTGTTCCAGTATGAACATTTGGGATTAAGTACAATTGAAAGTGAGTGTGAAGATTGATGTACCTTTAACTTCATCCCTTTTTTCATTGCACAATGTACTTGTCCATCGATGACCAGTGAAGTTCCTTGATTCGCCTGCAAAATATCGACAGTGATGTTTGCTTTTCCATCTAGGACAATTGGTCGTACAGCAAGTGAATGTGCGGCTATTGGCGTCAGGATAAAGGCATTTGTTGATGGATCGACGATTGGGCCACCAGCAGATGCATTGTGTGCTGTCGAGCCAGTCGGGGTTGCAAGAATGACTCCATCGCCCCTAAGCGTTGGTGCTGGTACTCCATCTATTGATAATCCGAGCTCGAGCATTCGAAATGGTGCTCCAGCAGCAATCATCATTTCATTCACAGCAATTGTTGGGAGTTCATCATTGACAGAGATATCTAGGAGCATGGCGTTAAGGATTGGTGGAGATTCGACGAATATTTCACGTCGATTCTCAACAAGTGACTCGACATCGAATCTTGCGAGGAATCCAAGTCGGCCACTGTTCACACCCACGAGTGGGATACCTTTTTTAGCAAGCATCCTGCCATGTTTGATGAGTGTTCCATCTCCGCCAATAGCTATTGCGAGAGTGGCTTCTTTACTCTGGCCTGGCAGAAAGTCCACAACATCTGAGAGAGACTCTTCGAGTGAAGTAGCAATCGAGTCAATATCTTGAATTGAACGATCTGCGAGCAAAATGACTTGGCAGCGTGCCATAATTAAGCATTATAGCCACAACATCTAAATGGTCCCCAGGGTCAGCCTCTTAGCTAATGAGACCCTTGGTGAGCCGCATGAATGCGGTTTCAAGATTTATTTGTTCTCCTTGCATAGAAGTGATTCTAAAACCCTGTGCGATTAAACGGTTTGGGATTTCAGATTGATCAAATACAGAGTCTGAATCAATAATGATGTCAATCCTCTCATGGTTGTTTTCGGTAACAACATCAACTGAACGAATTCCTTCAACAGCACGCAATAAGTTGGCAGCTTCTTTGCTTTGCTGAGTAACTTCTATATGGATAACTTGACCAACCTTCGCTTTAGCCAAGATATCTGAAACTTTACCAGAGAACAGCAACTTGCCTTGTTCAATAATTCCAACGCTTGTACATAATTCTGCAAGTTCATGCAAAATGTGGGAGCTAATTAAAATTGTTTTTCCCATGCGGTGAAGTTCTTTGAGCAACGCACGAATTTCAATTCTTGCTCGAGGATCTAATCCTGAAGCGGGCTCATCTAGTAAGAGAACCTTTGGATCATGGAGTAAGACTCGTGCAATAGAAAGTCGTTGACTCATGCCTCTACTTAGGCCAGCGACTTGTGATTTTGCTTTGTAATTGAGTTCCGTGAGCTCAAGAACATCTCCCACGGCTCGATGCCGCTGTGAACCACTTAATCCATAGCATGTTGCGAAAAAATCAAGATATTCTCGAACTACCATGTCGTCATATGAACCCATAAAGTCAGGAACATATCCAATGCTTGGTCGAATTTCAGCGTTTTGATATCCAATTACCTTCCCATCAACCCTTGCTTCTCCCCACGAGGGTTTCAGGAGAGTTGCTAGAATTTTAATCGTTGTTGTTTTTCCAGCTCCATTTGGGCCAATAAAACCATAGCACTCACCCTCATCGATTTGAAGGTTCAGGTTGTCAAGGGCAACGAGGTCGCCATACTTTCTTGTTAGGTTTGTTGTCTGAATCATTTGGTATCCCTCAAAGGATAAACCCATCGTACAAATGTTTCACCTGTACTTTTAGTGATTTGCTCTCCGTCTATAGAAATTTCGACTGGAATTGGAGAGTTTGGTATAAAACCCATCACAATTATGCAGGGTCTGCCGAACCAATGAGCAAAATCGAGTTCGTGGCCACCTGTTCGAGTTACCTGATGGTAAGGAGGGCTTTGTTTGGTCGCTGGATTCTTTTGATATATTGGGGGTGCTAGATGAGAATATAACGAGAGCATTTCCATTTTCTCTCGCCAATCACTTTTAGTGATAACAGTGTTTCTTCTAAAGGTACGATTTGAATTATCGGGCTCATATCGTTTGTTCGATATTCGAAAATTTGCTAGTTGGGTTACTTCTAACTCAGATAACCTCAAAGTTTCAGATGAATTCCAAGCGGGAATTCTCCAAGAAAACATTTGATTGAGTGGTTGCCCGCTTTTGTTACGTTGCGTCCATGGAGCAAGAGTCCTATCTTGAAAGAAGCCAAGTGGTGGAACTGAGTATCTGCTGTCGGTGACCCAGATGACAGTGACATTTTTCAATGGCTGGGTTGCATTGTTAACTAGTGAACCAACTAACACCCCTGCGGAATCTTCTCCATTTGGTTTGAGAATGTCGGGTTCATCATTAGGGCCCACTCGAATAAGGGTATCGTAAAATGAATTGTCAATGTTACCAATCCAATCGTATGAAAAATTAGAAGTTGTTGATCGAGCAGGTTGATTAAACTGATTTGGAACGTGATCAAGGTTAACGACTATCTCTCGATGGTCAACAAACTGCGGTGTCAAAGATGCTTTTGACGTCCAAGGCAACAGAAGATTATTATCTCCCGCAAGTTGTACCGAAGAAACACCATATGTTGGAAGGTGTATTGAGCACCAACCAATAGCACGTTGCCCGTTTCCTCCGTAGACGTGGTCAAGGATTGTGACATGCTTCAATGGAGTACTAACTCCTGCGGTGGCAGTAGACATTCCCCAAGTGAGTAATGTGAATACACTTGCTGTTCCCGCGAATATTACCCATGCCCACCGAGGCTTTCGTTTGAAGCGAAGAAGAAAAAAAGCGATTGGACCACTGAGTGCCCAATATGACAAAATCAGAATAAACACTGTACCTAGGCGGCCTGTTGCAGTTGCTGACATAGCAATTTCTTGTGCGACGAGATTATCAACCTGAAGTTCAGTTACTTCTGGATTAGCACTAGATAGCTGTTTGTCTTCTTTCAACATTGAGATTGTGTTTTGGGAAGGTGTGTCATTGCATCGACCAAGAATACGGTTCCAAAAAATGTCAGTTTCGGGAAGACCAAGTGATGCAAGTTGCCCACTTGCAAGATCAATTCCAATAATTGTTACTGCCCCAAAACCATAATTTTTTTGAACTGCAACAATTTTATTATTCCAAAGTTTTAACAAAGGGTAGTAACTACTTTCATCCCAACCATTGCTTGTTGGTGTAAATGTTCTGGCAGTGATGCCCATCTTCGGCCATCCATTGTTTCTTCCGAGAACCTGATGCAGATTGTCAACATCCATTGGTTCGATAGTTACTGAAATTCCCTGCAGGAGTTCAGAGAGGGGACCATTATTTGAACCAATGCTCCAAGGGTCACCAATTGTCGGTAGGGAGAGTATGAGGTGTCCACCACGTTCAACCCATTGTTTCAACGCTGCTTCTTGTCTTGAAGTGAACTTAGGAGATGTGTCCGCCCAAACGAGTGCATCAAGGTATTCAAAGCATGGCCATGCGTCTGGCAAGTCACTGCTCTGCAAGCCAGACACTATGAGAGTTGCTTCCTGTTTTACATCAAATGGTTTTTGTGGTTGATACCCATTAAGTCCAAGTCTCCTAGTTCCAAACACTGCAATTATCCCCTCAATCGAATTACTTTTTGAAGCGCGGATGGAATTTGGTGAAAACCGAATTCTTGCAAGTTCGGTAGTAGGTTCTTTGCCATCCCAATCTCTTAGGCGAATGTCCCACACTGTCGATGGGTTTGCATTAGGTTGCACTGGTGCATAGAGCCATGTTGATGTCGTGTTGTTGGGCGAGAGTGTAATTGGCTTCCCCCAAAAAACTGTGTCGCCATCAGCATCAGGAACTTCCCATTGTACCCATGCAACTGTTGGTGTATTTACATTTGATGTAACACTGACGTGAATTGGTGAAACAGCGTCATCGCTCCACACATTGCCTATTCCAAGAGAATTAACTGTGATGGAATAATCATTAGCAAAGCCGAGTGCGGCAGAAGCGAGAAGTGGAACGATGCTAAGCATGAATAGATGAGTATGCTTCCAGAATTGCTGCGTGTGACAAGATGCCGCGATGGAAACACGAGAGTTCGAACTTTTCATTTGGTGCATGAATCAAATCATCATCTAAAGAAAACCCGACCATTACAGTGTCGACACCAAGTATTTCTTGGAACTCACCTACGACAGGGATGGAGCCACCTGTGCCGATTAGAACGGCGGGGTTTGGAAAGATGTGAGTGAGGGCATCGCTTGCAGCGGAAAGCCACGGAGATTCTGTTGGCACAGCGATTGCGGGAGACACACCGAAATTTTTTAAATCCCAGTGGCATCCTTTCGGAGTTCGTTCTTCTAAAAACGTAAAGAGCGCATTTTTAATTTGCTCAGGTTGTTGATTTGCAACAAGCCGACAACTTATTTTTGCAGTTGCAGTTGCTCCGATGACGGTTTTTGCGCCTTGCCCAGTATATCCAGCGTGCAAGCCATTAATGTCACATGTTGGTCTTGACCACAAACGCTCAAGAGTGCTATACCCTTTTTCACCAAATGTAGCTTTGGCTCCAGAGCTTTCAAGAGTGAGGGCGTCGGCATCGCCTAAGGAGTTCCACTGCGCGACTTGTTCAGCGCTTACTTCAACAACATCATCGTAAAAGCCGTCGATTTGGACTCGACCATCTTCATCATGAAGTTGTGCAAGTATTTTCGTCAATGCATTTGCTGGGTTAACAACAGCCCCGCCGTAACCGCCACTATGTAAGTCGTGTGATGGTCCATGAAGTGTTGCTTCAATATAGACAAGCCCCCGAAGTCTGCTAGTTATAGCAGGTGTGCTTTCATCCCACATGCCAGTGTCGCACACAATACATGTATCAGCGAGCAAATCTTCTTTGTGTTCAGTTAAGAATGGAGCGAGGGATTCACTTCCACATTCTTCTTCACCTTCGAGAAGAATGACAACACGTACTGGAAGTGAGCCATGCACTTGTTTCCATGCTCGGATTGCTTCGACAAATGTCATGAGCTGCCCCTTGTCATCAGCTGCTCCTCTGGCAACAATTCGCTTCCCGTTTTTTCCTTCAACAATCGTTGCATCGAAAGGGGGAGTGTTCCATTCATCAAGTGGTTCAACAGGTTGTACGTCGTAATGTCCGTAATACAAAACACGAGGCGCATCTGGTCCAGCACTGTCATCAGTAGCGACAACCATTGGGTGACCAATCGTATCGTGCATTTTCGCCTTGAGACCGATAGAGTGCAAATCATCGGTGACGTGTTGGGCACACCTTCTTACATCATCTTTGTAGTCTGGATCCGTGCTTATGCTTGGGATGTTCAATAGCGTTTGCAATCTCGCAATAGAGTCATCAAGAGTAGAGTCAATCTTGTCAAGAACCGGTTGTAATGTTGCAGAGTGGGTTACCATATCAGACATGCTGGGGCCTCAAAATCTTCGTTTTCAGTTGCGCATTTTACAATTCCATTTTCAATTGCGACAAGAAGTGGGGTGCCAATAATCCAATCGGTGCCAACAAGCAATTCGGTTTTGGAACATTCAAAACAAGGGTTTTCAAACGCTCCATCGTAATTGAAACCTTCAGTAGATTGTGGAATAGTAATTAGCGTTGTAGGAATACTAGGGAATTCAAAATGTGAATAGAGAAGTGCTTCGCAGTGATCACAGGTTAACGAGTAAAAAATGACATATTGTTTGCCTTCGTGAATGTCGTGTGGCCATTCTTTCACCCAGCCAAACAAATCAATATCGTCTATGGATTTGCCCATCCAACTGCCCATATCTTTGGGATACCAAGATGCTGGCAATGTTGGGTCGTCACTGCCGTTGTTTCCCATTTCTTTTCCATACATGAGTGATGAAAAGGTAAACATCCAAGCAAGGATGATGAATGTCGCTGCTGCAATGTGCGCTCGTTTTCCTTTGTTCATGTGGCACTTACTTATACGTGGTTTGCAAATAACGATTCCTACTAGAAGCGATAAATCTATTGCAAACATAATAATTGGTGAAAGAGATTTTTCTCCGAAGCAACCGCAACTTTCATAATTCCCGTAGCCGAACATTTCAACACTTAGCACAAATAAAAACACACCGAGCATGATGACAGCAGCGATTCGCGCCAGTTTTGGAACAAAGAGCATCAAGCCAACGAAGAAAAACTCAATCGAGACCAAAACAGCCAGTAGAAGAAAGTGGTCTTCTATTCCGAGTGTGCTTCCAGCATCGAGAACTGAACGAGGTAATGATTTAGGTGTTCCGCCAAGTACTTTTTGCATGGCGCCATAAATAATCCATGCTGGGACTACTAGTCGGACGAGAAGGGCGCCTATCCAACCAATAACAATTGCCTGCTTAGAAGCAGGGATGTTTGATTCTGTCATGTACGGATTTTAGCGTAGGAGATTCAATTAGTGGCGTCTTCGACGATAACCGAATGCAAAAGCAGAGAGAAGCACTGCAGTTGGTGGCACCGGAATGACCATTCCAGTAAAAACGCTACTGCCATCAACTTTAAAACCATCTGTTGAAACAACTCCCCAACTATCATTTGACCATCCTACAAATTGAAACGCCTCAGCATCAATTGCCCCGTTAGTGTCAATATCCACAAACGAATAGGAGAAACTGTCTCCCATGAGGAGGTTCGTCCAAGCAAAGCCGTCGCCACTTGTAGCGCTATCCCACGCGAAAGTGGCGCCTAATGTTTGTGATCCAAAAGGAGGTTGTATGAGTTGCCAAGTGTCATGAGCGGAGTCGTTGATAAACATTCCGAGCGAACTTGAAGCAGTACTTGTTACTCCAAGAGTTGCGTTTGCCCCTGTATCTCCATCACCATATTCTTGATCGATAAGAGTCAAGAAAGAGAGACCTTGTGAAGTATGGACTGGAAGGAGGGTGATTTTTCCATTCGTTGTAACTCCCGAATTGCTCAGGGTGGAATGGACAGAAGCGAGATCAGATGTCGAGAGTTCAGGTGAAGAATGATTGAACAGATTCATTCCATTGGAGTGCAATTCAAACGATCCCGAACCATTGCTTACCTGAATTACATCTGCACTCGCATGAATAGTAATGAGGCAGGTGAGAATAGAAGCAATGAATGTTTTTGTAGTTTGCATCGTAAATTACTCAATACACGCCGTTAATACGTGTCTGTGCCACCATCTTCGGCTCTAGAACAGTGCCCTCTAAAGTCTGCCTCGCTGTCAATATTGATTGGGGTGGGTCTGTGCGGATTAGGGTGGAAGAAGTGTCAAACTGGGCAATCTATGATTCAAAATGCCACTTTGAACGTGTTCTAACATACTATGATGCCCATGATGCTCTTACAAATATCACGGTTGATTCCTTGTTCAGTAGTACAGACCCCAAATGCTTTGGATGCATGGGTCACTGATAATCTCTCTGGGTGGTTTAGCACAGACTTTTTAGGAATGGAATGGTGGAGATGGGTTGCAATTGCCATCATTATTGCGATTGGTTTTGCTGTCGACATTATTGTCCGGTTCATTTTGAGGAGCATTCTTCGATCGATAACACATGCTGATAAACACGATGTCGAGCTTATTCAAATTTTAAAACGCGTGCCACGACCAGCAGGCGGTGCTGCTGGTGGAGTAATGTGGCTCATTCTGATGCCACTTATTGGATTGCCCGATGGTGTTCTGTTTTACCTACAGCCAGCTGTTCATATTTACATCACACTGGCATGTATTTGGTTTGGCTTCCGAGGTACCGATCTTATAGCATGGGTTGCACATCAAAAAGCACAGAAAACAAAAAACAAGTTAGATGATTTACTTGTTCCACTTCTTCGTAAAACGTTGAAAGCTATTGTAATTGTGTTTGGAGTGGTTTATCTCGCAGATAGTATGCAGATACAACTTGCTCCAATCATTGCGGGATTGGGAATTGGCGGGTTGGGTTTTGCTTTTGCTGCAAAAGATACAATCGAAAATTTCTTTGGTTCCATCACAGTAATTTTAGATAAACCATTTGAAATTGGCGATTGGGTTATTGTGGACGGAGTCGAGGGAACAGTTATTTCAGTGGGAATGCGTTCAACACGAATTCGGACATTTTATGACACTGTTGTAACGATTCCGAACTCTATTTTGGTGACCTCAAAATGTAACAACTATTCAAAACGTCGGTACCGCCGCTGGAAACAGATGGTTGGCATCGGATACTCAACACCTCCAGAAAAAATTGCTGCGTTCTGTGAAGGTATTCGCGAGTTGCTTCGTGTACATCCATATACACGAAAAGATTATTATCAGGTTTGGTTAAACACTTTTGATGATTCAAGTTTGGGTATTTTGGTTTACGTGTTTTGGACTGCACCTGACTGGCAAACAGAGTTGCGTGAACGACATCGTTTTATGCTTGACATGATTCGCCTCGCTGGAGAATTAGAAATAGAGTTTGCATTTCCAACTCGAACGTTGTACATGCGTAAAGAAGATGAATGGCAAAATGGTCCTGAAAAAATTTCTGCAATGCGGCCTGAGGGCTGGATGGCATCTGCCGAAGATCAAGGTCGGAATGTTGTTGAGGAGTTTACTTCAGACGATGATTGGCGAAAGAATCTTCCTCCACCATATACATTTACTGGTGCAAGAGATGGTGGTGGTGCAGGTGAAGGTGGCGAAGGGTAACTCTTCAACTCCGGTGATTAGTAATTAGTTGACTTCTTCTGCCATTTCTTCAGCAACCCATGCTTCAATAATTTCACAAATTGCATGTAAGACGACTTGATGGCCATCTTGAATGGCAGCGCTATCGGTAGCATTGATAATAAGTGAGTGGTCACACAAGTCAGCAGATTCCCCGCCATCTCTGCCAAGTAACCCAATGGTGACAAGACCTAATTCGTTTGCGCTTTCAAGTGCGACGTTAATGTTAGCACTATTTCCAGAAGTGGAAAGAACAAGTAGCACATCGTCACAAATGGCAGCGCCATCGCTATCATCAATCGTGAATGAAGCGTGCGCTTCCACTTGTCGATTAAAGACATGGTCCCAACCAAAATCATTAGCAATACATGTCATAGTCGCTGCATCGCTACACAAACAAATCGCTGGAAGAGCTGGTCTTGTATCTCGATAACGACCAGTTAATTCTTCACAGAAGTGCATTGCTTGGGCGGAAGACCCGCCATTACCTGCAGCCATAATTGTGCCACCCACACTCATCCTGTCAATGATGACAGAGGCAATTGTTGCAATATCATCAGTGACATCACGTAGATTTTCAATGACAGATGCCGCTTCGTCGAGGCGTTGAGTAATGAGTGAATTCATGAAAGAACCCTTTCTGTGGCGTTCGATATTGCTCGAACAAGGAGATCGATATCGTTTGAAGTATGAAATGGTCCGAACGAAACTCGAACAGTACCCCCGAGTGTATCAGTTCCCATTGTTTCATGAGCAAGTGGTGCGCAATGTAACCCAGCTCGTACACAAACTCCTGAAACCTCTTCGAGGAGTTTTGCTATTTCATAGGGGTCATCATCGAAAGACAATGAAAAGACACTACAGCGATGGCTCGTTGTCGGTGGACCAACGATTTGAACGCCATTGATTTTTTTAATTTCATTTATGAACTGGTCACAAAGGATTGTTTGGGTTTCATGTAAGCTGGTAATACCGCGATTAAGAATCCAACGAAGACTAGCTACAAGACCCGCAATTCCAGTCATATTGTGAGAACCCGATTCGTATTTATCAGGAAGTGTTGTTGGTTGAACAGGATATTCACTTTCACTCCCAGTTCCTCCTGTGCGAATTGGATCCACCAGTTCTTCAATACCAGGTTTTATGATGAGACCGCCAGTACCCAAAGGCCCAAGTAAACCTTTATGTCCCGGAAAGGCAAGAAGGTCAATATTCATCGTTTGCACATCAATGTGTGTGTGCCCCATTGTTTGAGCAGCGTCTACAAGGAATGGAATGTTTTTACAATATGACCCGATTGATTCGATATCTTGCACGGTTCCAGTAACGTTCGATCCGTGAGCAATCGCTACGAGCCTAGTGTTTGGAGTTATTGCACTTTTAATTCTTAAAGGGTCGATCAGCCCAGTTTCTGAATCAGCTGAAACAATTGTGTGTGTGACGCCAAACAATGCCAGATCATGTAGCGGGCGAAGAACTGAATTATGATCCATCGAACTTGTAACAATGTGAACAGGTTTATTCAACGCTACAAAATGCTTTGCAATTCCATAGATTGCTAAATTCAAAGCATCGGTACAGTTCAGTGTAAAAATGCAATGCTTTGAAGATGGAGCGTTAACAAGTTTGCATAGCAAGTCTCTACATTGATCAAGTATTTCAGTCGCATCCGTCGCGGTTGGGTACGCTCCGCGTCCTGGGCTAGCGCCGCACGATTGTTGGTAACTCACTACCGCATCAAGGACAACATCGGGTTTTGGGAATGATGTTGCAGCGTTGTCGAAGTAGAGTTGCATTTGTGTTTAAACAGTTAAAGGTTCAAAGGGCAGGTTATGTGCATCTGCAACTGGTTGGTTCGTTAATACGCCACAATTTGTGTTGATTGCATTTGCGAAATGATGGTCTTTTTTCGCAAGATTGTCTGCAGTTGTTGCTGCAAGTCGTGTTACCCATGGCATGGTTGCATTCGTTAGAGCTTGAGTTGATGTTCGAGCAACGGCACC
>CAZQGB010000011.1:0-3347 GCA_964592615.1 uncultured Isosphaeraceae bacterium | reverse complement strand
GACAACGTCAGCTCCCATACCAGTAGCCACTCTTGCTGCGCATGTTCCAACAATGCCACCACCTAGCACGAGTACTTTTCCAACATCAACCCCAGGCACACCTCCAAGGAGTATTCCCCGCCCTCCTTGAGGGCGTTCTAAATATTTCGCGCCTTCTTGTATTGATAATTTCCCTGCAATTTCACTCATTGGGGTGAGCAGTGGGAGGTGCCCATGGTCATCAGTCAGGGTTTCGTATGCAACAGAAATGCAACCACGTTCAAGACACCCTACTGTGAGTGCTTTGTCAGCGGCAAAATGGAAATATGTGAATACTGTTTGTCCATTGCGGATAAGTTGGATTTCTTGAGGCTGAGGCTCCTTGACTTTGACAATCATGTCTGAGATTGCCCAAGTTTCCTCTGCTGTGGGGAGAATTGTTGCTCCTGCGGCTTCGTACATTGCATCTTCGTAGCCACAGCCCAATCCTGCCCCAGATTGGACATATACCCTATGCCCATTGTGAGCCAGTATCTCAGCGCCAACGGGGCGCATTCCTACGCGGTATTCATCAGTTTTTACTTCGGTTGGGACGCCTACGGTTGTCATATTAATCTCCTTTAGACACTAGAACGTGGCATGATATAGTCACTTGGAGGGAATGACCAGTCTACCCTCATCTGGTACACTCGTACTTCTACAACTAGGTGGGGGGCTCAGAATATAGGATCCAGTAATGATTTTTAGATTATTGATAGTAACGTGTCTCTCAGTGTGTATAACCGCTCCAGTCGATGCTGGAAGTAGAGAAGATGTCATTGAAAAATTGAACAATCTGCCATCAACCGAGGGGGAGGATAGTGCGAAATCTTGGAGAACGTTTTTTGATGCTTGTCTTGAATTAACACCTCCTCCGAGTCCAGTAAATGACACATTCAACATGAACACTGTGTGGCCTGGAATGGACGGATGGGCAGAAGTATCCGACTGGGCAAGCCAAAACGAACATATGGCGGGTGCTTTTATAGAGGCTGGCAAACTCCCAATGATAGGGCTTCCTTATGGAAGTGAAAAAGTCCCAAGTGAATATGTTGCAAACAATATAGTTGCCCAAATAGGTGTCGATGGGAATTTGCATGTTAGTCATTTTGGATACATTGACACTGTTGAGCTGGCTTGTGTGTGGGCAACTGCGGAGTTGTATCGACTGTTTGACGCAGGAGAAAATGAAAGAGCAATCCAGCTATTAATGTCTGAATTGATTGTGTTAAGAAAATTTTGTGATCGTGAATTTTTGAAAGAGCAATTGGCTTTTATGCCAATGCTTGGCGATGCACTTGCAAACACTCGAGACATGTTTTATACATATCGGGAATCAATCACCACCCCAGAATTTCGTTTTTTCGCAAGAGATGGCATTCCATATATTCGCACAGATTCGACTCGCCTAACAATGCCTGAAGGAGATCGCTTTGTTGGCGAAGCACTTCTCAGTAATTTGTTCAATTCAATTGGTGGAGCGGATTCAGAGCAATTCAAATTGATTATGACGGATATTCAATCGAGCCAAGAGCCATTGTCTCGATTTGGTGCAGCGAAATATTGGGAAGCAATCGCAACTCTTCACCTTGGGCGTGATGATTCTGTGGCTCGATTAAACAAAATTTATGATGATTGGTGGAGACGTTGGAAATTGCGTCCATTCCACCCCCAACTTTCGGTTGCAAGCGAATTTAAAAAATCGAATCCTGTGAAATATGCTGCAGTGAATCTTATTATTCGAGATATTCAAGATTTATTCTTAGAACGGGATATTTTGGCTACGCAGATTAATGGCACTGCGGTCTCAGCGGCATTGTGTGGGTACAAAAACCATTATGGTGTGTATCCAACGAGCTTAAAAATGATGTATGCACAATTGTTACATAGAGCAAACAATCTCGATTACTTTAGGCAGTTGCCTTTGCGAACCGAATCCGATTGGGACCTATACACCTATCCAGTTGGGCCACTTCACTATCGAAAAATCGAAACGAAAACGAAGATTAGGGCCCTTGCTGACGTTGTGTTTGTGAAGGCTGGTGAATGTTTGTTGTACAGCGAGTCATTGGATAACGAAGATGACCGTGGATTAGATGTACGGGAAGATACTATCTTTTGGCCTCCGATTAAAACTCTACAAAGAAATGCAGGACAACTGAATTAACTTATGACAACAATAGAAAACGTCGTCATCATTGGGAGTGGTCCAGCTGGTTGGACTGCGGCAATTTATGCTGCTCGTGCAGAACTAAATCCTCTTGTGTTTGTGGGTGTACCAAAGACTTCGCCATCAATAGTTTTGCCCGGTGGACAATTGATGCTGACAACTGAAGTTGAGAATTACCCTGGTTTTCCTGAGGGAATTACTGGGCCAGACATGATGGCTAATTTTCAAAAACAAGCGGAGCGTTTTGGGTCGCGTATGCGTGGCGAAGACATCGTTTCTTGTGATTTTTCAGAGAAGCCATTTAAACTAGAGACGAACAAAGGCGAAACAGTGCTTGCCAAAGCAGTCATTATTGCAACTGGTGCAACAGCAAATTGGCTCGGTTTAGATAACGAAATGCGACTAGCACGAAGCGGTGGTGGAGTGAGCGCATGTGCTGTCTGTGATGGTGCATTACCAGCGTTCCGCGACCAGCCACTAGCTGTAGTCGGTGGTGGCGATAGTGCTCTTGAAGAAGCGAGTTACCTAACGAAGTTTGCTTCAAAGGTTTACATAATTCATAGGCGAGATGAGTTCCGGGCCTCAAAGGCAATGCAGAAGCGAATATTCGATTCGCCAAATGCAGAGCCACTCTGGAATAAAGTTGTTGTCGATGTACTTGGCGAAGATACAATCACTGGTGTGTTATTGAAAGACACCGTGACCGGCGAAGAATCAACTCTGGATTTGCGTGGGTTATTTGTAGCAATCGGTCACACGCCAACTACTAGTTTTCTCGATGGAACAGGTATCGAATTAGATGAAGCAAAATACATCAAGTTGAATACGAGAAGTAGTAATACGAATATTGAAGGTGTCTTTGCTGCTGGAGATGTTGCTGACCCACACTATCGACAAGCTATTAGTGCAGCAGGTATGGGTTGTCAGGCAGCAATAGACGCGGAACATTATCTAAGCGCACTTTCAGATTAAAAAACTATCCCGCGGGTCGTTTTTTTTGCCGCGGAGGCGCGAAGGCGCGGAGATAAGATTTGGGTTCTTGGTTCCTAAACCAAAAATATATTGCTCCGTGTCTCCGTGTCTCTGTGGCCACTCTTCTTCCGGAAAACTATCCCGCGGGTCGTTTATTTCGTTTCAACATCAGGTGCTATCCGAGTAA
>CAZQGB010000010.1:0-34647 GCA_964592615.1 uncultured Isosphaeraceae bacterium | reverse complement strand
ACGGGATTAACGGTCGACAAAAACAAGACGAAGTAGTTAAGGGTCAACCTGTTCCCACTGTTCAAGAAGATTACGAGAAGCAATTTCTTTTTGCAGCCAAGTCATATCAATCGTATCGTCAATTTTCACAAGACCATAAATATCCCGCAAATGTTTACTAGAACCACCATCTTTGAAATACTCCAATTTCCTTATGATGACATATTCGCTGGGTGCAATCCAAAACTCTAGGTCCTCAAATAAACATCGAGTTCTTTTTTCTAAACCCCACAGGTGCAGGCGGTCGTTAATGCTCAGAAAAAAATCCGCCTTCATTCCAGTCTCATGGTTAATAACATTAAAGCTCCCCTTCTTTGCGCACATTTCCCTTTGAATAACTTCGCTTGGTGGGCAATAATATTCATTTTCCGGAAAACAAGCACTAATTTTAATTATTTCTTGTGCATTCAAAGAAATTACAAAATCTACATCCAAAGTAAGGCGGGGTTCGCCTTTAGCAATACTAACAACTGAGCCGGTAACCATATACGTTAATTTTGCACGTTCCAAAGGGGCGATGAAATGTCTAAGCCACTTAACCTGTTCCATAGAGAATGAATTCATCGATTTTTTGCTTCAGCTCATCTTCAGTGATTGAAGGATTCTTTTGTCGCAAAACAGATTTGCGTAGTTCAATAGCTCCAACGCGGAGCGTTTCACTGATTTGAAATCGTTCACAAGGAGACATCTTCTTCCAAATTTCAATTTGCTTAGGATGTGGGCGGTCTCGAAGTTCTTCTTCGTGGGACATACGCTAAGTATAGGCATTTGGTGAGTCAAGGGCAAAACCCAAAAGCGGAAATAACCCGCAAAACATCTGTTAAATTCACAACGCCATCGCCCGTAACATCTTCATCACAAATAGGATCGCATGCAGTGGCACAAGTTGTTGCTTCACCTCGATACAGTCCACCAGCTTCCCAACAAGCAACTGATGCGGTTTGCACGCAAACATCTCGAATACAACACGCACCCGCTGGACTATTCGTGTCTCTGATTGTCACCATCTCGCCACTCTCCCACCCGATTGAATCGCCAGCAAAAATGCACGCTGTTAATTCTGGGCGAGAATGTTTTGCCCAAATCCCATCACCATCAATCGCATCATTAAACGAAAAGACGCATTGGTCAAAGACAGGGTTCCCACCGCGAGCGTAAACTCCGCCACCCTGCTTTGCACTATTAAAATCAATCATGCAAAGGCGAAATGTAGGCGAAGCGTTTTGCACAAAAATACCACCGCCAAGAGTTGCTTTCCCGTTTCGGATGTTAAACCCCTCGACAATTGTCCCATCACCGCTGGAACAAGTAACTACGCTTCCCAAATGACCAGCATCAATCACCGTCTCTTCTGCACCCACTTCACTACGAATAAGAAGTGATTTACCTGAAAAATCAATTTGTTCCTTCCAAACGCCGACAGAAACTACGATTTCATCGCCATCTGATGCGGCGTCAATAGCAGCTTGAATAGATTCGCACTCCCGAGGGACATCCCACGTTTCGCTCGCTAACGCAACAGAAGTAATCACAATACTTAGTACAAAATTCATGGCGTAAGCATATAGCGATATTTTTCAACACCTCAAACAACTGCGGTTTTTCGTGTAAGTTTTTGAATGTATCATATATGGCTTGGATGTTTCACTTTCCATTCTAAATACCGACACGCCCCCAGTAGCACCCACTGATGCACTGCAGCATGGAAAATTGTTTGATTCCCACGGTCGACAAATTCGCGATTTACGACTTTCGGTTACCGACAGATGTAACTTTCGGTGTGTCTACTGCATGGCACCCGATGTGAAATATATCCCAAAGATGCAGTTGCTAAGACTTGATGAATATATTCGAGTCATTGAAATAGCGATGTCACTTGGCATAAATAAATTACGAATAACAGGTGGCGAACCCACTCTCTACCCACACCTTGACGAACTTCTTGAGGCGGTTGGGAAAATGGGCTTAAAAGATATCGCCCTCACCACAAACGGCTCAATGATTCGCAGTCAATGGGCACAACGATGGAAATCACTTGGTCTTAACCGTGTTACGGTAAGTTTGGACACTCTGAATCCTCAACGCAAGGATGCGATCACTCGATCCCAAACTTCGTTACAAACTGTCATTAAATCTATTGATGCCCTGAGAGATGCTGGTCTCACTCCAGTAAAAGTAAACGCTGTGATTATGCGAGGGGTGAACGATGACGAGGTTGTTGACTTTGCTTGCTTTGCAAAGAAACACGAAGTTGATATGCGAATGATTGAATTCATGCCACTTGATGCAGGAAAACGCTGGGAAAAAAGACACGTTGTCAGCGCAAAAGAGATGCTTGAAAAAATACAAGTTAAACATGATGTCATTCGTGAAGAAGACACGAAAACAAGCACTTCTATGAATTACAGGTTCAAAGAGGGTAATGGACGCATTGGTTTTATCGCTTCCGTGACACAAGCGTTCTGTGGTGCATGCGATCGCATGCGAATGATGGCAGACGGCACCGTTCGTCCCTGTTTGTTCAGCGATGAAGAGTGGGGAATTCGTCCACTACTTCGCAACAATGCTAGTGACGAAGAACTTCGGCAATTCTTCATTAATGCAATGTGGCAAAAATCAGCTGGTCACGGTATGGATCGCGATGATTTTCAAAGACCAGAAAAAACAATGAGTCGCATAGGTGGGTGATTTACATCCACTTCATCAACACCCAGCCAATTACAGCCACAACACAAACTATGATTGTTATAAGGTTGAACCATTTTTCGAGGAATGTTTTTGCTGCATCCCCAATCCACCAGACAATTCCTGCTTCGATACCATAACGAAGAGTACGCCCAATCAAACATGCCCCTAGGAACATACCAAAATTTAATTTTGCAACACCTGCTGCGATAGTCAACGCAAAAAATGGCACAGGAGTAAGGGCTGCAACAAATACGTAAGTATTTCCACGTTTGTCGAACTCATCAACGATACATTCGATAACTTCTGCCCCAAAAACCCATTCTGCACCATTTGCAATGAACGATGCTATCACAAAAAAACCAATCATTGCGCCAGCCACACTTCCAACTATTGCTATAACTGCGAACAATAGAGATTTACTCTTCTTTTCCAAACACATGGGTATTAAAAGTGCGTCTGGGGGCACAAACGGAATAAATGCTTCAATAAACGCGATGATAAAAAGCGCTACTGGTGCGACTGACGTTTTAGCAAAGCCAAGCACCCATTCATAGAGTCGACGGTGAATTGCCCAATTTGGGATTTGTTGTTTTTCCATCTCTTTGCATCATATACGCACCAAGGAATTACAATGTTCAAATGCACAATGTCAAAGTGAAATATAAACAACTTCGTAAAACAGCAATCGTTCCTTCCTACCAATCTGAACATGCCGCTGGGATGGATCTGTATTCAGCGAATGAAGAATCAATCACGATTGAAATTGGAGAAATCAGCATGATTCCTCTTGGATTTGCGATGGCACTTCCAGACAACTTCGAAGCACAAGTCCGCCCCAGAAGTGGAATCGCGTCTAAATTTGGGGTGACTCTTCCAAATGCCCCAGGCACAATTGACGCTGATTATAGAGGTGAGTGTTGTGTGCCTCTCATTAACCATGGGGATAAACCCTTTGTTGTGGAGCCCAATATGCGCATTGCACAAATGATTATCGCGCCAGTTGTGCAAGCAACATTTGAAGTTGTAGATGAACTTGATGAGACTGTTCGTGGAGTTGGTGGATTTGGCTCAACTGGTGCTTAAAGATTGTAAATCATTTAGACCAATTGGCTCGCGGCTGTAAAAAGGTTCGGCGGTCTCAGTTCGCAAGCGTCCGCCAAAATATTTGTCTTGTGCTTCAATCCAATCTACGATTGCTCGGTTTTGTTCTGGAACAACAAATTGTGATTCGTACGCAACTATTGCTTCGCGTTTCTTTTCTGCAAAGCCAGTAGTATCGATGAGAAAACTTGGATTTGGAACAATTCGCAAATGTGTGCAGTAATAATAGAACAGCCACTTTGGGTAAACTGGTTCACCTGCTAAATCTATTTTTGTCAGTTTTGCATCAAAACGAGCGTCTTCAACTATTCTGGTCGTTGCAATGTGGTCTGGGTGTGCGTCCTCAAAATAAGGAGTGAATACTATTTCTGCTTGATGTTCACGAATCACAGCCGCAACTGCGTGCCTTGCAGGAATTGAATGTTCTACAAATCGATTGGGGAGGTTTACTGAAGTTCTCTTGACTCCCAATATCTCAGCTGCGGTTATGGATTCTTTTGAACGAATCTCAGGTGAGCCATGTGGGGTTGGTTCGCCACTTGTCATGTCAAGAAGCAACACATCGTGTCCCTGATTAACCAACTTAGAAATTGTGCCACCCATTCCAAGTTCTTGATCATCGGGGTGCGGACCTACTACTAGTATTTGTGCCATCCTTGTATTCTAGTGCACTAGAATACGGAAATGCGGTATCGGATGATTGTGGCATATGACGGGACGGATTTTCATGGTTGGCAGACACAAAATAGACCTGAGCAGACATCCCTTCGTACTGTTCAAGAAGTAATGGAGAGAGCAGTAACAAAGGTTGTCCGCGAGCCAGTCAATATCATAGGTGCATCCCGTACTGATTCAGGAGTCCACGCAAATGGACAAGTTGCAACATTCGCTTCAAGCAACGAAATTAAACCAGATAAATTAATTTTGGGCATTAATTCATGGCTACCAGATGATGTACAAATAAGAGCAATAGATGTGGTGGATGAGAGTTTCAACCCAATTGATGATTGCACATCGAAAGGATATCGATATTCCTTGGCTCACGGGTGTAGCAATCCTTTAAGAAAGCCACTCTTCGACAGAAGGTTCATTTCTCACACCGCTTTTGAATTAAATCCTGAATTGATGAACCGAGGTGCAAAATTGTTTGAAGGTGAACACGACTTTATCGGTTTCACCAAACTTAACCACGGGCGAATAACTACTGTTAGAAGAATCGATAACTGCTCTGTTGAGGTAACAGGAGATGGACGACTTGCAATCTATGTTTCAGGAGCAGGATTTTTATGGAATATGGTTCGAATTATCGCTGGGACTCTTCTTGAAGTTGGTCGTGGAAGGTTCGAACCAGAAGAGATTACTGACATAATTGCCTCTGGTGATAGAAGGCGTGGAGGAAAAACATTGCCAGCACATGGGCTGTCTCTTGAGTGGGTCTCGTTTGATTAGTGCCCGAACAGATTCGCCATCTCAAAATAGCCCTGCTCTGAAAAATAACTTAACGCTTCATCGACAGAAGAGAATATCTTTGTAGCGGTTTCGGTAATAAACGGCGAAGGTGCCTTTTTTGGCTTCCAAACCACATACACTTCCTTCGTATGCTCCCATGCGTGTTGTAACTCCCTCTCAACACCGCTTGATAAACCAGGAACCCCTCCCGGAAGTTCTGGTACGAGCGAAACAATCATATCTGATTGGTCGATTAAACGGAAATCTCGCATGTAAATTTGGCCATCAATATCACCCGCAATATCAAGAATTTCTCGAACAGAGACCCGCATCGGGTCACCGCCCTTCTTACCGCCAAAGGCATGTGCTTCGACTTCAATCCAATCTTTGCCTTCTTTTGCGGCTTCGATGCCCCTATCGAGGAGTAACTTTTCGTCAACATCTGCAGGATCAAAAGCGATAAAGTGCTCAGCGAGTGCAGCGCGAAATTGATCTATCTCTTCAAGAATATCTGGCATATCCACAACGTGGCTCATTGGAAAACTTGGATAAACCTTTTTAAGATTATTTCGTGCAATCAACTTGTAACATGTTTCGGTTGTGTCAACATGTCGACCACGGCTCAGAACATAAAATTCATTACTGCATCCACACGCTTGCGCCATAAGTTCAGTTGCAAGAATTTCTTCTTCTCGCCATACCATGCAATCTTTTAGTGTTGCGTCAATATCATGTTCTGCGTGCAATCTTTCGTGCACAACTTCGATATTATCGACCAAACAAATAAAGAGATTAGGATTGAACGCTTCAAGTTGATCAAAGTCGAACGCAGGAAACAAACCGTGTCGCCAACGGAATGTGGCATGTGTATTCATAACGACATTTGGGTGATCTTCAAAAGGAGAGGTTGCTGCAACAATATCCTTGATTGCAGCCCGTCGCAACGAATGCAAACGGCTCAAAGGCAAATCAAGAATTCTCCCAGGCCGAATATCAGGACCCTCTGCGTACATCATCGCCCCTACATTAAAGATTTCTATCTTGCCACCACGCTCACCACCAAGACGCTCAACATCTTCTAAGTATGGTTTCTTGTCCATTCCAATTTGTCCAGTAACTACAGTTCTCATATGTGCATTATAGGCAATTCAAAGTAACAAATTGTCTATTTCTTTTTTGTAGAGAATCTTCGCAACCAAGAGACTTTTGCTCTGGGAATCCTGCTGCCACTTCTCCTGTGCCGTGACCACAACCTGTAGGCCCAAATCAATCCAATAACCACCATCACTAGTCCCAAGAGACGAAAGATGGTTTCTACAACCGTGTCCGATTGTAAACTCTGTGCAATCCACCAACCAGCAAATAGTTGCATTGGTGCCGTTAATAAACAGCAAATTATGGTGGCGATTGCAAATCTCCAAAACTTCATGTGCATTATTCCTGCAACAGTAATGGTTGTCGTTCTGCTTGCAGGTATAAATCTCGCTAACACAATAACCCATATTCCTCTAACATCAAATTGATATTTGACTTGTAACATTCTTCGTGGGTGTACTAATCGTTTAAACCATTTTTTGTGTAGTAATCGTGTTCCAAGTTTCGAGCACACAATAAACCAAAGGAGGTCGCCACAAACGACTCCAAAATATGCTGCAGCTAAAGTCGGCCAGAGTGGCAACGCCTCTTGTTGAACAAGCATGCCCGCTGGAATAATAATTATATCTTCGCCGAGTGGAATCCCTATTCCAGATAATAACAACAAACCAAAAACAGCCCAAGGTCCCCAAACCGGATCGACCATTGAGAGGAGTTGATCAATCCAAGCTTCCATGAATCAAAGTACCACCGTCTCACCGTCACCAATCGACGCTGGAAATTCTTGACAGTTTAGTTCCTCTGGGACGCTTCCAGAAAGTGGACTAATTTCAACAAGGGCGTTGTCTGAAACCTCGACAGAACACCTACGTAACCACCGAATCGCCCGGTCTTTTTGCAGTTGTTGACTTGTGCTTGGCGAATCGACT
Source organism: uncultured Isosphaeraceae bacterium (assembly GCA_964592615.1). Lineage (GTDB taxonomy): Bacteria > Planctomycetota > Phycisphaerae > Phycisphaerales > SM1A02. The sequence goes on along the minus strand of CAZQGB010000010.1, from coordinate 27,346 downwards.
CCTTCAGCATTTTTTATTGGCGCAAACTCATCTGCTCGTTCAGTTTCAACAACCAATGATTTCTTCGCAAGAGGCAACACATCAAAAACAAATCTTTCGTATTTATTTGCGTTTGGACTTTTTGGGTTCACATATTCCCCGGTTTGCAAATCAATGTGAGGAACTATTTTGTGAGCAATATGCCAAGGCATCTCATCAGCAACACGTTGTAAAAATTCTGTTGACAACATGTGTATTGCTATCGAACCAGCACCATAACTTAACTCATTATTGTCGTTTTGTTCAACGGTCTTTTCATGGGGGAGATCACTGTACTCAACAATAGTTGTTTTTCCATCAACAAGACAAAAGACGCCAACCCTCTCTTCAGGATTTGTTTTCTTCACACACTTGCTTGTTACTTCTTTTGATGATTCTTCGCTTAGATGTACACCTAAAAATTTTGGATCAACGACATTCGCCATAGGATTATCTATTTGAACATAAGAAATATATTTTATCCCACGGGCTTCCATCTCTTCTAGCCCACCACTTACTTTCAATGCGGAAATTACTCCTCCGTGCCCATCGGGATTCATGGCAACACTGCTTTGTGAAGAAAGGAGCATTTTCCCATCTTTGGTTGACGCAGGGACTTCACCCTGAGTAAAAATAAAGATGTCGGTTCTCTCTAAACCAAAACAGTTGTTATCAAGTAAGAATGATCTTGTTACCGCATCATTCTCTGAGCTTGTCATGATGTACCACGGAATCACAACACCATATTTTTTCTCAGCAAACAATATTTGTTCTGCAACAACTTGAAAAAGAGATTTGCCAGTTACAGGCGTTGCTGGAAATGTTCCTTTTGGCCCGCTCCAGCCCAAACGCGTGCCTTGTCCACCTGCAACTGTAAGAACGCTTAACTCTCCTTTTTTTATTCGCTCAACTCCAATTTCTCTATAAGTATCATTAAGAGGAACGATTGGAGATGGGTGCAATTCACCAAGTGTAGATTCGGCTGAGAGTTGTTGAAGTGAATTGAATAATTCAAAATCTACTGCTTCAAGTTGGCAAACCAATTGCTCTTGATGAGTTTCATTTAGGTCATCCCAAAATTTTAGAACATGTTCTTGACCATGTTCACGAATTAGTCGTAGCAATTCGCTGGGTACGTCGCTCAAAACGTTGGGGTTTCCGGGGATGTCCAACCATCAGGCAAGTGCCTAACAATTTTCCCGGTTTCAAGATAGATTACTTGTTCACAAATATTCGTGCAGTGGTCTGCTATTCTCTCAAGTGACCTTGTCACAGCAAGAAGTTCAAACGCAACAAGGGGGTCCAATTCACCATTGCTTGTTCTTCGCTGAACATCAAGCACAATTTCTTTTCTGAATCGACTTACGGTATCGTCAAATGACAACACTCGAATAGCCATTTCTGTGTCTGACTCGGATAACGCATGGTTTGTATCCCTTGCCATTCCAACAACGCTGTTTGCCATCACTCTAAAAGTTGGAGGCGCCATTGAAATCAAATCATCGCTGTTTATTGCCGACTCAGCAACTATAACTGCACAATCAGCAATCCGTTCGAGTTCATTGTTAACTTTTACGATAGTAAGAACACTTCGAATACCATACTCGTCTTTCGCACCTATCCTAAGTAGGTCAATACACGCCCGCTCAATTTCAACATCAACACGATCAATGACTGCATCACCAACAACAACTTTTTTGGCGACTTCTACATCCCCATCGAAACTTGATTCGACTGCTTGCAAAAGTTGATCTGAAACCCTTGCACCTTGGGTATTCAAGTCTGCTTTTAACTGAGATAACTTTCTTTCAAACTCTGACATCTACATGCTCTCTTGAGTGCGCATATCGGCTCTGTGGGAGTATACTCGCCACCTTGAGATTAAACTCTCTTTTGGAGCACTTTTTAATGATCAAACTCTGTGTAAATATAGACCATGTTGCAACAATTCGAGAAGCTCGTAAAACCATTGAGCCCGACCCAATTTTAGCTGCCCAAGATGCGTGTCTCGGTGGGGCTGATGGAATAACTCTTCATATTCGAGAAGATCGGCGTCACATGCAGGACGAGGACCTATACCGACTACGAGAAATTGTCAAAGTTCCACTCAATCTGGAACTTGCAGCAACCCAAGAGATGATCGATTTGGCCCTCAAATCGAGCCCAGACATGGCAATGCTTGTTCCCGAGGGAAGAAATGAAATCACGACCGAGGGTGGACTCGATATCGCAGCAGATATTAGTCGTCTCAGAGATATGGTGGCAGCTCTTACTGAGGGAGGTATGCGAGTTAGTGCTTTTGTGGATGCTAATGAAAAACAAATTGACGCGGTTCTTGCTTCTGGATGCACCGTGTGTGAAATCCACACTGGTCCGTATGCTGAATCGTTTATCAACAATAATTTTGTAATTGAGAATAAAGAAGTACAACACGAGCGAGATACCGTTCACTCTGCTGTCCAATATGCGGTTGGTCTTGGCTTACAATGCAACGCGGGTCACGGATTAACTCACTTGAACGTGTCTGGAATCGCCTCTATTGAAAATATTTCAGAATTACATATTGGGCATTCTATTGTCAGTAGGAGTGTCTTCGTTGGAATGAAAACTTCCGTAAGAGAAATGAAACAACAAATCGAGGATTCCTCCAATGAATGATTCGCACTCTATTGCAGATTTGCCATATAAAATTGCTGTTCTTTGCTACCTGTACGATGAAGACGATCAACTTTTACTATTACACCGAACGAAAGAACCAAATGCAGGATTATATTCCCCAATTGGAGGAAAGTTAGAAGCGAAGATTGGCGAAAGCCCGCACGAGTGTGCGGTAAGAGAGATACAAGAAGAATCTGGAGTACAACTTGAACTTGACGAAATTCGTCTCTCTGGAATGCTTGCAGAAACGGCATACGAAGAATCGACACACTGGCTTATATTTTTATTTGAAGTCAAACGTCCAATCAATCATACTGAGATTGAATCTATGGAATTCGATGAGGGAACACTTGAATGGGTACATATTGATGAAGTTGATTCAAAGAATATTCCAGAGACTGATCGAAAAATTCTTTGGAAACTTGTCAAGCAGCACCGCGGTGGGTTTTTTGCCGTACACATAGACTGTTCAAGCAAACCATTTACGTGGACCGTTCAAGAAGAGTGGACAGCGACGGATGTTTAGTGTTCAAGTTTCAACATCCTTTGATGCTGTACATGCAGTGACTGTTTGTGGTGTTGAAGAAACGACACACAATCATACGTGGGGTGTTGAAGTTTTGATTGTGGGTGAAACTCTTGATAAAGATGGACTTTTGATTGACTTTGTTGCTGTTGAGAAATGCCTCAATGCAATCATTGAGCCCCTTCGCGATGCAAACCTAAATATCATCGATATATTTTCTGGCAAAAACCCCTCTGCTGAAAGTGTCGCGTTCTATATCTGCAACGAGATTAAAGATAAAATAAAACCACCTGCACGTGTACAATCCGTAACCATTACAGAAGCCCCAAACTGCCAAGCAATCTATACATTATGACAAACGACCCGCTCATGCTTTCCGTCTCCGGTGCCCGTGGAATTGTAGGTAAAACGATGACTCCCGAAGTCGCTCACACCTATGCAAATGCTTTTGTTTCTTTTCTTAGTGACAAACTTGGGAAACTACCAACGCTTTGCGTTGCAAGAGATAGCAGGCCAAGTGGCCCGGCGCTTCAAGATGCTGTTGCTCAAGCGTTTGTAGAATGTGGTTGCCAGGTTACCGATCTTGGTGTTGTTGCAACACCTACCGCTGGAGTTATGATTAATGCTTTGCGCGCTGATGGTGGGATTATCGTAACTGCTTCTCACAATCCAACACCTTGGAACGGTATCAAATGCCTCGACGGTGACGGACTCGCTCCTAGTAAGGAAGATGCTACAGAAATTATCCGAAGGTTCAATGCGCAAATATCTCTTGGCTCAAAAGATGGCGGAACACTCACTAAAAATACACAAGGAAACGACACGCACATTTCAAAACTTCTTGGAGTAATACCTCCAAAACCTATTCGCGATAAGCGTTTCCGCGTAGTCCTTGACTCGATTAATGGTGCGGGTTGTGAATCGGGAATTAAACTTCTAGAACTTCTTGGATGTGATGTTTTGCATCTTAATGGTGAACCCACTGGTGATTTTGCCCATCCTCCTGAACCAAAGGCTGAGAATTTAACTGACCTTGCTTCGATGGTTGATAAGTTTGATGCAGACGTTGGTTTTGCCCAAGATCCAGACGCGGACCGTCTTGCGGTTGTAGATGAAACCGGTTTTTACTTTGGCGAGGAATACACACTTGTACTTGCAGCTATGCAGTGGCTTCAAACACATCCAAACACTTCAACTGCTACTAATTTATCAACGAGTAGAATGATTGATGATGTTGCAAACTCACATGGGTGTAAAACTTGGCGTTCTGCTGTTGGTGAAGCGAATGTAGCAAGTGTTATGAAAAAACATGGTTGTGTCATTGGTGGAGAGGGTAACGGAGGTGTCATTTTTCCAGAAGTTTGCTGGGTTCGGGATAGTCTTGCGGGCATGGCTTTAATCTTAGACTTGATGCGTTCGAAAGACGAACCACTTTCGGCTATTGTTCAAAGCATACAACCTTATGAAATGATAAAACGAACAATTGACCTCGATGGTAACGGCGGTCTTACTGCGATTGAGAAAGAAATTGAACGACTAAAAAATGAGTATGCGGAAGATAAGCAGGATGATAGTGATGGGTTACGAATCGATTTTGATGAGGGGTGGCTTCATGTCAGGCCAAGCAACACCGAGCCCATTGCGCGTGTCATCGCTGAAGCAAATGATTCCCTTACTGCTTATAAATTATCCAATCGAGTAAAACTATAGATGTTTGGCTCGGGGCCAAGTTGGCTCTGAGCCAAGTTGGCTCTGAGCCAGATTGGCTCTGAGCCAGGAGGGGGTTCGGAGTGGGGTTAATACAATTGTGCGCGTGGCATCACGGAGGTAGTCAAGCGAAGGGTTTCGTCGCCACCGTCCATTGCCGTTGCGTGTGTAATATCAGGTATTACAGCAAGATTGATTGTGACACGGTTTAAAATTGTGCCATTTTCGTATTGCAGTAAAAATGGCGTAATTGACACTCCGCTTGCCAATTGTGTCACACCACCCAAAACAACGGACATTGTGCCATCAACATCCATCTCCAAAGTTTCATCCAAGCTATTCCATGTAATCGTAACTTGTTGACCTTGTGGCGTCGTGATTTGAAGAGTATTACTTTCCACTTCTGTTGTCGTCGCGAGTGCTGGAAGTGGGCCAAATGACGTTCCGGTCCGAACAAGAAGTGCTATACGTTCAACTAATAACCGAGAAGTTAATCGATTAACTCCTTCGGCAGTTGATTTTGAATACGCATCAACCGAAGATTGAATTGCTGCAAATAACCCAGTAAGCAACACAGTAGCAATTGCCAATCCAACAATCAGTTCAACTACAGTAAACCCTCGACGAATCATGTACCCTCCTGATAACTAGCTCCATCTGGAACTATTGTGATTGGCCAAGGTACCCCATCTGGCATCGGTGCATCGGGGTTTGCTCGAAGTGAGACCCTTCCATATCCACTAAATGGTTTTTCGTCATCATTTACACCTTCACTATCTCCATCTTCAGGGCCAAAGTACCCGATCGTCGTGTTAAATGCATCGCTTTCGCCACCGTAATACAATGGCCCATCACCTTCTTTGGGTCGAAAGGTTGAAAGAATTGCTCCATGCACGTCAACTGCTCCACGAAGATCCATGAGGCCACTAACGATTGTTCCAGTCAACTTAACTCCAACTGATTCGTCGTTCTGAAACGCACCTATTTCAACCGACCACCCTGGCATTAATATTGAACTCCGAGCTAATTGAGCTCGATCTGAGGAATCTATTGAATTTAATATCACTTGCAAAACAACTCCATCTTCCTGAGCAGCGACATCTGGGTCGTCAGGATCAAGAAAAAATCTTGACTCTCCAGTTACTTGGATTTTATTTCTCCAGTGTGTAAACTCCGATGGAACATCGCCAGCAATTGAGCCCAGGAATGTGCAATCATGAAATCGAACATTATTGGAAACGGCCCTTGTGTCGCCATATTCCACTCCACCTGACTGGGCAACTAAACCTTCGAATTGATTGCCATACCCACCGCTCCCATCTGGTTCTTGTGCCCCTACAAAATTCCAATTCGGATCGCTCACATCCTGCGTAGTTTCTACCCATGTCACACCGACAAACATGCAATTTTCAAATACTGCATTAGTTCCAGTTGGAATTCGAACGTTTGTAAATACCATATCTGTATAAACTGGTCGCTGGTACCAATCATATGCTCCAGCGGATTCCCAAGGAACCCCCTCCCACGTATTGCTTGATGGTGGCGTGTATGTTCCACCACCTTGGATATTTGAAGCAACTTGTCCACTCGAAATGTCACCAAATTGCATCCCACTCATTGACTCTGTTTCAAACCAAGTTTGCGAATCTAAAAACATCTCTGTTGTCAACTCGGTTAATTCAGATTCAGGCAACTCAAATTTGACGGGAGACGACCCGTACTCAGAAACAATCGCTCCATTTACGCCAGTCTGCCACTGCGTGCCACTTGCAGATTCCCAAGACGCCATATCAACTGCAAGCCCGATACTCCCATCTATTTTTGCGTACTGATCCTTTGCATCAATGATGCCATCGTCCCAACCAAGTTCTCGATCAATGGTGTCAACAACACCATCGCCATTTCTATCGCTTCTTGCTTGATCAATGAGTGCCGCAAGTTGCATGTCACCTGAAAACTCTTGGCTCAACCCCGGAAATCCAGCAGCAGAGGCTAGCGCGGAATCGTATACCACTCCAATATCACCATTACTATCAAAACGAGAAAGGAACAAGTCCATTTCGGTGACATATTGGTCCCCATCGTAATCAACTAATGCTCCGCCTAAGCCCGCGTTTTCGGTTGGGTGATTTGGACGTAAACGGTTGTCTCCATCAACATCATTATCTAACAACAAGTTAGCAAAAGTAGAAATGTCTACATCAAGAATTGCTGCATCGATACCATAAAAATCACTTTTCATAATAAGTGGCGTGCCAAAATTTGCATTCAATTCATTAGCTTCAATTCCATATCGAGTTCCAATTGGCCCCTCCACTAATACATTACGACCAAGCATGACACGAGACATCGCAACGAGCGCATAATCAATTCGTTTGTCTAGGTCAAACTCCATCGAAATCGTTCTGGAAATACCGTCTGATTCACCGACACTTGTAATTAATATTTTTGTTTCATTTTCAAGTAATTCATACGACAACCTAAAGTATGAAGACCCAGTTGCATCAAGAGAAATTGGTTTAACTTCAAGTTTGTAATCTGTCATTCCGATTGTCGGCAACAACTCATCCTCTGGAGTTACTTCAATCCAGTGTGCATCTATTTGGGAAAACACATCTTGTAAAGAGTGAACAATTCCAACGCCTGATGGTGAACCAATAACGTATTCTTCTGAAGGAACAATCTCAACTTGTCCATCAGCTGATGTCCAGGTTCCTCTCCATAATCTCTCAGCTAAACCACTCGAGATAACTCCTCTATCAATAACGTATCGGTTCACTTCATCAAGCAACCGAACACTTCCAAACGATAACCCAGACTCTGCTACAGCTTGTGCTTTTGCAATAGCTATCATTGCCTGGGCGCTTCGGACATTTGTCCACGAAACGCTAGATATACCGGCGGTTATTGAAGCTATAACCGTAAGCATAATTAGTGCTGGGACGGTTGCCCACCCTCTACGCAAACCCGTTCTATTTTTTACAACGGAATTATCCACAAACCATTTAGCGTGTTCTTTGTAATTTATCGGGGTGCAATCCATGATAACCTCGCAGTTTCCTCGCCGTTATGAAGTACGGTAACTTCTAAGCGAACTACATCTGATGTGCTGTCTGGGACGATGTTTGTTACGTTAAATGGGTCCACACATTGCGCAGTAATCTGTTGCTCCCACCCTTCCATACCAGCAATTACCGACCCTGTGGCATCAAGTGGCCCTGTACCATCTGATTCTGAAAAAATCTGATTATCAAGGTCATCAAGATCATCAATATCCATTGGAATGGCTTCGCCAGACTCAATTCCCCAAGTTGCTAATCCTGTAACCGGATCATTTGCTGGGAGTAACAAGGACATTTCTCGTATTTCAGTTGCAAGTCTCATTCCTGTAGCAATTTCTTCTGAAACGGCCGTTTGAATATGCCACGCTTGTTGCGAACCAACAACCGCAACTACTCCAATACCAACGACTGCAATAGCTACGGCTGACTCCACCAACCAAAAACCTCGACGTACTTTTGTTTGTACATATTTCATGAACTCGTTACCACCGCGCTCATTTTGAAAATTGGAAGGATAATTGCCATTGCAATAAAGCCGACAATAACTCCCATAAATACAATCATCGCTGGCTCGAGTAAACTCGTAAAGGTTTTTATTGCATCTCGCAACACACGATCGTAATACTCTGAAATTTCCTCTAAAACATCGCCAAGTTTTCCTGACTCTTCGCCAGCGGCAATCATTTGAACCACCGGCATAGGCAAGAGTTTTGTGCCACCCAAAATCTCATTTATACGGCGACCTTCTTTTACACCATCTGCGACATCGCTCCAAAGGGCATGATAATTACGATTCCCAGCTATGTTCGCTGTTACTTCAAGTGCATTTACCATTGGAACCCCCGCGTTCACTAACTCGCCTAATGTTTGTAATGAACGCGTGATATACAGTGCCCGAAGCATTTTTTTCACAACTGGAATTTTCAATTTTACATTGTCAAGAAAGCAAAGCCCACGTTTAGTTTTTGAGAGAAGAATTGCCCCTACTGCAACACAAGCCATTGCAATTGGGACAGTCCACCAATACAAGACCATCCACGCACTAAGACTCATTAAAAAAGTTGTCGGCCACGGAAGAATTGCTTCCTTACCAGCAAAAACTCCAGCAAACCTAGGAAGCACGAATGTCAGAAGGAAGATAGTTACAACCGTTGCTAAACCACCAATTACCGCAGGATAAATACTTGCGCCAACTATGAGTTTTTTTGTTTCAATCTGGCTTGCAATAATTTTTGCGATTCGGTCAAGCATGTGGCCGAATGAACCAGACAATTCACTTGCCTTAACCATATTGATATAGAGTGGAGAGAACAATTTTGGGTACTTTGAAATAGCGTCAGAGAATGTACATCCTGCCTCAAGGTCTTCCCTGATTGAAGTTAATATTTCTTGTAGTTTTTTATTATCCACATGCTTGCTAATACCATCAATTGCTACTCGTAAACTTATTCCTGCACGAACCATTACAGCGAGTTGTGTAGTAAAGTCAAGTATGTCGCGTTTCTTTGGACCATTTCCAGTATTCAAGACCGTCCAAATTTTTTGAAACATATTAGATTGTGTTGTACTCAGTGGAACTAATCGAATAATTCGCCCACCACGATGTTGTATTACGCTTGCAGCGCCTGCTGCAGATTGAGCGGCAACTTGCCCGACCAACAGATCTCCGCATTCTTTTTGCAATTCATAGCGGTAGGTAGGCATACCAACAATCCTTATGCTGCGAGGGTCATGTGTAATCTCTGTGGGTCAGTGGAATTCGCAATTGCAACATCGCGTTCGATGAGACCGTTGAAAACTAAAGTTGCAATGGAAGCATCTCGAGTTACCATCCCCTTGCGGCTATTTGTTTCGATAACGTTTGGTATTTCAAATGTTCTTGCTTCTCTAATAATATTTCTCACCGCGGGATCACATAATAGAACCTCAACGGCTGGAACCATACCCCCGCCAATTTTTTGTAACAAAGCTTGAGAAATCACAGCCTTCAAAGTATTTGCAAGCATCGATCTCACTTGAGATTGTTGATTTGCGGGATACATATCGATAATTCGCTCTACGGTTTGCGATGCGTTCACCGTGTGCAATGTCGAGAGCACAAGATGCCCAGTCTCTGCTGCAGAAATAGCAAGAGATGTTGTTTCTAAATCTCGCATTTCACCAACGAGAATTATGTCTGGATCTTGTCTAAGTGCGTGTTTCAATCCAGAAGCAAAACTTGGCATGTCTCTTCCAAGTTCACGCTGCTCCACCAAACAACAATTTGAATCAAACACATATTCCACTGGATCTTCAAGCGTAATAATATGCTTGTTCTTCAATGAGTTAATCCGATCAAGCAACGATGCCAGGGTTGTAGATTTTCCAGACCCTGTATCACCTGTTACAAGAACAAGCCCTCGTGGTAATTCTGCAAGCGGTGCAATTGCAGGAGGAAGGTTAAGTGTTTCAATTGGAGGAATATCTGATTTTACCGTTCGCATCGAAATTGCGTGAAGCCCACGTTGGATGTGTACATTCACTCTATATCTGCAACTTGAAGTTGCCCAAGACAAATCAACATCTTGTTGTGTTTGTAGTGTTGAAAGTTGTTTGTCATTGAGCATTGTTCCAAGTTGACTGCAAAGTTCATCCTCTTGTAACGGTGGGTATTCAAGGCGTACTAAACCAGTGTCAACACGTATAACTGGGGGTTCTCCAGAAACAAGATGTATATCTGATGCGCCCTGTTCAGACGCACAAGAAAGAATGCCTTCGATATCCATACCATTCACATCGGAAGCAGCAAGGTTGCAATTCACAACTTACATATTTAAGCGTCGTTGTGTGCAATTAGTTCCGATTGTGTGGGGCGGATAGGAGCGTGAATCAGTTTATACGGGGAACTTCAAGATCTTCACGAGCATGCACTGTTGTTTTAGGTTTCCAAATGCCCAAGTTCATTAGTGTTTCAGCAATTGCTGATGGTGGATAATAACTAAGCGATCCAGATAATTTCCAAGCAACTTGTTCCCCAATTGCTGGGAGTCTATCTCGTCGGATAACAATAGGTATAGAACTACTAATCGTTGCCCAACGCGGGATGGTTAGATTCGGCACAGATATTCCTTGGTACACTGTATGGTTACCTGCAGAAACCGTATATTTGTAATAATCCAGTCGAAGCGGTTCGTCATTAGTATTCGAAATATCGAATTCAGCATTCAGAGCGATTGCTTCGGTGGTAGATTGAGTAACTTCTGCACCCGTAAAACGTACGGTTGGGGCACGCACACCACAACCCTCCAATACGCAAATACAAAGAAGAAATGATAATATTCGAAGCATGTTGCTACTGTACCAAGACACGAACGTCTCCGCCTGTCATATTCTAAAATGGAAGTAGTCAACATAGCCACTATTGAATGATGTGGGCCTGTTTGTGAGTGGTAAGGAACGGTTGAACAAACATCTCATTTACCATCACTATGTGATCTTCTGCCAATGGTAGATAGGGCTGATACCGAGAATATTGATTCCACCAGATGGAAAGGGCTATAAGGATGCACATTGCACACCACGATGCCAATTCGCTCTGTCGTTTTCGCCTATGCAGATATAAAAGGGAAACACAAATGGCAACAGTCATCATTTTATAGACTGCTAATGGCCATACAGAGTTGGTTGAATGAAGGAGCCATACTGCGATTGGATTGCCTTCACTCATGCCTACAGAAGTCAAATATGTGAGAGTAAGGAACAAATCAGCCAAACTCAACACTACAACACCAGCAAGAAGCCAAATTACACGTTCTGACCTCCTCTTTTCGTCCAGGGGTAAATTATTTGATTGTAATTCTGAATATGCCATGAGTTTTAATTGCCCAACATCCAAGTTCCCGCAGATAGTTCTAACTTGATGATGGTCAGACCGATAAGCATATAAACGAATACCACTTTCAGTTATTTCAGTATTTTGCCAAATTAGGGTTGTTTATCAGACGTTGAACTTGACAAACAGCCCTATTTCGATATCAATACGCATCATCTAGCTTTTTCGTACCCACTAACTCACACCAGGATTTTTCCATGACAGATCTTCAAAATTCCCACTTTGAACAATCCTCTGGGTTTGTCTTTGACACAACCGATTTCGCAATGCACACACTCGCACAATCTACTGTCATCGCAGTTGTTCAAAGTCCATCTATAGATGAATGGGTAGAAGATGTGAAAGAAGATGAAGATTGAACGGGGGATCGGGGGTTCGGGGGTTCGCAGCTACTTCAAAGCTTTTCATTCGAACGACCATGACGGCCTTGGGCTGAAGCGGTAATTGCATTACACAAATGTTGCACGGGAAGATGTTCACCAAACTCCTCAAGTAAGAGTTCCATCTTCTGAGCAAGAGAGCCACCATTATCACGGAACAACCGCTTGTGCGCTTCTTTCATCGCGCCAATTTGATCTTCAGGATACCCTCGCCTTGACATAGCAACAATGTTTACTGCTCGAACTTCTGCTGGAGTCCCTTCTACAATCATGTAGGGTGGAACGTCTCTAGTTATTCTTGCCAAACCACCAACATATGAGCACCTTCCTATCCGTGAAAATTGATTAATACCAGCACCGCCACCAATTGTGGCATAATCTTCCACCGTAATGTGTCCGGCAAGCATCACTTGATTAGCAATAACAAGGTCACTTCCAAGTACACAATCGTGCGCCACGTGGGATGCGACCATGAGCAAATTTCCATCTCCGACAACTGTAATACCTCCACCATTTTCAGTCCCTCGATGGATAGTGACATGCTCTCGAATTTCATTTCGATTACCAATTACTAGGGTGGTCACTTCCTTGGCATATTTTTTATCTTGTGGGTCACCGCCAATAACACTGAAAGGATAAATCCGGTTGTCTTTACCAATAGTTGTGTTGCACTGCACTGTAACGTGATTCAGTAGTTCTGTTCCCGAACCAATGACAACATTTGGACCTATGATGCATGAAGGACCTATGATGGCATCTTGTGCGATGGTTGCGGTGGAATCAATGATTGCTGTTGGGTGAATGTTAGTCATCGTTAATCTTGCTCCGCATCTACCATCATAAACCGAATCTGAGCTTCTGCGGCAAGGCGTGAGCCAACAAATGCTTTGCATTGCAGTGCAGCTGTTCGGACTCCCGCACGAATGGAATGGGCCTCTAAAATTAACTGATCCCCCGGGGTCACTGGGTGACGAAGTTTCACCTTATCAAGACTCAGCAAAACGGCCAATTTGCCTGTGTGCTCAAGTTTTCTACTCATAAGCAAACCGCCAAGTTGTGCCATCGCTTCAACCACAAGAACACCAGGCATAATTGGGGTGCCTGGGTAGTGCCCCTGAAAAAACGGCTCGTTAATTGTGACGTTTTTCACTCCTACTGCTTTTGCTGTCCCGTCCATTTCTACGACTCGATCAACAAGAAGCATGGGGTATCGGTGTGGCATGATGCGCTGAATTTCACGTACATCCATCTCGGAACCTGTTGAAGCAATTGTGTGGCGTTTGGATACTTTGTTTTGCTCAACAATTGCTTTGCAAAGTTTCCGGTTGAGTGAATGTCCAGATCGGCTTGCAACAATCCTTCCTTGGATACATGCTCCAGCTAGATAAAGATCGCCGATGATATCAAGAATTTTATGTCGAACTGGTTCATTGTCAAAACGGTAAGCATTGTCAATCGGACCATCCTCTCCAATAACTAACACATCAGACGGAGAAAGATGCGTACACATTCCTTGAGACTGTAACGCTTGAGCTTCTTCTTCAAGACTAAATGTTCTTGCAGGCGCTACATCTGTATTGTACGTACCACTTCGGCTATCCCACGCTTGTGTTTGCCTTGCAATTCGTGATGTTTCATCACCATAATCAAGGTCATACACAATTCGCAATCCTTCTTGATGTGACGGAAATGCTGCAATCATCGCATCACCATCCTGCAAGCAAATTGGTTCTGTAACTCGAAACAAGGTTCTGGGTTGATCTTGTTCCACCCGTCCTGCCTTGAGTAATGGTTCTACAAAAGGCATCGATGAACCATCACCACACGGTACTTCTGGACCATCCATTCGAATAATTGCGTTATCAATTCCCACACCAGAAAGAGCAGACATCAGGTGCTCCACTGTTTCGATTGTGACATCACTTCCACTCAAGGTAGTACGCCTCGCTCGATCAGTCACATTTGCAACTAGAGCAGGTATTTGAATTGATGGCTCAATATCCGTCCGTTCAAAAACAATTCCTTCGCCCACCGCAGCTGGCGTAATCACTAAATCTACATTCTTTCCGAGCAACAACCCTTTTCCGCTAACCGCAACTGGCTTTGCAACGGTGTGCTGCATATGAACACCACCATCTGGGTGTTTCGCGGTTTGTTCAGATTGTTGGGTGGGATTCGTCATGGTTCGTGGTGAGACTCAACCCGTTTGTGGGTCTATTGATCTTTGTCTCGGTCATATTTTGAAATGATTCCGGGCAGTTTACGAGTAGAAGCCCATTGTCGCAATACATCCTTCATTTTGCCCGCTGGGATACCAAGCCATTCTTCACCATCGGGTATATCGTGCATTAAACCACTCTTAGCACCAATTTTTGCCCCATCACCTACCTTACAGTGAGGTGCAATGCCCACATGAGCTGCGATTTGAACCCAATTACCAATCTGAGCGGAACCTGCTATCCCAGTTCCTGATGCAATAACGCAGTTTTCGCCAATAGTAACATTATGACCAATTTGCACTAAATTATCTATTTTTGTGCCATTTCCAATTTGTGTCGCTAAAAACTTCCCTCTATCAACGCAAGAATTTGAACCTATTTCAACCCTATCTCCAATGGTCACAGTGCCTACATGTTGCAATTTTATGAGCCCAGTCATATCAGAGTTTGGGCAATACCCAAATCCATCAGTGCCAATTGTAACGTTAGCATTGAGAATACATTCTTCCCCGATTGTGCAATCGTATTCAATAACAACACCTGGTCTGAGAATACTATTTGAACCCACTTGTGAACCGCGGCCAATGCTGACATGATTACATAACGCAACGCCATCTCCGATATGCGCTTCGGCTCCAACAATTACATGTGGACCAACCCGAACATCACTGCCAACCGTTGCAGAGGAGTCAATAACAGCTGATGGATGTATGCCTTTTGGAGGCAAATCTTCCTCTGATTTAAAAAGTTCTAGAACTTCTGCCATTGCAATCGAGGCACTCTCAACACGCAGCAAAGCGCGTGCCGAAGAGTCATGTCCTGGAACATCGATGCCATTTGGAACAATTCCAATTGTTGCGTCCGAGTGTTCCCATTCCTTTGCATACTTCGCTGAGACCATAAAAGTAATGTCGCCTGATTTTGCGCGCTCAATCGAAGAAACTCCAATACAAAGCAAATCGTCTGGTCCATCAAGATCTGCATGAAGTGCAGCCGCGAGTGAGCCAGAGGTGTGTTGTTCGTTAGGCACGAGTTGATTTACCGAACTGCCATCTCATCAAATGAAGCATTCATATATTCAATGAGAATATCTGTAACATCAAGGGACGGATTTGCATAGAGCATTCTACGGCTGCTAATTTGAGCTCCCATATCTACGTTGTCACCTTCTGGCAATGAAAAAGCGGCGTCGTTTACGATGACATAATCCCAACCATTTTCCTTTGATAACTCCGCGGCGGCTTCCCGAATATGTTCATAAATGCGACGCATTCCCTTTGACTCTTCGCGTGTTGCTCTAATATTTCTGTACTCAACTTGAGCTTGATACTCTAGGACTTCAAGTTGTTGCTCTTGTAGAAGTTCTTCCCATTTGTCAGAGCCGGGCTCGTACAACTCAAACTCTTGCTCATAACTTTCAATGTGCAATCTTTTTGACTCGATATCTTCAGTCATGTTGGCAACAAATGTTTGTACTTTTGACTCTTCATATACCCGTTCTTCTAATGAAGAAAAAGCTCTTTCAAAATCAACAGAAACAAGAACTGCTGGTGTCGAAGGAGCGACTTTCCTATTTGCTTGGGATTGCCATGCCATTGATATAACAATGAGAAGAGCAATTGCGTAGATATGATATGTTTGATTTCTTACATGCTGCATGTATATTTTCCTTTCAGATCAATGATCTGAGCGTTTTTCCCATTCAAGGTTCATGTGTGTCACGATTTGATCAGTGATATCTGTTTGTGCACTTGCAAAAATAACTCTCTGAAGGCCAATTTGTTCTTTCACCTGAAATTCCCTCGGAACGCTTGACTCCGAATCTAACATTATTTCCCGATCGTCATCGCTGATAAGCACAATGTCATAGCCGTTTTCTTCAGAGATGTCTGCAACGGCTTTGCGTATCTTTTGGTAAATATCTCTAAACATTAACGAACGTTCATTGTCGACTCTCATACCTGCGAAACGTTGGTAACTAATCGCCTCTAGGTTTAGTTGGTCAAGTTGATCAACGACCTCTAATTTTTCTGCTTCTGATGCTTCTACGAAACTTTCCTTCAAGTTTTCAATTGCTTCAATACGTTTATCCCGCTCGTCTTCAATTTTTGAAACAAGCTCCCGAAGCCGTGCCTCTGAGGCAGCTCTTTCAGTGAGGTTTGCGGTCACTCTTGAAATATTAAATGTGACAACAACCGTAGGTGGCCTTCGAAGTGCTGTTGCTGCGACTGCTGCATATCCAGCAACCGTGCAAACAATTGCTATTGTTGCAAAAACTACAGTGATTCGTCGCGTTCGTGTGTGTAAAGACATATTAAGTTCCTTCGTTTCGAAGTATGCAATAAGAATAAGTGGTAATTGTACGAGAAATTCCGAATGAGCAGTCAGAAAGGCAACTGGACACTGAAGCTAAACACCTTCTTTTTATCATCTTCTTCTTTCATGATTGGGAAGCCAAAGTCAAACGCAAGGGGTGCTTGGCCGAGTTGAGGAATGTAAAGACGAATACCAGTGCCAACACTCACTCTATATTCATCAAAACTGGGTGAATTGACAACTGTGCCACTATCACAAAAGGCAACCATAGAAATAAACCTGTCGAGTACAGGGAATTCATATTGAGCACCTAAATAAAACTCCCAGTCGCCTCCAACAGGAACATCTGTGTCGCCACCAGCAACGCGTGGTGTTCCCTTTGGAGAAATTGTTCGATAGTCAAAACCTCTGAACGATCGTCCACCAAGATAAAACTTCTCAAATGTTGGAGACTCACCTCCAAAAATATACCCAATTTTACTGTCAACACGAAGAGTGGATGTTCTATTGAGAAAGTCTCGATCAATCGCAAAATAAGAAGTTGCTGAGAGGTAGGTTTTTGTAAAGGTGTAATCCCCGGAAGGTATTCCAAACTGGTCGATATTCAAGTTAATACGCGACCCCTCGGTAGGTCGAATGAATGGTGCCAAAGTTGTTCTAGTCACCGAAATACCTAATGAGTTAATCGTGCTTGGGCCTCGATCATTAAATATTTCCAAAGGCACATTATCATCAAAATTTGTCAATTTAATTCGATCCGCAGAAAGTGATAAACGACCGTACCAAATATCTCCAAACCTACGACCAATGGTCGCCCTGCTAAACAAAGTCTCTTGTTTGTAGTCGTTATATTCTCGCTGCCTCCAACCCACAGAACCACCAAGTGAATAATCGGAATCCAAAAACCGTGGATCGGTCAAACTCGTTTCGTAATTGAACACCTCATCACCGGGCTGAAACGCCATCGAAAACTTTTGCCCTGCTCCAATAAATGCTTTTCGTTGCCAAAACTCTGACCAACTTTCTGGCCAATCAGCAACATCGAAGTTTCGTTGGTTTAAAGAAATGTTACCAATCAGGCCGGAGTCACTTCCTGCCATCAATCCGAAATTCAATGACCCTGTTTGTGATTCATCCACCTCAACAAGAAGATCGCGTACATTCGGATTCGCACTATTTTCTGGCTGAATCGTCATAGTGACTTTATTAAAGAGTCCCGTTTTCATGAGGCGCGTTTCTGACCTGTTAGCTTCTTCAATATTAAAAGGATAACCCGGTTTTAAGCCAATACGCCCGCGGATGACCCTATCTTGTGTAACTGAATTGCCTTTAATTTCAACAACTCCGACTTTTGTTGGGCGGCCCTCAGATATTACAAACAAAATATCTATCGTCGCGCCCGGCTCAGCATGATATGGAATGGCGTTTGTGGCATCGAGTTCGATGGAATTGCTCCCACCGTACATCGCTTTTCGTGCTCTTTGTACTGCCTGTTGTTTTGGTTCGACGTTAATAATTCGTCCTAGCACACCGTACGCATTGTTGATTGTAGAAACAGCGTCATTCACCTCGATCTTTCGAAACACATCACCCTGCTTCATTGGAATCAACCCCCTGATTTGTTCCTCTGTAAATACTGGTTTTAGTTTTCCAATCGTTCTAAACTCAACAGAGATACCACCGATAGTATATTGAGGGCCTTCTTCAATAAGGAACACGACAGATGCCTCTTTGTCGTTTGGGCTAAGGGGATCTGTATATGAAACTCGAACATCTCTAAAGCCTCTATTGATGTAAAACCTTTTTAAACTTTGAACGTCTGCATCAAGAACTTGTTCGTTAAGTTCACCTCGCCGAAAAAATGGAACAGAAACAGATGTGTCAACTTCAGCAGCAAGTTCCTTTGTGGTGAATGAATGGTTTCCAGAAAACAACATGCCTTTGACACGTACTCTTGGCCCTTCCATAATTCTGTAAATCAGGACTACTGTCTCGGGTATTTTCCTGTGTTCACCGTCTTCTTCTGTGAAGATATCTTTGCCGTACACAACCGTTTCTGGAACGACTTCGACAAGGTAATTTCCTTGTGTTTTGTACAAATCCATTATTGCTCTTGCACCCCGATCAATGGCGTCTTGGTCTCGACCAAGTCCTTCCATAACAGGGATAACGGCGATTAACTCCTTATCGCCAATTTGTGTATTGCCAACAACTGAAACCTGTGTAATTATTTGTTGCTCGGTAAATGTAAAGATGAGTTCTAATGTGTCGTCCTCTTGGAGAACGACCTCTGCCTTGATGTTCTCAAATACTCCAAGGTGAGTAAGGATATGAACATCACCCTCAACTAATTCTGGGTCATACAACTCACCTACGGTCGATTGAATTAGATTTTGCACCCGTTGTTCTTCCACTCGATCAAGACGTTCAAACCTAATTGCTGAGATGAAGCGTTCATCCAATCTAGCCCACGATTCCACTCCAGACCAAGCAAAGAGTGGTGACATAATGAGAACGCATAAAAGGCAATAAAGTATGGTGTTGAGGAATCGCATTCGTTCTGAGAAGGATACCTGCCTGAAGCACCACCCACAACCGCAGACCTCCTTGGAAGTACAATACATTGCCACAAAAGGTACAAAGCAATGACAAACACTCAAGATTTATTCACCTCACCGTTTCACTCCTACCACCTTAACCAAGGGGCTAAAATGGTTGATTTTGCTGGTTGGTCCCTTCCATTGCATTATGGATCGATTATCGAAGAACATACCAAAGTACGAACAAGTGGCGGGCTCTTCGATGTGTCCCATATGGGGAGACTCCGATTCAATGGCAGAGATGCGTGCAAACTGCTTGACCGATTGTGTACTCGTCAGATTCTTGGAATGAGTGAGGGTCAGATTCGTTACTCGTTAGTATGCAACGAAGTAGGCGGATGCCGCGATGATGTCCTTGTGTATCGAGAAGGTGATTCGAGTTACATGATGGTTTGCAATGGAGCAAACCGAGAAAAAATTTGGAATCACATTGAAGCAAATCGAGGCGATTTCGTTTGTAAAGTTAAAGATGAAACTGAATCAACTGCGATGATTGCTCTTCAGGGTCCTAAGGTGATGGAACTTTTATCAAATTTTTCAAGTGCAATTTCCGATCTTAAGCGATATCGTTTCATAACTAAAAATGTGTTCATTGCAAAAATTATGATTTCAAGAACGGGATACACTGGCGAAGATGGTGTAGAGGTTATTCTTCCAAAAGGGTTCGCTCAAAAAGCACTCGACATGATGCTTAAACATGTTGAAGATACAAACAGTATAAAACCTGCGGGATTAGGTGCTCGCGATTCATTGCGGCTCGAAGCTGGGATGCCACTCTATGGTCATGAACTCGATGAAGAAACAGACCCTCTATCTGCAGGATTATCTTTCGCAGTAAAACTAGAGAAGGGAATTGGGGACAACGAAGCAGAACCGTTTATTGGACAAGAGGCGATCAGGCACATTGCAGAACATGGGTCGGGTAAAAAACTTGTCGGTGTTCGTCTTGAAGGAAGACGCTCACCACGTCAAGGCATGGATGCATGTATCCACGGAGAAGTGATTGGGAAAATTACAAGCGGGTGCTTTAGCCCTACGTTTAACTATCCAATTGGGATGGCGTATGTGGCTAGTGATTTTGATGGCGAAAGCATTGATATTGATTTTGGAAAACAGCAATTGCCTGCAACCATTGTCGATCTACCTTTTTACAAAAGATAAGTGCTCGCTTGCATTAATCGCGTAGTAAACGAATCTCATCTCGAAGAATGGCAGCGAGTTCATAGTTTTCATTTTCTATTGCTGTTGCAAGACGTTCTTGTAAATCAGCTCGCTCGGATGTTGGAAGTCTTGGAACAAGTGCTTCTTTCATTCCTTGAAGAAGTTGTGCTTCATTTGATTCATTCCAGTCATCTCCAAGCGCATCACGAAGTGCGTCCAAACCGTGATCTAATGCAGCCAATGCTTCAATAGTATTTTCTAATTCTATTGCCCATTCTGCCGCGGATCGTGTTCGAAGAGCGATTACTGGAGCTCTAAACTGCTCAAGGGCTACCCGATCGTGTTCTTCATTTGCATTCTGGTTGCACAAATCAAAGAGCTGAAGGTTCTGAGTGCAATCACGTATAACATCCTCCCAACGACCCATTGTAAAAAAAGCTGCTGCACGATGTGACCGTTGGACACCTTCTTCTCTAAGACGCCGGCACATTTCAGAATCTAGACCACCATGTGTTCCACGATCTTCAAATAAATCAAGAAGTGATTGGTATCCGTCTTGTAAAACTCCATCTGGACGACCGATTACTTCCATTTGCACAATCCCAAGTTCCACCCTCAGTTGAAGCACCTCACGGCCAGCCTCGGCCTCGATAATTCTCACATTCATTTTGCTGGAATCATAAGGCCACTCCTGCAAAATTCTGGATATATCATTCGTCGTCATTATTGGATTGTCTTTCCCATTGTGACATCGTACATTGAATTACATTGTATTCAATCAAAGAGGGGCGTTTTTCTTGAGGGCTAGCAAAGGCATTCCGATTATGAGGGTTCTGTAAGAGTTCTTTTGAATAGATTGCTTGATTTGAATCAAATTCATTCCGATGCATGCGTAGGATTTGAAAAGCAACAGAAAACTAGGAGAAATGCGTGGATCTTGAACTCTATCTACAACAAATAAACGAAGTTCCTCTTCTTACACCAGAAGAAGAAAAAGAACTTGGCTGGCGAATCATCAATGATTGTGATCCAGAAGCTAAAGAACATATGATTCGAGCAAATCTACGGCTCGTAGTTTCAATAGGAAAGCGATATTTGGGTCGAGGACTCACACTCGCAGATCTTATCGAAGAAGGCAACATTGGCTTAATTCGAGCTGTCGAGGGTTTTGACCCCGCGCATGGTGCACGTTTTTCAACGTACGCATCGTGGTGGATTAAACAATCAATCAAACGAATGCTAATCCATGCAACACAGCCCGTACACGTTCCTGCGTACATGGTTGACCTTATCAATAGATATCGTGAGGCTCTGCGTACACTAACAGATGATTATGGTCATTCTCCCTCTAACAAAGAGGCAGCCGCATATATGGGGCTCCCACAGAAGAAACTCCGCGCTGTGCGTAGAGCGATGCGAGCAACTTCAGGCAGAAAACCAACGACTTCAGGCGGTGAACTCATTTCATTATCTGATGTTTTTGAGGACCAAAACAACAAACGACCAGACGAGCAGGTTGAACAACGAGAAACGATAAAAGATATTCTTTGTTTCTTAGGTCAACTAGACCATCGAGATGCAAAAGTCCTACGGCTTAGATTCGGTCTTGAAGGGCAAGACCCACTTACATTGAAAGAAATAGGTGATGTAATTGGATTAACTCGAGAACGGGTCAGACAAATTGAAATTGACTCATTACGAAGATTACGCGAGCGTATGCAAAACGGAACTCCAATTCATAGTCGAAGAGCGTCCTAATAAAGGACAGAATTAAATTCTGATAGAAAGAGTTCGCCTCCAAGAGAGGCGTCTTTTTTTCGTAAACGATTCACCTTAGCAACTACTTCAGTAGCATTGCCACCATCATCGATATACCACTGCAACAACCTTAAATTTGACAACCAAAACCAATATGATGATGCCCCGTCGAATGATGTTGACGACACAACACGCCCCATTGATACTCGATCACCCATGCAGTCTGCTAGCCCAGCAGTAGTTTGAACTGTATCCCCGTTACGCTCGATTGCTTTTCTAAAAAGCGGAATTGCTTTATCACAGTTCCCAAGCAATCTATGCCCTTCCGCTAAAACTGATGGATCAACATCCCGAGAATGTTTAAGCAAAACAGCGAGAGCCGCTGCATTCCACTTAGTTATATTTTCGGAGTGACAGAGATGAATACATTGGGTTAATAAATCTTGAATCACTTGTGGAGGATATTGCTCAAGCAGTTCTTCGGGCAATTCATCATCTGAAGTTGTACCAAACGCATGTTCCAATTTCGTAAATTCACTCCCGCTAATAATCTCTATGAAATCCAATGCTTGTGTTTTATATTCACCGTTGGTATTTGAGATTGGAATCAATCGCTCAAGTGCTTGTTCCAATTCATGATTCTTATAATCAATCCGAGCAGCATAAAGTTGCCAATAATCCAGTGATGCGCGAACTCTTTCTGGATATGTAAACAGCAACGAAAGTGCTTCTTCTTCATATTTTGAATCACCCTGTTCAAGCACTCTTTCTGCTGCACGGCCATCCCCCGCCCTAGCAAGAACCATTAATTGTTCTAAAGCAATTTCAATGTTGTTTGAAAGTGCACTTGTTATCTCAAGCCGAGTTGCAAGTGAGGCGATTCTAGGATCTTCATTTTCTTTACCAATTGCTATCGGAGTGTTCAGACGAGAAATCCATCGAACAAGTTGCTTGTCAACAACTGATTGGTCGTATCCATAATCAACCAACCACTCTGCTAATGCAAACCAACCATGTACCGCTTCAAGAGGAGTTGTTGCTAGGCGAGCGTATGCATGGGCGAACGGTATTCTCAAGAATTGAGTGTTTTTGGAGACATATTCTAACGCCTGTTTATCGTAAATATCTCGAGCAAGCTCAACATTGCCCGCTTTAAACTCTTGTTCAATATCAAACAATTTAAACACAGCAACATCAACGGGATGTCGGTATTGAAGTGACCAGAATTCATCTCTTGCTCTATTCGCTGACTTCTCGTCACCCAAAATCACTGAAGCACGGTGCCGCATCCGCCATAACCGAGAGGCAGCAATTCCACCAAGCTCATCACCGAACACTGAGAGATGGTCTACACACTTTTGTGCAAATGAAGAATCAAATTCCATCCTAATGCCATCAACCATACCCAACAGAAACGGTACATCTATTTGTCGTTGTGTATGAGTAAGTTCGCCAGCAGTTGAAGATTGTGTGTCCTGCCTAAAGATCTCAATTTGTTTTTCTACAGCACTGATTTCGTTCTCATTAGGTAAACCGAAGGTAACATTCGGGATGCTTGATGATGTAGTCCACTGTGTAAATAGTTTTTCCTTCACATCATCCAGTTGTTGCGAAGTTACACACAGTAATATCGTCGCCAATACCATCATGATGGTTCATCCAAAGAGATATTTGTGTAATTCGCCCCCGCAACAACATTGTATGCAGCAATTGCGTGTTCCCACCGAGTGTCACTAGTTGGCTTGATGCGTATTGGGTGGTTTTCAGTAAACAAACCACTGTTTCCAAATCCCCCCGCTTTATTTGAACGCAAAAATGTTGACAGGGCATTCAGTGAAGAGATTGGGTCCCAAGGGCCTTCAAGCCGCAGTCGAATTTCTTTTTCCCCAACCCCAGAAGACTCAACAAGAATTACAAGTGGTTCATTATCAAGCGCCAGCGTCTGCCCATGATTCCGAATTGGCACATCCATAGGAAACGATTCTTCTGCTGTTTTAAATTCCGTTGCAACCATAAAATACACGAGCAACAGAAAAACAACATCAATCATTGAGGTCAAGTTCAACCCAATTGTGCCTGATTTTCGCCGCTTAATGATCATTGATACTCACCTTCAACAACCAGTTGCATTCTGGGTGTTGTTCCAACAGCACGAATTGCTTCTATTGCTTTATGGATGTACAAATATTTTGTCGCTCGGTCAGCGCGTAAATGAACGTCAGTTGCACCACCTTGCAACCGAGTGTTTACTATAGATGTTAATTCGTTCATTGCATCAACTGCAACGGTGTGTCCACCAACAACGAACCCTGAAATTTCCCCGCCTGCGATAGGAACCAGGTTCACAGTAACATGTTCGGGGGAATCAGGAATACCCGAGGCGGCGTGAGTAGGCGCAGGCAAGTCTAGCGGAACCGCGTCTCTATCGACAATTTGCGACACAACAACAAAGAACACAATAAGTAAAAAAGTTACATCAATCATTGGTGTCATGTTTGCATTGATTGCAGATGATGGATTACCGCGACGAGCCATTACGTCACTTCGATTGTTTGGGGTTGCTTAACAGATTCAATGGTTGAAACACTGTTATTTGGGCGAGTTGCTTTGGCAGCTTTTCTTGGTCTAAAATTATTCAATATTTCTTCACCAACAATGGTAGCTTCAACTGTAAGTTCATCAATTTTGTTTCGGAGAATTGCGTACCCAGAAAGTGCGGGGATGGCAACGACAAGTCCCCAAAATGTCGTCGTTAAAGCTGTGCCAATTCCTCCTGCAAGTGCAACTGGATCTGCGCTTCCTCCAGAAGCGACAATTGCACCAAAAGCGAGAATCATTCCATACACCGTGCCAAACAGCCCAATCATAGGACTGACTTGTCCAACTACATTGAGCAGTTCAATTCTGCGCATTCGAGCTGTCGCAAGTTCGTCTGCAGTCTGTTCAAGCGAACGCATCATTGCAGGAAAACCAAATTTTGCTTCAAGGAAAGATGCAACTAATATTTTCCCTAAATAACTGTCGTTCTTAGACGCAACATCAATTGCTGCCTGGAATTGTTTTTTCTTGAGATTCTTTCGGATGCTTTTTACAAGTTCATCCGGCAGTACGGTAGGACGACGATTTGCTAGAGCAAGGTGAATCATTAGACCAATGCTACACATCGACATCACAAGTAAAAGCCACGTCACTGCACTTCCGATTACTTCGATTGATCCATCACTGCTTCGTGAAACAAAAAACGCTTCACCAAAACTACTTTCTCCACTTTCAGCAAGCGCAGTTGTTGCTGTACTGGCAACCAAAACTATACCTATTTGAATCCATCTCCGTTTGGCGTCCATGCCAGTTCTCCTTACTTCCCTACTCTACCACGCTCAATAAATGTATATCCGTCATTTCCCCCATGAATCTCTGCAATTTGTTGCATTAATGGGTCTTGTTTCTCTCCCCAGTACTGAATGCATTTGATTTTCACTTTTCGAAGTCCATTTCGGGCGTCGATAGGATTTAATCTGTCTAGTTTCTCAAGCAACACAACAGAGTTTACAACATACTCACGTTTTCCTTCGATATCTTGGCTCAATAAATACACAACATCTGGGTTTACATTAAATGCTGCCTTGAGCGCATTCAGGGGATTACTACGACTCGAAGCAACAAGTTCCTTGCTTGATGCAATCCACTCCATCGCTTTTGCAATGTTGGAAGCAGTTGCCAACTCAAGTTTGCGTTTTGGTGGGACAATAACGGCCTGGCCATTTAGTGAAAAAATTATTCCAAATGATTGTTTTGGGTGTAATGTTTTTAATGATCGTTCAAGCTCATCATACACTTCAGGAAGTCGCAACATCATTGAGCCAGAGGCATCGACAACATAGACAATTCGTTTTGCAGAAACAGCATCAAGACCCATAAACTGCACTTCGGTCTCTGGTTCTCGTCTGGCAAATTCAGGTATTTCTCCACTTGTTGCAATTTCATGAAGAACTGCAAACCCATCTTGCATATTTATTTCAGATTCTTTTGGGAGTGTCAACTCTGGCAATTCGATTTCACTCTTTGTAGCGGGTGGTAACACCATTGGTAGTTCTACCTTTTCGTTTACCGGCTGTTCGTGCCAAATCGAAGTAACAACACGAGGGGGCTCCTCTTTGGTTCGGACAATTGACCAAGTAGCTACAAAAGCGAGGAGTCCAATTCCTAGATGTACACCAATTGAAACAACCCACGCAATGGGCTTGCTTGTATCGACTTTGGAAGTTGTTGTGTCAGACATCATCGATTGCAATGCTACACCAATTTCTTGTAATTCAGCTATTCGTTGCTGTTTTTCGTAGACTTGCTTTTTGGGGAATGGTCCACTTTTTTGTGCCGATAGTCAATTGACAATCCGCCGGCTCCACCAACTAGTAAACCAAGAGATAGTGTGAATAATCCTAATCCAGCATAGAGTTGAATGAAACGGTGAGAGTCCAGTGGCCAGTCAAATGGGTTCATTGAAAACATGCCATGAGCATTAATTGAGACAATATAGATAGCCATGCCCGTTGCGGTGCAAATAATAAACGCTGCAAGGCGAGTAAAAAGCCCTACTAATAACATCAATCCCGCGGCAAGTTGTGCCACGGCTGCAGACCAAGCAAAAAAAGTTCCCCACCCTCTTAAATCGGGCCACATATTATGAATCAGCCAAACAATACGGTTTACACCACGAGTTGTTGGTTTCGTCGCCACAGCTGCTTCCTCTTGTGGAGAGGTCTCGGAACTATCTTCACCTTCTGCAACCTCGTCTGTGATTGGTGGAGGTTCAGTTTCTAATGTCGAGTGATGTACTTTGATCTCCATTGCACGAAGACCATCCGCTATTTCTGATCGAATTTGAACTTGCCCAAAGCAGTTAAGCCAACCCGAAGTCAGCATTGCCGAAGCAACAACGATTCGAGCGAGTAGAGGCATTAATGTAGAAGATGCAAAGTTCATTTGGAGTACTTAGTGTTGGTGAAACGCCTTTTACCGTATCATATCCACTTCTGCACCACCCGAGCGGGCGTGGCGAAATTGGCAGAC
>CAZQGB010000009.1:0-35127 GCA_964592615.1 uncultured Isosphaeraceae bacterium | reverse complement strand
CGAAACTTTTGTAAAGGCAAGAAACGACCCAGAGCAATTTCGACGTGACTGTCACCAAGAGCGAGCCCGCGAGCGATAGTGACTGTCACTAGAAATTATCGGGATTGTTTTTTAGGAAGATAAACGACCCGCGGGATTGTTTTTGGCTTGCAGGGTGGGTACAACCTTGGAAAGTATGCGAAGTAGAACCTCTGCTTGAGTTCCAAGGGCATCAATATTGGCGATGATATCATCGTCATAGCAAGCAAGAACGGGGGCAGTTTGTTCCTTGTAAACATCAAAACGTTTTCGAATGACCGATTCATTAGCATCATCTGGGCGGCCCTGTTCGGTAGCTCTTTTTTGCATCCTGCTCACCATTTCATCAATATCTTCACATACAAGGTGAATAATCATGAACGGATTGATGTACTCTTGCATCGATTTTGCTTGCGGCTCGCTTCTTGGAATACCATCAAGAAGAAGTATGTCATTTGTAGGTGAGTACAGTTTTCTTGCGATAAGTTGCTCGACATGTTGGCGCCAAAGACGCACTGTTAAAAAATCTGGCACAAGCAGTCCCTGTGAAGAATATCTTGTGAACTCCAACCCAATTTCGGATTCTTTGTCGAGTGAACGAAACATATCACCAGTTGCAAGGTGAAAAAAACCAGGGATAGACCCAAGCATTTTGCCTTGAGTACCCTTCCCAACACCAGGAGGGCCAATCAAAAGAATAGATGGGTAAGCAGTTTGAGTCATTTTGATACTCTTCAGAATCTGGAATGATAGTCAAATTTGGGTACGATGTGAGGATGAAGGGCATGACTAGGATTTGGAAATCACCACCACCGACGAATCCAGCACATAATTTGCGAGACCGTATTTTAGAAGCTCGTGGAGTTACGAGTCGAATTCAATTCGATACGTTTCTCAACCCAACGTTGATGGACCTTGATGACCCTAACGAACTTCAAGGAGCAACTGAAGCAGCTTTGATTCTTTCCGAGTCGCTCAAAAACAAGAAAAATGTGTTGATATTTGGCGATTATGATGCTGATGGAATTACCGCTTCAGCAGTTCTCTATCACATCATTTCAGTAGCGACAGGGGGAGATGGCCCACCTGTCTACATTCCGGATCGAATTGATGAGGGCTATGGTATTCGGCCAGAGGCAATCGAGAAATTTGCAAAAATGGGAATTGAACTTGTGATTTCAGTTGACTGTGGAATCACTGCGGTTGAAGCAGCTAAGCGTGCTAAAGAACTTGGAATCACCCTCATCATCACAGATCATCACAAACCACGTGATGATGGAACAATTCCAGAATGTGCTGCAATTGTGCATCCTGGATTAACAGGTGAACCAAAAACACCATTCGCTGGTGTTGGAGTTGCGTATCAACTCGCCTGGGCATTCGCCCGAGTGTGGTCAGAAAGTCAAAGTGTAAACGAGCGTCTCAAACAAGTACTACTAGATTTGATTCCGATAGTTGCAATTGGAACCATTGCGGACATGGTTCCACTCGTTGGTGGAAATCGAATATTCGCAAGGTGGGGATTGCAAATGCTGCCAAGCACAACGAATGCTGGATTACGAGCGCTTATGGCACAGCTCGACACTCCTGATAAGAAACTTAGTTCAGCACATATTAGTTTTGGAATCGCTCCGCTCATTAACGCTGTTGGACGACTCTCGCACGCTGCAACAGCAGTTGATTTGCTTACGCATCTTGATGGGGACCTTGCTCTTGGTGCTGCAAAAGACCTTGCAAAACTTAATCGGGAACGCCAAACAATACAACGTGAAATGGTTGCAGCTGCACTTGAACAAATTGAAACACAGAAAATAGAAAACCATTCTATTGTTATTCTTCAAGATGATTCATGGGCTAGGGGTGTCGTGGGCGTTGCGGCAGGAAAATGTATTGAAACATATTATCGACCAACAATACTACTTTCAGGTGATGGGGATGAACTTGTTGGATCAGCTCGTAGTATTTCTGGTTTTTCGATCTTCGACGCACTCAGCGCATGTCAGGAGCACATTGAACAATTCGGTGGGCACGACATGGCAGCCGGGCTCACGGTTAAAAGAGAATCGTTTAATGATTTTGTTGAAGCGATGAGAAAATATGCAAGGAACCACATTACTGATGATCAACTTGTTCCAACATCAAAACCAGATGTGTTTGCAGATTTACACGAGATAACGCACACCACCGCGGTAGAAATTGAAAAGATTGGTCCGTTCGGAATTGGAAATCCGACCCCAGTTGTGCAAGTGATGAACGCCAAGGTGCAAGAAGTGCACGCAATGGGGAGTGGAAATGCTCACCTAGCACTTAAATTGGGGAAAGAACGAATTCGATGTGTTTGGTGGGGGCATGGAGAGCTTGTCGAAAAAATTGCAAACGGAACACGAATTCATCTTATTGGAAAAATTAAAACGAATGAATTTCGCGGGCACCGAAGTGCTGAAATTGACATTGTTGATTTAGATTTGTCTACTTGATTACCAAGCTGCGAGTTCCCCAACAATTGGTTCAACAAGATCCTTAAGCGTGACAATTCCAAGTGGTTTTTCACCGTCGTGGGACACAATTGCCATTGCCTTTCCACTCTTTCGTAATTGATGCAACGCATCCTGAACTTTTGTTTTTGGGGTTACATACAACGGTTCAATAATAAGTTCTTCGGTTAGATTGTTTGGTTCAAGCAATGCACTAAGCACAGGCAGGACACCCTCAACCGTTCCACTTGAATTCACAACAGGAATTCTTGTGTGCGGCGTTTCACATAGCGCGGCTGTACGCCTTACGATTGGCATTTCCTTACCAACACAAGAAACCCGCCCCCAAGGAACCATTTCGCTATCTACCGTCAGCGATTGCATAGCTAGAATCCGATCAGCAAGAGTGATTTGCTCATCAGTAAGAACCCCACCACCAAGACCTTCTTTAAAAAGCAACCCAAATCGTTTTCGCGGTGTTGGTTCAATGGACGATTCAGAACCGAGAATAGAACGAGTAATACCTCCAATCATAGAAACCACGGGCACAATTCCTGTCCACCATAAAACCTTGTCAGACCAAGAAAGTGGCGCGCTACATGCATAGGTCCACGAATCAGTGTGTGTTCTGAATAAATCTTTTGGTAGCACTTCGCCAAAGATAAAGAGTATCGGAATCATGACCGCAGCATTGACAAGAATCGAAATCCAAGGCGAGAGAGTTGTTGAATCCAGGAACATTGCCGCCCCATAACTTGCAAGGTAGTTTGCAGCATTGTTGCACACAAGCAACACAGCTAGCATCCGAGTTGGATTGTCAACTAGAGAAAGAATTCGTTTTGCTCTGACAAGTCCACTTGAAGCTCGAACGTCAAGGCGAATTCTATTAATCGTATACAAACCAGTCTCAAGACCAGAATAGAGAGCACTTAAAACAAGGCCAGTACCGGTTATTGCAAGAGCAATGTAAAAATCACTCATGATTTATCCTCTCCGTTGCAGAGTGAGACGATAACTGTCGCGACTCGATATTCTTCCATTGTATGTACTTCAATTGAGAGATTCCCAAGTTCAACTGAATCCCCAATCGATGGAATCCGTCCAAGTTGTGCAGCAATAAGACCTCCCATTGTTGCAGCGGGGCAACGATCAAGAAAAAGATTTGTTGCGGCTGCCCAGGCTCTGACGCCAGTATTTGCATCGATGAGCCATTTACCCTCACCAATTTTTTTTGGTTGTGCGATATTTTGAAGTGGGTTGTCTCCAATCTCTCCAACAAGTTCTTCGAGCACATCTTCAAGTGTGACAAGACCAGCCGTTCCGCCAAACTCATCAACTACGATTGCTAGGCGCGTCGAAGTTTCACGAAACCGTGAAAGCAGTTGATCAAGAGTTGCGACTTGCGGGATGAATTGCGGTCTTGTCATGCATGCTTGCATCATTGCAGGGCCATCTACACTCTGTTGTAAATATCGTTTTGTGTGCAACATGCCCACTATGTCATCCATGTCATCGCCATAAATTGGTAACTGTGTCAATCTGGTTTTAGAGATAACTTCCCGTATTTCATCACTCGAAGAGGAGGATGCAGAGGCGATCATGTGGACGCGTGGAGTCATTGCTTCGCGAACGCGTATTCGACTGAGCTCGACCACTTCGAACAATGCTTGTTGTTCGTTTTGATCAATAATCCCCTTTGTTTTTGAAAGATTAACAAGTGTTGCAAGTTCTTCTGCGTTTAGGGGTTCAGGTGTTGCGGTTGTGGCGAGTCTTGAGAGAGGTGTGATAATGAGAAAATCAACTGTTTTTCTTAACGGCGAAACAGCACTATGAATTATCAAAAGAGGCGGAGCGATTAATGATGATATTCCTGTGGGGCGAGCAGTGGCGGTCATCTTTGGAAGGATTTCGCCAAAAATTATGATTGAAAACAAAGTTCCAAAAGCAATTACAATTTCCGCAACCACATTGTTAGTTACATGAAGTATTAATACAGAACTAACAATGAAATACAACACATTTGCAGACATGTTTCCAATCAGAATTGTAATGAGAACAGTTCTTCGTTTTTTGACTAAATAAAGAGCAGCTTTTGCAGGTGATGTATTCCGTTTCCTTAACTCCCCAAGTTCGGCTTGTGATAAACGGAAGAGTGCGGTTTCACTACAACTAAAAAAAGCACTCAAGAGAAGGAGTGGTAATAATGAAACAAGCAAGACGACATCCACACTTGACCATTGGATTGGTTCGAATGATTCAGTCATGTGTTATCAGCCATTGAGCGAACAGCCGACTCAACACGAGCCATAAAATCTGAGGAACTTTCATCTTGACTAAAGTGTAACGGTTCTCCAAAGGAAACATGAATAGTTCCACAGTGTGGAAGATATGTTGCTTCTGGAAGCACTTGTAACCCCCCCTGGACGCACACTGGGACAACAGGTCTGCTACTTTTTTTTGCTACCAAAGCAAGGCCAGGTTTAAAGTGTGCGATATTGCCAGTTCTACTTCGTGTGCCTTCTGGATAAATAACAATGGACCAACCGCGTACCAACAACTCCTGCATTGTTCTGATTGAACGGAGTGGCGACTTGATGCGATCAATACTAAATGCATGCCAGATTGCTGCAACAAGAAATTGAATCACTCGCTTCTTTTTTGAAGTTCCATCAGCGTCTGCAAAATGGTCAAATGCAGCAGCAACAGCAGTTTTATTACTCAATACTTTTGGAAGCGCCGCAAGGATAACATGAGTATCGACATGGCTCTGATGGTTTGAAGCAAAGATAACTGGAAGATCAATTGTTTCAAGCACATGAACTCCACTTGTTTTCCACTTTACACGTCGAACCAATTTCACAAATTTCAAACACGATAGAAGGACTACCCTGCAGATAAGTACGCTTGGGCGTGAAAACTGTTTCAGAATGTCATCCGCGTTAGGCGGAGCTTTCGGTTTTTTCAGTTCTTGGGATGTCATTGGAGTGTGCAAGTACTTTTTCAAACGCATTTGAATATTGATCGAGCAAATCGCTGTTTGCAGAAGGGAATGCGGGTAACTTTAGAAGAGAGCCGTTGCCAAGAGTTGTGTTTGGCAAATCTGTTGGATCGTACAGGTGAATTGGATTTTCTTCTGTTGCAGGCAATCGGGCAATCTTAGACCACACATTATGAGTAAACACTGGTTGTTGGTGAAGAAGTGGGTAGCGGGGTGCAGCAACATCAGCACCTTCAGCTTGCAAAGCTGTAGCAAGGTCGTTAATAGGTAAACCAGTTTTACTTTCGTCATACCGAACAAGAAATTCAAAATATACACGGTTAACATCTTTTGGAGCAAGGAAAGTTTCAATTCCTAGCGCTTCAAGTTTGTTTGATAGATATATGCAATTCTCATTACGTTTGGTGTTGCGTTCATCCATTCTTGATAATTGAGAAACAGCAAGAGCAGCAGCCATTGGCGCCATGCGGAATTTAAAACCAAATCCAGTTGCCGCAAAATATTTATTATTAGATTCCAGATTTAGAAGACGTTCATAGTGCCCAAGCCGCACAGCTGATTCCCAAACCTCTTGACTGTCACAAAGCAAGATGCCTCCTTCCCCAGATGGGCAAAGTTTATTGCCTTGCATACTAAAGACACTCACATCACCAAAGGAGCCGATTGGCTTGCCCTTATACATAGCGCCGTGAGCATGGGAAGCATCTTCCAATATTTTCAGATTATGCTTTTTTGCGATAGCGACAAGTTCATCCATTTTTGATGGCATGCCAAATAAATGAACGACAACTATTGCTTTTGTCTTTTCTGTAATTTTTCTTTCAACATCTTCTGGGTCAAGACCTAGGCACTCTGGTTCAAGTTCAGCAAAGACTGGAACGCCGCCACAATGCAAAACCGGCATGACACTCGACCACCACGTCGCAGACGGCACAATGACTTCATCAAATGGTTGTACTCCAATAGCATGAAGCCCAGCCAAAATAGCGGAAGTGCCATTGTTGTGTGTGAGGGCAAATTGTCTTTGCGTTCGCTCTTTGTATATATTTTCTAACTCCTCAACAATTGGATGCAACGAAAGATTACCACTACGAAGTACTTCAAGAACAGCGTGCTCATCTTGATTGTCAATAAGTGGCCACCTTGTCGCTTCAGTTTGGTCAAGTGTGACGGCTTGCTCACCACCAAGAATTGCTGGGAGTTGTGTTGTTGTAGTCATGTGCGTTAGTCTTTGGGGGTTCCGGGTGATTCGCCCGCAATTGATGATCGCATGTCGGTATCTGAAATAACATTTTTCATGTTGTAATAATCCATCACACCAAAGTTACCTTTGCGGAATGCATCTGCCATTGCTTTTGGCACATCGGCTTCTGCAAGAACGACCAAAGCGCGGTTCTTTTGTTCTTCAGCACGATACTCTGCTTCTTGGGCTACTGCCATAGCACGCCTTTTCTCGGCTTCTGCTTGGAATCGAGATTTATCTGCCTCAGCCTGATGTGCTTGTAAAGTTGCGCCAATGTTTTCACCCACGTCAACATCAGCGATGTCGATAGAAAGAATTTCAAAGGCGGTTCCAGCATCAAGACCTTTTGAAAGCACAGTTTTAGAAATGTTGTCTGGATTTTCTAGAACTTTTAAGTGTGTTGTTGCAGAGCCAATAGTTGAAATAATACCTTCACCAACACGTGCGATAATGGTTTCTTCTGTTGCACCGCCAACAAGGCGTGCGATGTTTGTACGTACAGTTACTCGTGCTCGTGCACGAAGTTGAATACCATCGCCAGCGACAGCATCAATTGTTCTCTTGCCACCACCGTCACTTGGGCAATCGATTACTTTTGGGTCAACACTTGTTCGCACAGCTTCCAAAATATCGCGGCCTGCGAGGTCAATTGCCGTTGCTGTCTCCCAAAGCAAATCTATTTTAGCTTTGTCTGCAGCAATCATTGCGCGAACAACGTTAGTGATGCGTCCACCAGCGAGGTAATGCGCTTCAAGTTGGTCCGTCGAGATTTCAATGCCCGCTTTCTTACCGCTGATACGGTTGATCACAACGGATTTCGCATTCACCTTTCGGAAACGCATCATGACAAGATCAATAAATCCAACTTTTGCACCGCTGACCCATGCTTGTAGATAGAGTCCAATGTATTGGAACGCGAATGCGACAATAATGAGCAAAAAAATTCCGCCAATTATGATGCCGCCGAGTAACCAAGGTGAAAATGCTATAAATGAGTTCATGCGAACCTCCTTCTCAAACCAATATTATATCAATCTTGAGTGGGCACAACCCGAACCTTGACCTGGTTATCGTAAACAGCAGTGACTTCAATCAGGCTGTCAGCTTCAATACTGCCCGTTTCAGCAAGTGCATCAATTCTTGTGCCATTAATACGGACAACACCCACGGGTCTAAGAACAGTAACGGTTGTACCCTGTTTCCCAATAAATGACTCTAATTCGGCGCGTCGTTCTTCTTGCCTTTGGGTTGATCGCTGTCGAGCTTCATCTTCATCTTCTTCAACGATCCCGCCAAGAACCATTCGTTTGGCTAATGGTGATGATACCCAAATACGAAACCCAATCCAAGCAAGCACGGGACCGAACACAATGTAGATACCTGTTGCAATTAACCCTGTGTTTGTGTCATGCATGAAAAAAGCAATGAGAGACCCAACGATTGAGAGCCCCCCCATCAAAGCAATGAGACCAGCTGAGGGTACAAACAATTCTACAAAGAAAAGCACGATGGCAATACCAATAAAAACGAATGCCCAAACAATAGGGGAAGAATTTCCTGCTGGAACAGCTTGTGCTAATAAATCAATCATGATGAGATTTCTTCAACTTCAACGGTCATACCACACTGCATGATACGGACTTTTGTGCCATCTGTAATCCAACTCCCTGAAGTTGTCGCGTCATAGATGATGGAATCGCATTCTATTTTTCCACTGGGTCGTAAATCAGTAACTGCGATGGCCTCATCGCCAACCTTAAGTGAACTTGGTGATGGCGGAGTTTGAACACCCAACTCGTGCTGGAGAACGAGTTGCCGCATTCCTCTCGTGTTTTCAATCTGTTTTAAGATAATCCAACAGCCGATGATTGCAAGGATGCAACCACCAATTACAGTTCCAAGGCCGGTGATGAGTTGTGTTTGTCCAACAGAAGACCCGAGATCGCCCGACACAAAACTGCCGACCATTCCAACGAATAAGAATGCAACACCAGTAAACCCAGTAAATCCGGTGCCTGGAATGACAAGTACTTCAGTTGCGATGAGTGCAAGTCCAGCAAGCACAAGCACGATATCCCACCACTGCGCAAGACCAGCAAGCCAAGGGGCACCAAGGAGAAGTGCCATTGAGACAGCAGCCCCAACACCAAAGAGCCCAGTTCCGCCAGTTGCGAATTCAACTACGACACAAATTAAAAAGAGGGCAATTAAAACAAGGCGAATTGGCCAACTGATAAGAACTCCAACCATATTTTCAGACCATGTTGGCTTTAACCTTTGAATTGTTGTTGCACCAAACCATTGTTGTAATTCTTTGTCAGTAGAAACAACACCATTCACTAATCCGTACATTGCTCCTTCAGCAGGTTTCAGTGTCAGGAGTCGATCATTGGGAACAACTTGTTTGACAAGCGTCCAATCCGCAGCATCTTTTGCTGAAAAGAGTTTCCTACTTGAAGGTAGTTGTTGAGAAAAAACAGGATCCCACGTTGGGTCATCTGGTTGTACGGTGCTTTGTAGTTCAGAGATTGTTTCGAAAAACGGTGTCAGCAAAGTAGATTCTAGTTGTTCTGTTCCAATGGCAGAGAAATGTTGTGGTGGTGACTTGCCAAAGAGAGTTTCGTACTCGTTCCGATTTACGCATGCAACTTCCCCAGTGGAATTGTTTTGAATGAGCCACAACTCAATTCCGACACTGACAAACGCTTCAACAAGATGTTCATCGTAATGGTTTCTTCTTGCTGAATCGATTACCTCTGCAAGGACGGGAGATTCAATTTTTGCTCGTTCTGTTGCTGGGATGGGTTGGCCCGTTGCATTGATTGGAGCGGCATCTCCAAAGGTGCTTCCTTTTGCAACGATAATTTCCCTGCATGCTAGAGCGATAATTGTTCCAGCCGAAAAAGCATGAGGGCGAATCCAAGCGACGGTATTTTTTGGAGCGTTGTTTTTGATTTCGTAACAGATTTCTAATGTCGACATCAAATCACCACCTGGCGTGTTGAGTTCGATTGCAATTGCATCTGCATTTGAGGATTCTTCAAGCCGGCGCTTGAATGACATTGCAGTTATGGTGTCGACTGCTCCTTCAATCGTGATGATAGCGACATCTGTTGCTTGCCTGTAACTAGGTACAGGGGCGGTTTGCGCGAGAATAAGTGTTGCAATTGGCAGTAACATATGCACATCATAGGGCAGAGGAAGGGATTCCAAATCCTATGGACATTACCGCACAAAAAACGAACCGTAGCAAGTGCTACGGTTCGTTTTATCAATAAAGCTAAAAGGTGGATTTAGTCATGCAAAAATGCATCACATCGTCCGCCCTTACCGTCAGTGCCATCGATATTGCCGATGGTTTCTATGACGTGGGTTAAAACAACATCTTGCCCTTGTCCAAGTCCACCAGTCATGTAGTCGTCGTCGGTTACTTGGTCTGTTTCTTCAAAGAAGATATTGTCTGGGCTGGCAACACCGCCATCGTTGACATAAGTTGTGGCTGATGGATAAAAGGTTTCAAGAACATCACCATGGCCATCGCCAAAGAAGATAGCACCCTTCCAATCTCGTTCAATTCCGTGGAACAGGTTTGTTCTGGAATATTCATCAGGTATGCCTTCTTCTGGACCACGAGTGCCAACAATTGCAAACGATGTTGGTGAATGAGTGCTTACTCCCCAATTTTGCTGTTTTCGTTTACCGGTGACGGGCATAATACCGTAACTGTTGTTGCAAGCAGACTCCAAATCATTTTGGAATTCGGGATCCCAGAGTTCCCATTCGTCACCCTGTGGGCTTGGATTGTAATAATTGTAGTCATACGACTCCATTGGAAATACAAAGTCGCCTTGCTCTGTTGGGGCGTAGAGAATGTCTGTTGTAAATAGGTTTTGCATCACACACATAGACAAAACTGATGCGTGATCATTTTTAGTAAAATCTTCTGGACCACGACCTTTTATAATTGGTCCAGACCCGCCCTGAGTGGGTAGGCGTGCTGCGAGTCCAGGAATTGGAAATCTGCCATTATGTGATCCTGTCCAGAAAGAAAAACCAGAAAAAACAGCTTTAATCTGGGACTGATCTTTTGTGAGCATTGCTTCTGCCTTCGCACGACCAAGTGCTGGCATCAAGATACTCAATAGCAACGCAATAATTGACATTACAACAAGTAATTCAATAAGCGTGAAGCCTTTATGTTTCTTTATGTGTTTCATTGATTGAAACCTCCAATTTGTTGAGATAATTGTTTCATAGTTTTCATTCTAAGTTCAGCTGCTAAGGGAGCAACGTGTCATAAACTGGAACCACATCTGATTCTGTTGATTCAACATTCAACACCAAGAAGTTATCGCCAGAGGCGTGCCCTTCTTCAGTGTCAAAATCTCGAAACTCAGACATGAACGTGTTGTCTTTATAATTTGTCCAGTCAGCTTTAGACGTGTATTCCTTATTGTTGTGCCACATGTCATTTGCATAATGAGCTGAACCATCGCCACCAACATAAATACCTTCCCATAGTTTTGAAGGACCATAGAGGAGTAGTGTGGGAGATTTTGAAAAGTTATCGCTAGTCATGTCACCACTGGTAGTAATTTCAGGACCACGGCTTGAAAGAATTACTGTGTTGCTACTGCCATCTTTCCAGTTATCTAATCTTTTGCCACAAAGAGCGTTGTTTGCATACGAAGTGTGGCAGACATCTTCTTGGCCACCTTCCCCATTTGCTGTACCGCCTTCACCAGTAATGTCTGCAGAGAAAAGTGGATCCCAGTACTGATCATCAGCAACACTGACAGCAGCGAAGTCATATGCTAATTCTTCTGGATTTGCAGCTTCGTCACCTTTAACTGCAACAGTTGGATTTTTTTCATTTGAACTGACAAGAATTTCAGGTCCGTAGTAATTCGCCCCAATCATGTAAGAGTGTAACCATGCGCTAATGTTGACCGTGTCATCTGGGTCACCAAGACCTTGAACTTCCCCAGTCGTGACACCTTGGTACACATTGTTGTTTCCAGTATTGATATTTACAGTTTCACGATTAATGCGACCTGGGATTGGGTACTGTTTCTTTTTGTCTGATTCGCCATATATTGAAAAAGACGATGATATCCCCTTGAGTTGTCCTTGGTCTTTTCGGACGCGGGCGTTGCCGAGTGCTTTTGCAAGTGCTGGCAATAAGAGTCCCATCAATAACGCGATAATCGCGATAACGACGAGGAGTTCGATGAGGGTAAAGCCTCGAGAATTACGTTTCATGATAAATGTCTCCATTCGTAATGCTTGTATGAGAAGAAATGATGAACTGCTTTGTGTCGTGTACATGTTGTGTGTTTTGCAACTTCCCTGACTCGAAGAAAAGCAGAACAAGCACTATGCAAATACCAAAACAAAACAGCGTGACGAATTGTAAGTTGTCTCATAACAACGTGAATTCGTGGCGGTCCTCATCGAGAATTCGAATTGAGAAAATCCGCCGCACATGCCAATCTCGCACCAACAAGGTGGAGTGGCGTCGAAATGTCGACCAGTGCGGCGTAATGATTGTGCCCCGTAGGGCAATAAGTGCGGTCAACTGAATCGCGATAATAAAGTTGCCACGCCGGTCATATTTACCCAGAATATCTACATATACATTCTTGATTGAATAGTGGATGCAGTCAAGTCAAAAAAAGGTCGATTTATAGAAAGAAAAGCACTAGCGTCCGATAATATCAATCGTTGGTATGAACTTGGAAGATCACTTCGACCTCAACGGTGGAACCGAGGGGAAGACCAATAGATCCCATTGCAACTCGGATATGTCGGCCCGACTCTCCGAAAATATCGACCATCAAATCACTCACACCATTGGCTACTATTGAGTGATCTTCAAACCCCGCATCAGAGGCAACAAAAACCCGAAGTTGAAGGACTCGTTTGATGCGTTCAAGGTCTCCATTAAGCATAGCTTTAGCAACCGAAATCGCATTTAACCCACATATTTTAGCTGCCTGGGCGGCATTATCTACGCTCTGTACGCTCGGGACCGTCCCTTTGAAGAGTAACGATCCATCGACAAGTGGTATTTGACCACTTGTGCGTAGTTCATCTCCTACAAGAATAGCGGGAACATAATTTGCTACAGGATTAGGGGCTATGGGAAGTTTGAATCCAAGATCTGTTATTTTTTTTTCTATCGAGCTCATCCACCCATCATATCCCCTCCTGACCTCTGAGGTTACCTCAGAGGTAGACACAGAGGTGACCTCAGAGGTAGACGAGGGTATGATTCCGATATGGAACTATATATAGACACGGCAAACATCGATGAAATCCGCGAGGCAGCAGCTCTTGGTGTCCTAGACGGTGTAACTACAAACCCGAGCTTGATTGCAAAGGAGGGCGTTGATTTTCATGATCGAATGGCTGAAATTTGTGATGTTGTCAGTGGCCCAGTAAGTGCTGAAGTTGTAGCACTCGAACATGAAGGTATGGTTGCAGAGGCAAATGAACTCTTAAAAATCGCTAATAATATTGTCATTAAACTGCCTTGCACAGTGGATGGTTTGAAGGCATGTAAAACTCTTTCTGATCGAGGTGTGCGAGTGAATATGACATTGTGTTTTCAGCCACTTCAAGCACTGATGGTTGCAAAGGCAGGCGCATTTTTAGTAAGCCCATTCCTTGGTCGAATTGATGATATCGGTGGAGATGGTATGGAACTTATTACTCAAATCCGAACGATTTATGACAACTTTGGATTTGAAACAAAAATTCTCTCTGCTTCCACACGCCACCCATTGCACCTTGTGCAGTGTGCACTTGTTGGTTCTGATGTTGTGACCGTTCCATTCAAAGTGATCAGTCAAATGATGAATCATCCACTCACAGATAAGGGGCTTGAAGCCTTTCTTTCGGACTGGAAGGCAAGAGAACAACAAAAATGTTGTTCTTGAGTTAGTACGATTGCTACGTAATAAGTAGGATGAGTAACACTAGATTAAGAAGAAAACTTATTGCGCCCGCAACAATAATTGTTGGCATCCAAGAAGCCAATGAACTCTTTGCAGAGTCATGTCCCTTTGATTGAGCAACAGGAGCATGTTCTGAGGAAGTTTTTGCAACTTCGGCGAGTTTTGCAAAGTCTAATGTAGGTTGTGCAAACTGAGGTGAGCCTCCAGCTGCAACAGCATCCAAATCCTCAATTAAATCGTGGGCGTTTTGATACCTTTGAGAAAGATCTTTCGCCATCATCATTTCGATAATTTGTGAAAAACCTGGTGACAATGTCGAGTTGATATGGTCAGGAGGAACAAGTTTCTTTTTCAAATGGCGATGCATAACATCAGATGGGTTTTTGCCAGGGAATGGAACATTGCCAGTCACCATGTGGTAAAGCGTTGCACCTAAACCATACAGGTCAGCAGCAGGTGTAATTTCTTTTTTCCCTCGGATTTGCTCAGGGCTAATGTAATAGGGGGTGCCATACGCACGCCCAGCTTCAGCTTCTGCCGCTTCACGATCATTCAACGCACGTGCCAACCCAAGGTCTGCAAGTTTTACATCACCATTCTTAGCAATCATAATATTTTTAGGCTTGATATCTCGGTGGATGAAGCCACGTTGATGAGCGTGTTGAAGAGCTTTTGCTACTTGTCGAATAATGGGCATTGCCTCTTGTTCGGTTAGTTTCTTTTTTTCAACAATAAGGTCGTGAACAGTTGTCCCGTCAACATATTCCATTACAAAGTAATGGTATTCCCCAGACTGACCAACGTCGTACGCCTGCACAATATTTGCGTCATTTAACTTTGCAGCAGCTCGACCTTCTTTGT
Organism: uncultured Isosphaeraceae bacterium; assembly: GCA_964592615.1. Taxonomy (GTDB): domain Bacteria; phylum Planctomycetota; class Phycisphaerae; order Phycisphaerales; family SM1A02. The sequence continues at coordinate 20,574 of CAZQGB010000009.1, read as the reverse complement.
AAAACCTTTGGAGAAAATCTTCATTCTCAGAAAACTTCTTTGGCAATACTTTAATTGCAACAGGTCTATCAAGACTTTCTTGTTGTGCAAGAAAAACCGTGGCCATTGCACCAGCGCCTAGTTTTCGGATGATTCGATAACCCTGAATCCGTTGTGTCGACTTTCGAGTATCAAAATCCGTTTGAAGACGATCAAGTTGGCGACGTGTTAAAAATTCATGATTCACTAAAATGTCAGCGAGCGTGTGGCCAGTTGCCTGGCCATCAGAATCCTGTAATAGACTAGAGCACTCGCTCAGTTCTTCTGGAGTAACAAGCCCATTGTCAACCACAAGTTTTCCAAGAATTGTTTCAAACCCAAATGTTGAAGCGCCAGGGCTACCACTGCGATCACCGTTGGAGTTTGAAGAACTTCCACTCCGGGTACTTGGTTTGTTTTCATCATCTTTCTGGTTTTTTTGGTCTTCAGCCATCTTCGAATAATGCTCCGAGTAGACTATTGTTACCAGAAGGGCATCTGTCAAGTCGAACATCCGAGGAATATCTATTTTCAGCAGAATGATTGGCAAGGTACGATGCACATTCACATGTCTTGTAACACACCAAAACGCATCTTATTTATACGGCCTAGTGCTCTTGGCGATGTGTGTCGTAGCGTTTCTGTTGTTACAAGCCTTAAAAAGCGGTGGCCAGAGGCATCGATTGATTGGCTTGTGCAAACAGAATTTGTAGATGCAGTTTCAGCACACCCCGCCATAGAAAACGTCATCCCATTCCCACGGCAGGCAATGAGGCGATGGTATACACCAAAAGGTTTATTCTTGACATTAAGATTTCTTCGAATCTTAAAATCGAAGAAATACGACCTTGTAATTGATGGACAGGGTTTAGGTCGCAGTGGCATATTTACGTGGTCTACTCGCGCTGGAGTTCGAATTGGCTTGGCATCTGCGCGAGAATTTGGCTGGCTTGGATATACAAAAAAAGTGCAATCCAATTGCAAGCATACAGTTGACCAAATGCTTGCGTTAAGTGAAGCAGCTGGAGCACCATCAATTACTGACATGCAACTTTATACGCACAAGCAGGACGAGGTCTGGTGGGAATCATTCAAAGAAAAAAACAGGGTTACTACATATGCTGTCCTCGCCCCAACCTCTCGATGGAAAAGTAAGCAGTGGCCCGTTGAGCGATTTGTTTCTCTTGCAGACCATTTTGTGGAAAAAGGATTGCAGGTTGTAATTGTTGGTGCACCGCACGAAAGAGATCAAATTGCCCCGTTGCTTGAGCACGTTAAAGTAATTAATGTCCTGCCCGAAATGACAATTGGACGGTTGATGGCAGTTATCACCTCCTCGACCTTCGTAGTTGCAAACGATTCGGCAGCACTCCACATTGCTGTTGGTTTTAATAGGCCGTGTGTTGGGTTGTTTGGTCCTACCGACCCAAGTAAGGTTGGACCATACAAATGTGATAACTCTGTGATTGCTGCTGATGTAGAGTATGGTGAAGTGAATTACCGTGATTGTGCTGGTAACCAAATAATGCAACAGATAGATATTCAAGAAGTCATTGATCGCATCGAAACTATTTGCAAACAGGACATTGAATGAATCGATGGCAGAAACCCATTTTTTTGGCAAGTTCATCTCCTAGGCGGGAGAAACTTCTTAAAGAAAGTGGAATAGAGGTTATATCTTCTCCTCCACGCTGTGATGATGGTGTTTTTACTTGTGGAACAATGTCAGTGGAGCGATGGGTGCAATCACTCTCTGTTTTGAAAGCACAGAATGTGGCACAACGACTCGATAAAAATAGTGGAACAGTTTTGGCTGCAGACACCGTGTGTGTTATTGATGAGAAAATTCTCGGCCAACCAAAAAGTGAAGAAGAAGCAAGGGATATGTTGTACTCGATGCTGAATCGAACTCACGATGTTCTCACCGGTTGGTGTCTTTCTTCAGTAAATTTACAACACTTGAGTTGTGGTTATGAATGTTCCGAAATTACAATCGGATCGATTGATGATGAAGAAATTGAAAAATACCTTCGTACTTCGAATTGGGAGGGCAAGGCAGGAGGATACAATCTTAGTGATCGAGTCAATGCTGGTTGGCCAATTGTTTGTGTAGGCGACCCGACAAATGTTATGGGATTACCAATGAACAGAATTCAACAAGAACTGGCTCGGGATAGAGACTAATGCGAACCCCTCTTCCGAGTTGGTTAGATTTTTTTGCAATACCTGCATCGTGGTTGTATGGAAAAATTGTAGATATCCGTAATTGTTATTACGATCGAGGGAAAAATGTACACACGGTTGGTCGCCCCGTGATTGCAGTTGGGAACCTAACGGTTGGTGGCACAGGTAAAACCCCTCTAGTAACTTGGATTGTTCGTCGATTAAGAGAACATGGACACAACCCAGTGATTGTGATGCGTGGTTATGCTGCGGTCGACCCAGAGAGTGCGGATGAAGCGGTGGAATACCGGCAGCGACTCCATGACATTGAAGTAATTGTTGGCGCAGACAGAGTGGCAAAGGTTAACGAATATATTGATGGAGGAGGTAAAGCAGATTGTTTTGTGATGGATGATGGATTTCAGCATCGACGAATTGCTCGAGATTTGGATATTGTTGTGATGGATTATTTACGTGACCCATTCAAACAACGAATGCTTCCTGCTGGTTGGCTACGAGAACCAGTTGGTGGTTTGAAACGTGCAGATGCTGTGGTTGTTAGCCATGCTCAAAGAATAAATCCAGACTTTGCTCAAGTTGTTGAAAATGTCTCGGGTTACCCACCTGTCGCTTGGACTACACATCACTGGTCAGGTCTCGAATTGCATGATGAAACTGGAACAAGTATCAAAACTCTTGATTGGTTAACAGGTCGTTCCGTTGCAGTTCGCTTGGGAATTGGTTATCCCGGCTCAGTCATTGAAGCGCTTGTTCGGATTGGGGCAAAAATTTCTTCCCAGATGGATGCTGGTGATCACCAACCGTTTTCAAACGAAGAAATTGCTGAATTAACCTCAATTTCTCCAAAAGTGGATGCCATTGTTATGACACTCAAAGATTGGGTAAAAGCAAAAGATGTCATCGATTTGAAAGCATTGCAATGTCCAATAATTGTTCCAACCCTTGAATTAGAGGTCGTGGACGGGGCGAAGGCACTAGAAGCCAAACTTCTAAGCGTATTCAAGATACGATGAACATATGAGCGACCTTCTTACACAAGTATTGCAAATTCAAAGACCCTCAATTCTCGTCATTGGTGACTTGATGCTAGACGAAACTGTCTCAGGTGATGCTGAGCGGTTAAGCCCAGATTCCCCAGTGCCCGTACTTGAAGTTCGATCCATACAATCTCGACTTGGGGGTGCCGCGAATGTGGCAAGGTGTCTCGTAGCAATGAATGCCAATGTGGAGTGTTTGGGTGTAGTTGGAAACGATAAGGGGGGGGAGCTGTTAATACAATTACTTACTTCAGAAGGAATTGATTCATCAAACATTTTACGAGTTGAAGATCGCCCAACCACAGTGAAACGAAGTATTGTTGGTCTTGCTCAACATCGCCACCCACAAAAGATGTTTAGAGTTGATCATGAATCTCGGGAGCCGTTGAAAAGCGAGTACGCCGAAGTATTGATAAGCAGACTAAATGAAATAATAAATAAGTTTGATGTTGTTTGCATTGAAGATTATGGAAAAGGCGTAGTAGCTGAAGCGCTGTGCGTTCGTATTATTGAACATTGCAAAGATGCAGGAATAGAAGTTATTGTTGACCCTGCGGGCATCGAAGATTATTCAAAGTATGCGGGCGCTACGGCAATTACACCAAATCGAACCGAAGCTGAAAAAGCAACGGGTAGTAGATTAGATGACGCGAACCCTCTTGAAGGTGCAGCAACTCTTGCTACAACGATGTGCGAATCATTACACATGCACGCAGCAGTCGTAACCCTTGATCGTCATGGCGCGGTGTTGAAGGAAAGTGGCCAAAAAGCGATACATGTTCCAACTCGTGCACGATCTGTCTACGATGTGACGGGTGCTGGTGATATTGTTTTAGCTGCAATTGCAGTTGGTCGTGGCGGGGACCTTGATTGGAAAGAGTGTGTTGAGTTAGCAAATGTTGCCGCTGGTCTTGAGGTTGAAAAGTTTGGTGCAACCCCAATTCCAATGTCGCAAATTCATAAAGAGTTGCTATCAATGCAAGCGGATAGCAATGGAAAAATTCGTTCTTCGGAAGATCTTGCAATTGAAATTGCAGCAGCAAAAGAGATTGGTCAACGAGTTGTTCTTACGAACGGTTGCTTTGATGTAATTCATGCAGGTCATGTTTCTTATTTACGAGAAGCCGCAAAACTTGGAGACATCTTAATAGTTGGGGTGAATAGCGATGAGCAAGTTGCTTTGCAAAAAGGTGAAGGACGCCCGATTTATACTGCTGATGAACGTATGGATATTCTTGCAGAATTGCAATGCGTGAGTTATATCGTGCAGTTTGAAGAGCCAACAGCAAGTGAATTGATTAAGAGTGTTCGACCAGATTTGTATGTTAAGGGTGGTGATTATGTTCCAGAAGAAATCAACGAATACAGTTTGCTAAAGGAACTTGGTATTGAAATTCAATTACTGTCGGAGCGACCCGGAAGAAGTAGCACCGATGTTGTTTCTCAATTGAAAGAAACCCGGTGATGATTCCCTTAAAAGAATACAGTAAGAGGCGTTCACAAGTATTAAAAGCGTTGAAGGGTGCGGTGGGCATAGTTATTGCTGGGGATAGTGATGGCGAATTAAGCACTTCGTGGCGAGCTCATGCACATTTTGAATATCTAACTGGCATAGCAAATGAGCCAGGCGCGATGTTGTTGTTGGATCCTAAAAATCCTACAAAATCGCGCCAATCAGTTTTATTTCTACAAGCAAGAGACCCCGAACTTGAACAGTGGGATGGACTACGAAAACCCTTAGGAAGTTCGCTTCGTGAATCAACTGGGTTGACAACTATTATGCGGACACGCTCACTCGCACCTGTGCTTGAGGATGTGGCCTCAAGAAATACACAGTTTGCAACATTGATGCCTCACGCGAACATAGATCAGCCCGTTTCAAAAGATGTTGAATTGTGGAACAAGGTCCTTGCACGTTCTGGACAAGGGGAACTCATTGATAAATCTTGGGTAATTCCAAAATTGAGAAGCGTGAAGTCTTCTGCTGAAATTAAAACAATCCAAGAAGCAGTAAACATGACTGCGAAGGGATTTGCAGATGCATTCTTGTTTTTGGAAGAAGGTGTAAACGAATATCAAGTTCAAGCAACTTTAGAACACGGCTATGCGATGGCGGGTGGTCGTGGAAGTGCGTTTCCTTCGATTGTTGGCGGTGGAATAAATAGTACTGTGCTTCATTACAAAGAAAATATCAACGACCTTGTTGATGGCGATGTGGTGTGCATTGATTCTGGAGCATTTCATGCTGGATACGGCGCGGATATTTCTCGGACTGTTCCAGTTTCAGGAAAATTTACTAAGCGACAAAAAGAAGTGTATGAAATTGTTCTAAAAGCACAGGAGAGTGCGATTAAAGCAGTGAAGCCCGGTGTTACTTTGGGTGAACTCGATTCTGTGGCTCGAGCAGTTATTGTGAAGGCGGGATACGGTGATAATTTTATTCATAGTATTGGGCACCATCTGGGGTTAGAAACACATGATCGTTGCGGTCCGATGGCACCACTTGAAGCTGGAGCTGTAATCACGATTGAGCCAGGTATTTACTTGCCCGATGAAGCAATTGGTATTCGCATTGAGGACGATATTGTGGTGACTGCAAAGGGGCACAAAAACTTGTCGAAGAATATTCCAAAATCAGTTGTTGCTATTGAAAAAGCCATGCGTAGAAAATAGTCATGGATTCGTATGATGAACAAAAAGCTAGCGATGCTGCTTGGGCTTTTCTGCGAAGCAACTCAACAGCGACGTTACGGTTCGGAGAAAACAGTCAAGATATTTCATACATTATTGCTCCTGATGGGCGGCTCGTTATTTCGTCAATGGTTGCGATGTTACAACCGTGCGACACGATTATGTATGTTCCCGAGTACGCGGAAGATTGCATGGAGATGCATGTTTCATTACGCCAATTTTTAGAGAATGGCGATGATGGAACTCTTGCAGATCGGTGGCAGGTATATCACGGAGAACCACCAGATGTACAGTGGGCGATTGTTGACATAGACGCAGCTCGATTTCATGAGATGTTTATTGATGGTGAAACACTTACTAGAAAAAATTTGTTGTCTGAAGATGAAGTCTCATTGTGCAAGCAGTTAAATAAGAATAAAGACACGATTCGTTTGGTGTGTTCCTCGAAAACAAATGTCGAAGTATCAGATCCATTTGTGGTTGGAGTAGATTCCCTAGGCATAGATATCAGGGCACCATTTGGAATAGTTCGTATTCAAGCGGATACACCATTCACCTCATCTTCCGATGTCTTAGCATTGTTCAACTTGAAATAATTCTGGCTCTGAGCCAACTTGGCTCTGAGCCAACTTGGCTCTGAGCCAGAATAGGTTATGTTTGTTGCCATAGTTCTTGTTGTGCTGCTGCCTGAAGACGAAACATTTCTTCCCCATGAATGATGGGGCAGCCGGCAGCTTCTGCCATTGCAAGTAATGGCGTGGTTTTAGGCTTGTATACCGTGTCGATAACTTGAGTAGAAGATGTAAGTGTGAACCATGGAGCAAGTGTTAGGAGCGCGTTTCCATTTGGAGCATTTCCGCCCTCCATGCCAACTGGGGTGCAATTTATAACAGTGTCAATGTTATTTGTTTCTTCACTTGCAACTTGGCAACAAAACTCTTTCGCAAGGGAATTAGATTGTTCAGCACGGCGTGTCGCAATAAATACTTTAGCACCGCAGTTTTTTGCTGCGACGATTGCTGCGCGGGCAACTCCGCCACCACCGAGAATTAAAATACTTGATGCTTCTTTGAAAAAAGTCAAAAGTGCTGAAACGTCCGTATTGCTTGCTTGTATTGAATCGTGCCCAAGAGTAATCGTATTGGTTGCGCCAACGGTTGTGCTTATCTCGTCGCAAGAGGTTGCGAGTTTTATCATCTCTTCCTTGTGGGGAATAGTAACGCTTGCTCCAGAGAAGTCTAATGCTTTATATTGTTGTAAATCACTAAGTGATGCTTTGAGATGCTCCCAGCCCCGCGGAATTAGTAATGGAAGATACACGGCGTTTTTATTTGCCGCTTGGAATGCAGCGTTATGAAACATAGGACTAGCAGAATGCGCCACGTTGTCACCTATGACTCCATAAACCTTGGTGTTGGCATCTATCGTGTCGAAACTATATTTCGAGCGCAATTCTTGAACTGTTGGTTGTCCCGATGCAGTTGGTTCTAGCCCTTCAACCGCAGCGTATGTTGCGAACCCTCCAAACTTGGGGGCAAGCACCCGACTCATAATTCCATACTCTCCCATACACATCGCAATCATTGGTTGTTGCCGTGACTGTAACAAATCAAATGCTTCAAGATTGTCACGAATTGAACGTGCTCGCCACACCATCTTTACAATGTCAACTTCAGGGATGTCTTGCATGGCGGCTGCGCGTTGTAGTAAATCGGGGGGCCTCCCTTTCATGTCGTGCCATGACAAAATAATTCCTGTAGTTTCTGTTTTTACCAAATCGAGTAAAAGTGGATGCCGAGTGAGAGATTCGTGTTCAATATCAATATATTTTGGTGGCGAGTCAGATTGCAACGCAGCTTGATACATCGCAAAGCGTTCTTCTTCTTCGCCTTCAAACATCCCACCCTCATCTACACTTCGACAAGTTAGAACTGTGGGAAGTGGTGATGCTTTGAGAATAGAAGGCAACTGTTCAATGCATTCTTCTGTTTCCATCCCGTCAATGCGAATTTCAAGAAGATCTGCGCCGTCGAGTTTTTCAGGAATTGCTCCGTGAACCGACGCAATAAGTAATGTCATGATGGAATAATCTTTCGAGCAGCTTCACAATAGTTATCGAAAGATGTGCGGACCATTTCCATAGTTGCTCCGCTAAACGCTTCAAGAAATGCACTGGCGATTTCAAGCCCAACAACATTTTCCATGACTACACTGGCCGCTGGTAAAGCACAAACATCCGATCTTTCGTAATCACTACGCACGCTATCACCGTTTTGTAAGTCAACACTATCCATACCTTGCAAGAGAGTTGCTATTGGTTTCATTGTTCCTCGAACAACTATTGGCATTCCGTTACTCATGCCACCCTCAATACCACCGGCATGATTTGATGGACGCGTGAATCCGAAGTGGTTTTCTTGAATTTTATTTGCGTCATAAATAATAGCATCGTGTACTTGCGAGCCCATTCGATTCCCGCACTGCGCACCCAATCCAATCTCAACAGATTTAAATGCTTGAATACCCATCACGGCACCGGCGAGTTTTGCGTCTAATTTTTCTTGCCACGAACAGCAAGACCCCAATCCTATGGGACAACCAAATACATGCGTTTCACACAATCCCCCGACTGTATCTTGTTCTTCTTTTGCTGTTCGAATTTGTGAAATAATTGCTTTGCATGTGGCATCATCTGGGCAATACACATCAGAGTCATCCCGATCGTCCCGAACGCTCTTCCAGTTTTCCGATGTTACTTCTGTTGGAGCGTGTGCATCTAGCATCGATCTAACGAAGCCGAATACTTCTATGTTGAATTCACGAAGAAAACATCTTGCAACTGCACCAGCAGCAGTTCGAGCAGCAGTTTCTCTCGCGCTTGCCCGTTCAAGAGTGTTACGGCAATCGTTCGTAAGCCACTTTACTGCGCCAGCAAGATCAGCATGCCCAGGTCTTGGTCGATGTATCGGAGGCGTAGTTTCTGCATCATCAAGTCGATTATCTTTATTTGCAATTTGAATAACAATAGGTGCCCCAGTCGTTAATCCGTTTCGAACACCAGCAAGAAACTCGACTTCATCGTGTTCAATACTTTGTCTTCCACCTCGACCATACCCACCTTGGCGTCTTTTCAGTTCATTATTGATAAAGGACGTATCAAGTGAAAGACCTGCAGGAAGTCCCTCAATCAATGCGATTCCGCATGGTCCATGTGATTCGCCAGCAGTCTTGCAGAGTAGTGTCATACGAGGATTGTACGACTACTTTGCTTAGACCGTCGAACAGGGTGTGCTATCAAGCTTGGAGAACACCAAATTGTCTCCCGAACACCCAACTTCAATCGTATCGCCGGCTTCATAATCGCCTTGAAGGATGCCAAGAGCGATAGCGTTTTCAAGCTTATGTTGAATCACTCTCTTTAATGGGCGTGCACCGAATTGTGGGTCGTAACCTTCTTCACAAAGGGCTGCAGTCGCTTCGTCATTAACTATAAGCGAGATTCCTCGATTGGCAAGTCTGGTTTTAAGATGTCGAAGTTGAATTTTAACGATGCCACCAAGTTGTTCTTGAGTAAGTTGGTGGAATACTATCGTGTCATCAATACGATTGATTAGTTCTGGCCTCATACTTCGTTTAAGAATGCCAAGCACACTTTCTTTAATCTCATCTTGAGAAGCTCCACTCGTAGACATTGTCAGAAGTTCGGAGGAGCCTAAGTTACTTGTCATGACGATAATCGTGTTTTTAAAGTCCACGGTACGCCCATGTCCATCGGTGAGGTGACCATCATCAAGTACTTGAAGTAAAACATTTGAAACATCTTCGTGGGCCTTTTCCATTTCATCGAACAAAATGACTGAGTACGGTCTTCGTCGCACCGCTTCTGTTAAACGTCCACCTTCTTCATACCCAACATATCCGGGAGGTGCTCCAATTAATCGTGCAACAGCGTGTTGTTCCATGTATTCACTCATGTCAATCCGAACCATTGCATCTTCAGTATCAAACAAAAATTCAGCAAGGGCTTTGCAAAGTTCTGTTTTCCCAACGCCAGTTGGTCCTAGGAATAAAAATGAGCCAATAGGTTTTGATTCTTCGCTTAGACCAGCACGGTTTCGACGGACAGCTTCAGAAACAGCTTCTAGAGCTTCTTCTTGTCCGACAACTCGTTGTTTAAGAACAGATTCCATGCTCAATAATTTTTCTATTTCCCCTTCAGTCAGCCGTGATGCGGGAATGCCCGTCCACCTCGCAACGACTTCTGCAATTTGTTCAGAATCAACTTCTTCGCGTACCATATTTAATCCGCGTTCTCTTCGGTCTTTAAGTTTTTCTTCAGCTTCATTCAATCGCGATTCAAGTTTTGGTATTTCACCATATTGAATTTTTGCTGCGCCTTCAAGATTCCCTCTACGCTGCGCTTGAGTTAACTCAGTTTGTTTTGCATCAATTTCTGTTTTTGTTGCGCGAATTTCATCGAGCTCTGCCTTTTCAACATCCCAACGAGCAGTGATTTCAATATTCTGCTCACTGAGTTCAGCAATTTCTGCTTCAACCTTATTAAGACGCTCAATTGAATCAGCATCGGTTTCAATTTTAAGTGCTTCACGTTCAATTTCTAGTTGTAATATTCGCCTTCTCAGTTCATCCAGTTCAGTTGGTATCGAATCATTTTCTAAACATAAGCGGCTTGAAGCTTCGTCAAGTAAATCAATAGCTTTGTCGGGTAAAAAACGATCGGTGATGTAGCGTTGGCTTAATTTTGCTGCAGCAACAATTGCACCATCTTGAATCCGAACACCGTGGTGTGCTTCGTATCGTGGTTTTAATCCTCGCAAGATAGCGACGGTTTCCTCGACTGTGGGTTGGTCAACCAGAATTGGCTGGAAGCGGCGTTCAAATGCTGCATCTTTTTCAATGTGTTTGCGAAATTCATCAAGTGTAGTTGCACCGATGCATCGTAAATCTCCACGAGCTAATGCTGGTTTCAGCAAGTTCCCTGCACTGATAGCTCCTTCGGCTGCACCTGCACCAACAATTGTGTGGAGTTCATCAATAAAGAGAATTATTTTTCCTTCACTTGCTGTAACTTCACGAAGGACTGCTTTAAGCCGTTCTTCAAATTCACCCCGAAACTTTGCACCCGCTAGAAGTTGTCCAACATCTAGGGCAATAATGGTTGACTCTCGCATGCTTGATGGGCAATCATTATTTACGATTCGTTGAGCCAGACCCTCAGCAATTGCAGTTTTGCCAACACCAGGTTCACCAATAAGAACAGGATTGTTTTTTGAACGGCGGCTAAGAACTTGCATACAACGACGAATTTCTTCATCTCTGCCAATGACAGGGTCAAGTTTTCCGATGCGAGCAAGTTCGTTCAGGTCTATGCCATATTTTGATAATGCTTCAAACTGGTTGTCGCCACCTGCATCGGTAACATTTGTAACTCCAGATTCTCTTCGAATTGTTTCGATTGTATTTTTTAGAGTTGTAGTTGTGACACCGCCTAATTCAAGGACTTCCTTGGCATCACTTTTGTCGCTAGCAAGTGTCAGTAAGAGGTGTTCTACAGTTGTATGGGAATCGCCCATTGTTTGAGCAGTGTTCATCGCATTTTGTAATATGCTCATTACCGCTGGTGAGGTTTGTGGTTGTGTTCCAGAAACGGTGGGCATGCGGTTAAGTTGTGCAGTTGCAAGTTCGGAAACCCTTGATGCATCTCCACCTGCTCGATTGATGATGGACTTCACTATACCACCGTCATCTGCTAGTAAAGAACTGAGCAGATGTAACGGCGCAAGTTCTGCGTGTTGCATTGTGGTTGCAATTGAAAGGGCTTCTGAGAGCGATTGTTGCGCGAGCGTAGTAAATTTATCCATATTCATAGTTCACATCATAGGTACAAGATAGATACCAAACATCTTTGGTTTTTTGTACTTTAAATGAGGGTCAGCGTGCCGAATTGGCAGGGCAACATTACATTGTTCAGGGTAAAATGCCTATTTACATGAGCAAACAGAGCATACATATAGTGTTGAGTGTGGTCGTCATTGTATGTCTACTGGTTATCACTCTGATTTTGAGTTATTCCCTTGGTTTCTTTGGTTCCTCTCTGAAAGGCGAAAAGTCGTTTGATTTCGGAGTGGTTTCTATAGAACGCCCGCACACAGTTTTGGAACATACGTTTCTTCTTACAAACTCCAGTGGTCACACGCTAAAACTGAAGAGCGCGGTTCCATCTTGTGGTTGCACAACAGCCGATTGGCCAACTGAGGCGGTTCCTGATGGAGAAGTTTTGGCTGTTCCAGTTACATTAAAATTACAGCGGAGTCGATACCGCAGTTCAAAGGTACGGCTAGTGTTTGAAACGGGGGAGGTAGTGGTTCTTCATATTGAAGGTGCGGGCCGATTTGTACAGCGAATGCGGTCACTTCCTCCGACTATCAAGGTTGTTGATGGCATGGAAGAGGGTACGATTAGCGTTCTGAGTGTGGAGTGGTTTGAATTATCGAAACCTCCAATGCCAACATTTATCCCGCCAGATAATGTGATTGTTGAGACAGATTCTTGGATGTTGGGAACCGCCGGCGATCCTCATAGGATGACTCCAAACGTGTGGACCCTTCGATTACGCTGTGTGCTTGATGGTGAACTGAAGGGGGGAAGCCAGTTACAGGTTGATATGGAAGAAAGCAAAACCCTTCTAATCCCACTCGAACAAGTTGATTCCATAGATAGACCAAATTCGATATGGAATCAACTAAATGATTGATACTCATTGCCACCTTACAAACTCACAATTACTTTCTCGTGTGGAAGAAGTTGTTGAAGATGCAAAACGAGTTGGAGTGCATACTCTGATAACTGTTGCTACTGATGGTGAGGATGCCCTTGTTGCAAGGCAAGTTGCCCAACAGCATGAACGCGTGTTTTTTTCTTCAGGCATACATCCATTGCACGCAGATGGTCTTTGGAACTGGAGGGCTGTTGACGAAGCATCGAAGGATGCAAAATGTGTAGCTTGGGGTGAATTAGGGCTAGATCGACATTATTCAGAGCCACAATTTGAGCTACAACAGCAACTCCTAGAAGAGCATATCGCCCTTATTGAGGGTAAAAAGGACGATAATCGTCCAATTATTGTGCATTGCCGAAAAGCCGTTAGTGATTTACTGCCAACTTTTCGATCAAGTTCGCTACCTGGAGATCGATTCGTTTTTCACTGCTTCACGGAGACGGAAGCAGATATTCGAATGATTTTAGATTTTGGTGCTATGGTGAGTTTTACGGGTGTTGTGACCTACAAAAATGCAATGGAAGTTGCTGCAGCAGCACGACTTGTGCCTCTAGAAAGAATAATGGTCGAGACGGATGCTCCCTATCTTTCTCCAGAACCAGTACGCAAAATTCGACCAAATGAACCCAAGAACGTCGTGTACACAGCTGCCTTTCTTGCTGATTTATTTACTCTAAGCACACGAGAATTTGAGGAGAAAAGTGACGAGAATGCAACTCGCTTTTTCAATCTTTGATGTCAGAGTTTCTTACTTAAGAAGAGGCGCCGCAATCGGAACACGATAAAAGTGTCTTGTATATGGTTTTTATGAAGGAAGGAACTTTGTGAATAGTGGCGCTATCGCACTTGATGATACTCACAACCCCACTATTATAACCGACTTTATTACTTACTTTGAACCAGCATTGGCTGGGGTTCTTTCGTTTTAGACCGCAATAGGAATTCCTTAAGGCTTATCTCAAAAATGACTCAACAACGATTTACATTTCCACGTTGGACGAACCTTGCACTGCCTGCAATTATCCTCGTTGGCGCAACTGCTCCGTTGTACATTGCGATTGTTGTTGCGTATGGTTTTAGTCCTCAAGCAACAGATGTTGGTTACATGCCAGAACAACCAATACCGTTTAGTCATCAACTTCATGCTGGTGAACTTGGTTTAGATTGTCGGTATTGTCACAACACTGTTGAAGAAACCGCGCACGCCGCAATTCCACCAACAGAAACATGCATGAATTGTCACGCACAAATTCATCCACAAAGTGAAAACCTACAGCCACTCTATGAAAGTTACACGACTGGCAATCCAATCGAGTGGGTACGAGTGCACGACCTTGCTCAATACTCGTACTTTGACCATAGTGCACACGTAACTCGTGGTGTGAGTTGCGTTGAATGTCACGGACGTGTTGACACAATGGATGTTGTCTATCAGCACGAAACCCTAAGTATGAGTTGGTGTCTTCAATGTCACCGAAACCCTGATCCACATGTCCGAAATCCAAGTCTTGTGACCCAACTTGATTGGGGACTTGATATGTCTGCAGCTGAACGGATTGCTGATAGCGCATCGTGGCGAACGCATAATAATTTGAACCCATCACAGGATTGCTCTACATGTCATCGTTAAATGAACCACATAAAAACGGTAAAACTTGGTGGCGATCGCTTGACGAAGTTGTTGCTAGCGAAGATTTTCAAACAAAAATTAAGGGCGAATTTCCAGATGGCGCAAGCGAACTGCTCGCCACTGGAGATGACCGTAGACATTTCTTGAAAATTATGGGTGCATCTATGGCACTCGCTGGGCTTGGCGTTGCTGGATGTCGCAGGTGGCCAAAGGAGCACATCGTTCCGTACGCCCACCGTCCCGAAGGCACAATGCCAGGCATTCCAGAACACTATGCAAGTTGTTTTGATTTTGGAGGAGTTTCCCAAGGCGTACTTGTGACGAGCAATGATGGCCGTCCCACGAAAATTGAGGGCAATCCTGAACATCCAGATAGCAACGGAGCAACAGATGCGTTTACCCAAGCTTCGATTTTAGATTTATACGAGCCAGATAGAAGTCGCAAGCCAACGTACGAGGGCAAGGATTCTTCAATCGTGGCTTTCAAAGAATGGATTGGCTCTTACCTTCCAAAAGAAGGTAAGGGAATTGCGGTTGTAACAGAACCATCTAGTTCACCAACTTTTGACAGAATGCGACGAGCGTTTATGAAGAAAAACCCGCAAGCGATGTGGGTTGAATACGCTCCGCTTGCAAACACAAATCAGCGCAGTGGCTTGAACAGCGCCTTTGGTGGCAACTGGATTCCGGTGCATGATATTGCAAACGCTTCAGTCATTGTTTCACTCGACGCCGACTTCCTTGGCGCTGGACCAATGCAAGTTCCAAACACAAGGGGCTGGGCACAAGGCCGTGCAGTAAAACATGGAAAGATGAATCGGGTCTGGATTGCAGAACCGTCGCTTTCAGTTACTGGGGCAAAATCAGATGAACGCAGCGCAATGAACCCTGCGGCTGTTTCATCGGTTGCAACGTACATAGCAAAAGTCATTGCCAACGTTGACATGTCTATCGACGGTGCTCCTTCCCTAACCCAAGAACAATTTGATTGGGCCGACAGTTTGGTAACGGACTTGCAACACGCAGGTAAACATGGATTAGTTCTTGCTGGCGCAAGTCAGCCCGCCTCAGTGCATTACCTTGCAGCACTCATAAATGAAAAACTAGGTGCCCTTGGAACAACTGTTTCATATCGATCAGGCAGTTTTGGTGATAATGCATCAATTCAAGAACTTGCTGCGGCAATGCAAAACAAATCAATTGAGGGTGTCATCGTAATTGGTGGCAACCCAGCGTTTGATGCTCCGGCGGACTTAAACATGGCAAGTGCAATAAAAGCGTTGCCGTTCTCAATTCATCTCTCACACACAGAAGATGAAACATCAAAAGTGTGCAAATGGCACCTCAACTCAGCCCACTGGCTTGAATCATGGGGCGATGGACTAGCAGCAGATGGAACCGTTTGCGTTGGACAGCCACTCATTCAACCACTCTTTGATGGGTTAAGTGCAATAGAACTTCTTGCAATCCTTGCAGGTGAAGATAACACGGAAGGGCAATCTCTAGTTAGGCAAACAATATTTGGAAAATCTGCAGACGGTTGGGATCCTAGATGGCGTTCAGCTGTACATGACGGCGTTGTTGCAAACACAGCGATGCTAGAAAAACCTCCTGTAAACAGGCGAGCACCAAGTGGCGGCTCAATTGTTGGTGGTGTTGGCTATACGGCTTGCTTTGTTCCGTCGAACTCTACTTGGGATGGGCGACACGCCAACAATGGTTGGATGCAAGAATTACCAGACACGATTACTAAACTTACATGGGATAATGCAGCACTGATATCGCCAAAGACCGCAGATGGCTTAGGCGTCAAACAAGGCGATATGCTAAAAGTTACCGTTGGTAATAAGAGTGTAACAATCGCTGCTTTGCCAGTTCCTGGAACAGCGGATGATGTGGTTATTCTTCCAATTGGGTACGGACGGAAATTTGCTGGACGAGTTTGTTCTGGAGCAGGTGTTGATGTCTATCCGCTTCGTACTTCAACGAACGCATGGTCTGCATCTGCCAAGCTTTCACCGACAGGTCAAACCTACCCACTAGCAACAACGCAGATGCACTTTGGTGTTGACACTACTCCCGGCAAGGGTGCTCAAGATCGTTTACCTCTTTTGTTTAGAGAAGCAACACTCGATCAATACAAGGCGGATCCATCATTCCCAAAACATGTTGGGCACTCTGTTCACTCCCTTTCAATTTATGAAGAAGAACAATTTGAAGGTGCTCAGTACAAATGGGGAATGTCAATCGACTTGTCATCTTGTACAGGTTGCAACGCGTGTGTTGCTGCTTGCCATGCCGAAAACAATATCCCAATTGTTGGCAAAGACCAAGTTTTGATGGGTCGTGAAATGCATTGGTTGCGAATTGATCGTTACTTCGCGTTTGGGAATAATGGGCATGGCGGGTATGACGAAAACAACTTAGAAAGCGTGATGATTCAACCGCTGACTTGTCACCATTGTGAAAATGCTCCGTGTGAAGAAGTTTGCCCAGTCGCAGCAACGGTCCATGACACTGATGGCTTAAATGCGATGGTGTATAACCGCTGCGTTGGCACCAGATATTGTTCGAACAACTGTCCATTTAAGGTAAGACGCTTTAATTACTTCGATTACTTCCGACGCGACCCGCTTCGTTCGACCGGTTTGCTGCAAGTGCAACCAGACTACTATGTGAAGGCACAGTCCGGCGGCAAGACCTTAAGAGCAATGCAATTTAATCCGGACGTTACAGTACGAATGCGCGGCGTAATGGAAAAATGCACGTATTGCACACAGAGAATTCAACGCGTGAAAATCGCAACCAAGAACGCTTGGGTGAAAAAGACAGATGCACAAAAAGCTGCAGACCCAAGAGTTTCTATTCCTGATGGTTCAATTGTTACTGCGTGCGAACAAGCATGCCCAGCAGATGCCATTGTTTTTGGCGACTTGATGGATGAGAAGAGCCGTGTGTCAAAACTTCAAAATGAGAAACGATCCTACGAGATGCTCGAAGAACTTAACATTAAGTCACGCACGAAATATCTTGCGAGAGTGACGAATCCTGTTGATGGTGCAGTCAGTACGGAAGGGGGTCATCACTAATGACTACTGTTCCTGTTAATGAACTTGGCGACACAAATGTCAACACAGGGGAAGACCCACGCCAGCGATCGCAACTGGTCTTGAATCATGAAGATTTTGGATCAGTCACTGATGACATTTTAAAAGCGAACGAGAGCTCAAGAGCACCAAAGTCGTGGTACTTCGCACTAGCAGTTTCATTTTGCATGATGTCTCTGCTTGGAGTGATGATTGGCTACCTAATCTTCACCGGAGTTGGTGTTTGGGGTAACAACAACCCTGTTGCATGGGGCTACCCAATCGTAAACTTCGTCTTTTGGGTCGGCATCGGTCACGCTGGTACATTGATTTCTGCGATTCTTTTCCTCTTTAGACAAAAATGGCGAACGGCGATTAACCGTTTCGCTGAAGCAATGACAATTTTTGCAGTTATCTGTGCTGGAACATTCCCCGGAATCCACGTTGGACGAATTTGGCTTGCTTACTGGCTTTTCCCGATTCCAAACCAGATGGATATGTGGCCGCAATTTAGAAGCCCACTCCTTTGGGACGTTTTTGCAGTTGGCACTTATTTCACAGTCTCGTTGTTGTTCTGGTATTTGGGCATGATTCCTGATCTTGCAACCATGCGAGATAGAGCGACTTCAAAAGCGAAGCAGATTGCGTACGGCATTTTCTCACTTGGTTGGCGTGGAAGTATGCGTCATTGGCACCGATACGAACGAGCTTATTTGTTACTTGCAGCCCTTGCCACACCTCTTGTTCTTTCGGTACACAGTGTTGTGTCGTTTGACTTTGCTGTTGCCCAACTTCCTGGTTGGCACACGACAATCTTCCCACCATATTTTGTTGCAGGAGCAATTTTCTCTGGTTTTGCGATGGTGATGACACTTGCAATTCCTGCCCGTCAACTATGGGGATTGAAAAACTTTATTACAAAACGACATCTTGAGAACATGTGCAAGATTATCCTGCTCACCGGTTCAATGGTTGGCTACGCGTACTCTATGGAATTCTTCATTGCTTGGTACAGCGGAGAAATCTATGAGTCGTTTGCCTTTATTAACCGTGCGTTTGGTCCTTACAGTTGGGCTTACTGGATTATGGTGAGTTGCAATGTGATTACACCACAAATTTTCTGGTTCAAGAAAGCACGGAACAGTATTGCAATTATGTTTACAGCTTCATTGCTTGTAAATGTTGGAATGTGGTTCGAGCGATTTGTAATTGTTGTTACATCTCTTGCAAATGATTTCTTGCCATCGAGTTGGGGCATCTATGAACCAACTTGGGTTGATGTATTAACTTTCTTAGGAAGTTTCGGATTGTTTATGACGTTCTTCCTTCTCTTCATTCGTTATTTGCCAATCCTTGCGATTGCTGAAGTGAAGGCAATCATGCCAATCGCTGATCCGCATGGGCATGGACACAGTTACTACGAAATGGAAGGCGAGACTGCAGAAACGGCAAAAGCATTGGAGGAAGACGGATGAGCGACTCGACTTCACAAACTGTTTCTCGTGAGAACCTCTTTGGTTTTGCAGCTGAGTTTAAAGATACTCCTGGCATTTACCACGCTGCAGAAAAAACACGCAAAGCGGGGTACCGCTGGTTTGATTGCAATGTTCCGTTCCCTGTGCACGGTTTAGACAGAGTAATGGGTGTGAAGATGACCATTCTTCCAATCCTAGTTTTCTTCGGTGGTCTTACAGGTTTGATTGCCGCGTGTTTCTTGCAAATCTTTACGAACTCACTCGAAATTGACATCTGGGCATTATTGCCAGTAGTTGGGTATCAGTACGACGTTTCAGGTAAACCGTTACTTGGACCAGCCGCGTTTGTACCTGTTGCATTTGAAATGACAGTTTTATTTTCAGCACTGACAGCTGTCTTTGGCACATTTTTCTTGAATAAGTTGCCAATGTTTTACCACCCAGTTTTAAAACATCCAAAACTTTCCCGAGCAACTGACGACCGATTTTATCTCATTATTGAAGCCAAGGATCCAAAATTTAGTAGCGATGAAGTCGAGGCATTTTTGCAAACCCTTGAACCAGAATCCGTGATTGCGTTGGAAAAATAATGACGAACTTAATCAAACAAATTATTGATGATTTAATGAAGCCAGTGCTCGAAGACTTGCGTGCAACTCCTCTTTGGATAAAGTGGGTTGTGATTGTGATTACTTGTGCAGCAACGATTCCTCTAGCTCTTATTTTCAGAGCACGAACTTCATATAGCGACAAACCCAAAATTCACTTTATCCAGAATATGGATAATCAACCTAAGTTTGTTTCACAAGAACCAAACGCGCTGTTTCTTGATGGTCGCGCAATGAGGCCAAAAATTAAAGGCACAATTGCTCAGGATGGCATGGCTGGAAACACACATAAATTTATGGGTATTATCGATGGAGATTGGGCAACAACATATCCGCCAAGTTTGACTGTAGATAAAGATTTTATTCTCCGTGGACAAGAGCGGTTTAATATTTTTTGTGCCCCATGTCATGGGATAGCTGGTTTTGGAGATGGCATCATTCATAAACGTGCAACCCAACTCGTTGAAACAGGCGTGAATGGCACGTCATGGGTTGCCCCAAAAAACTTACATGAAGATGTGGTTCGCGAGCAACCAGTTGGTCAATTATTTAATTCGATTACAAATGGAATTCGAACAATGGCCGCATATGGTTCTCAAATACCAGTGGATGATCGATGGGCAATAATTTCATATATGGAAGCATTGCAAGTTTCCCAAAACGCTAACCCAGATTCTGTTGAAGGCGCAAATGCACTTCCGCATAAAGATTCTTCGAATGAAGGGAGTAGCGAGTGAAAGTTGCCGAAGTAAAAAATGATCATATTCGTCTCGGTGGCGTTGCTGCAAAATTAGGGCCGATACTCTCAATTGTTGGTGTTGCACTCCTTGGTTTAAGCGCAGCCCTCGGTAGCGGTGAGGGGTGGACGACATTTTGGAAATCCTATTTAGTTGGATGGATGGTTGGGCTTGGTTTGTGTTTGGGCGCATTGTTTTTCGTCCTTTTGCAGCACATGACTCGGTCTGGCTGGAGCATTACCGTTCGTCGGTTGGCAGAAGGCATGGCAAAGAACCTGACTTGGATTTGGATGCTTTTTGTTCCAATTC
>CAZQGB010000008.1:10816-36488 GCA_964592615.1 uncultured Isosphaeraceae bacterium | reverse complement strand
GGTCTTGATCTAATACGGCTGTTAAGCCACCGACTAGCATATGCGTTAGGTTGTCACTGCCTTCAAAACTGAGTCCATCTGCAACGAAATCAGGTACGAATGTTGCATTTGCCCCTGCTATTGAAAGTAGACCATCATCGCCAATTACAGCACCAGTTAAGTCTATCAGCGTTTCTAATACGCCCGAGCCGCCAGTTGATGAATCGCCAATGACTATATAAGAATAGCCGTCGAGCACTGCTCCGGGGTCGCCAATTATTTCAGCAAATTCGTCTATATCTGAACCAGGCATATCAATTCTAAGTTCGTTAATGCCAAGTCCATCAATGCCACCGCCTGGGTCGCATTCAACGCCCCATGAGCCAATTACCGCAAGAACATCAGCAACGTCAACACAACAGTCACCATTTGGAAGGGGAGCAATGTCGCCCGTTGGTCGGAATGTGCCATCACCGCAAACGCCCCATGAACCAATAATTGCTAGTACGTCAGATACAGCAACAATCCCATCGCCATCGACATCTTCAGCGCACTCGCCGAGAGGGTCATTGCATGGGTCAGGAATTTGTGCTTCGCCAACTTCTATTGATTCCAATATATGCATGTTTGGGAAACCAAGAAGATAAGGGTTCACCCAAGAACCAATGCCGCAATCGCCATTAGTTGTTTTCAGCCAAGAAGGTGAAAGTTCACCGCCAGCGTTACTTCCGATTTCATGTGTTCCTGGAAAAGATTCAGGTATAACAATCTCAACAAAAAGTAGAGCATCGGGGTCAACGGAAATAGGGGGGTTGAAGGATGCTGTTAGTATTTCTGGAGCACTTATAGATGGTAGAGAAACATTAGTACTCCCAATTGGCCAAAGGTCGCTTCCATCTGGCATGGGACCAGCATTTCCATCGGTATCCATAAAGACATTGACAGTTGCTACTCCAGCAGTTGTGTTTTGAGCCATGGCAAAATGAATGCAACTGATATCTAAGGGGAGACCTGCAGTTGAACCAATAGAGAGGTCGTGACTTCGACCGTAACTGTGTTCAGGAGTTCCGCTGCCACCAAAGCAATTAACGGAATTGCCAGGAGTAATGGTAACGGTGTCAAGATTTTCAGACACAAGGAAATTAGCAGTATCGCAGTTGATGAAGCCACCACCTCGAAACGCTGCTCCGTCATTTGGAGAACCAATTCTCATGGTTGTTCGTTTAGTAGGTTTGAATTGGCGTGGAGCGGTTGCTGCAATACCAGCGAACAAACCAATAGCCGCGATACTTGTACAAATCGTTCGATATGAAAACATCAAATAATCTCCTTCTTGTCTTTCTCTCTACACGCTGTACGCAGCAATTGCGTACAGACTTATATATATAGTAGAGGCAAATTGC
Organism: uncultured Isosphaeraceae bacterium; assembly: GCA_964592615.1. Lineage (GTDB taxonomy): Bacteria > Planctomycetota > Phycisphaerae > Phycisphaerales > SM1A02. Next base: position 35,106 of record CAZQGB010000008.1, on the reverse strand, counting down.
CAAGATGCAATCCGAAAAAACGAAGAATACGTGGCATTCCTATACAATTTCATTGTTAAAATACCCCTCTTACCACTTATGCCGGAGTGGCGGAATTGGCAGACGCGCCGGATTCAAAATCCGGTTCCCGTTAAGGGAGTATGGGTTCGAGTCCCATCTTCGGTATTATTCCCCAATATAGACACCCTTTAGGGTTAATTTAAATCCACGGTACCATGTACTACTCATGAAATTGTCAGTCATTATCCCAGCAGCAGGAACCAGTTCGCGCTTTGGTACGCGTGATAAACTCGCTGAAGATATGGGGGGCCGTCCACTCTTGCTTCGTACTGTCGAATTTTTTACGAAACGAGAAGAAGTAAAAGAAATAATCGTTGCAGGTCCTGAGGATAACTTTTCTGATTTTAAAGATCGTTTTGGGCCAGCTCTTTCATTTCATGGAGTTACAATTGTTCAAGGTGGTGAAACCCGCTGTGATTCCGTATCCAATGCCTTGCAAGAAGTTTCGGATGATATTGAGCGTATTGTGATTCATGATGCAGCTCGACCCGCATTGTTTGACAATTTATTCGACGCTTTGTTATTAGCAAGCAAAGAATTTTTAGCCGTTGCCGCAGCGTTGCCAATTACTGGAACAATAAAACGAGTTGAAACTGCAGCAACTACCATTGGAGATGAAGATGCTATTGCAGATTCTATTCTTGGTGCGTCCACGCAAACGAAAGTTGCAGCGCACCTAGTTATTAAAACTATCGATAGAAGTAATCTTTGGGAAATACAAACGCCTCAAATTTTTGAACCATCACTATTGAAGCAAGGGTACTTGCAATCAGATCTTCAAGGATGCACCGATGATGCTCAAGTCATCGAGAAACTTGGAGAACCTGTACACATTATCGTAGGGGATAGCCGAAATATCAAAGTGACAACACCCCAAGACTTAAAACTTATTCGTTCCATACTAGGGATTAGAGGGGAGCAGGAGCGGCCCGCCCACAAGCGCTTCTAATTAAACTGTATGAATCAAGCGACAGTTACAGTTGTTGTTCCAACTTATAAAGAGTTTGCTAGTTTGCCTTCACTGATTGAGGCCATAGAAAAAGTTCGTAGTGATTCTCTTCCCAATTTAGATTTGATTATTGTCGATGACAACTCTCAGGACGGCACTGAGAAACTTATCGCTTCACTATGCAAGGATTGGATAAAATTAATAGTAAGAACTCATGACAAAGGACTTAGTCCTTCAGTGATTGAAGGATTGCATACAGCAGGTGGCGAGTATTGCGTTGTTATGGATGCAGATGGGTCTCATCCAGCATCTGCTATACCTGCCATGCTTCAGGCGTTGCAAGACGGAGCAGATTTTGCTGTTGGTTCTAGGTATGTCAAAGGAGGTTCAACGGAAGATGGGTGGGGAGTGCTTCGTTGGCTCAACTCTAAAATAGCAACAGTTATGGCCAGGCCATTTACAAGAGTGCTTGATCCAATGAGCGGTTTCATGGCGTTAAGCAAATCTACTTTCGTACAAGCAAATGAATTAAACCCCGTTGGCTATAAGATTGGGCTTGAACTAATAGTGAAGTGTCGATGTCAAAATGTAATAGAAGTGCCGATTCATTTTAGCACAAGGCAGTTAGGCGAAAGCAAGTTGACTCTAAGCGTACAATGGCAATATCTCCAACATGTCATTCGATTGCTTCGCCATACCCAGCCACTTCTTGTAAGTTTTTGGTCCTTTGCAATGGTTGGACTTAGTGGAGCTGGCTTGTATTTGTTGCTCCTAATGGCGACAAGTGCTTTGCTTACATCAACTCCTCTTGCAATCGGACTTGCATTGTGGATTACTATGACTTGGAATTTCATTTGGGATAGAAAGTTTGCCTTTTGGAACTCTCGAGAACGATCAATTGGCACTCAATACATCGGTTTTGTACTTGTTTGCTCTGTTGGCGTTCTAGTTAACTTTTTTGTAACACTGTCGCTTTCAAAGTCTGAATCTATGCCGTTTGCGGGTCTCATTGGAGTAAGTATTGGTTCAGCAGTTGGAATTATTTTTAATTTTTTGATGACCCGGCTCTTAGTCTTCCGGAAGTAGTTTTCTTTATAGGTAAAATTGCTAGAAGTTCTTTCCCCGTAAAACTATTTTTTGAAGTAGCGACTTGTTCTGGAGTGCCTTCTGCAATAACTTGTCCTCCTCCATCGCCACCTTCCGGACCAAGGTCTATTATCCAATCAGCGCATTTAATAACTTCTAGGTTGTGTTCAATCACTACAACACTGTTTCCTGCATCTACAAGACGCTGCAATACCTGGAGCAATTTGTCTACGTCAGCGAAGTGAAGCCCAGTTGTTGGTTCATCGAGAACATACAGTGTGTGGTTGTTTGAGCGTACCCCAAGTTCACTAGCAAGTTTAACTCGCTGTGCTTCTCCGCCCGAAAGTGTTGTTGATGGTTGCCCTAGAGTTAAGTATCCCAAGCCAACATCAATCAGACAGCGGAGCATTCGTTCAATTCGTCCATGGCTTTCAAAAATTGAGATAGCATTTTCAATGGTCGTATTTAAGATGTCGCTGATGGTATATCCTCGCCATTTGACTTGAAGGGTTTCAGCGTTGTATCGGGCACCTTCACACTCCTCGCAAGTCACATAAGTATCTGGCAAAAAATGCATCTCAATTTTCTTTACGCCCTGACCCTGACATGCTTCACAACGGCCACCCTTAACGTTGAAACTGAAACGCCCTGGTTTGTAGCCACGGATTTTAGCTTCTCTGGTTTGAGTAAAGAGTGAGCGAATGCCGTCAAAGATGTTTGTGTAGGTTGCAGGGTTTGATCGTGGCGTTCTGCCAATTGGAGATTGGTCCACTTCAATCACTCGGTCAATAATTTGTAGTCCGGTTATTTTTTTGCACCGTATGTTGGCTGGCTTTTTTTTGTGCAGTGTGCTTATAGCAGTTTCAAGAAGTGTGTGGTTTACCAGTGATGATTTGCCGCTGCCTGAAACACCTGTAACACAAACCAAAGACTGAAGCGGGAAGGCGATATTGATATTTTTTAGATTATTGTGAGAGGCACCTTGAATTGTCGCAAGTTGAACAGAATCTAGATTCCGTCGACTTGGAGGGATTTGTATGGTTTTTCTTCTTGCAAGATAGTCCCCGGTAATAGAATGTTTATTTTTCTTTATGGAAGCGGAGGTGCCCTGGGCAACAATCGACCCGCCGTGAATCCCTGCTGCAGGACCTACGTCAATGATGTGGTCTGCATGTTCAATTACCATTTCATCATGTTCAACAACGATTACTGTGTTCCCAATTTCAGTTAAATGTCGAAGGGTTTTTAAAAGTCTAGCATTGTCTCTCGCATGAAGTCCAATCGTCGGTTCGTCTAGTACGTAGCAAACTCCAACAAGGCCAGATCCTACTTGAGTAGCAAGCCGAATTCGTTGCGCTTCACCACCAGAGAGGGTAGAACTTGTTCGATCTAGAGACAAATAATCAAGACCTACTGAAACAAGGAAAGTAAGTCTGCTTACGATTTCTTTTCGGATTGGTTCCGCAACGGTAGCCAATTCAGAGGAGAAGTCGAGAGACTTCATTATCTGAAGCATATCGGTAATGGTTAATTGAGTGAGATCCACTATGGAATACTCTTTGCCGCAAGAGGTCACGGTAACGGATTGTGCTTCAGGTCGTAATCGATGACCATGGCACGATTCACAGCACATTTTCGTCATATATGTCATTAGCCACTGTCGAACATTGTCTGACTCAGTTTGCTTAAAACGTTTTTGCAGTTCAGAAATAACACCTACATATTTTGCTCGTGATCCTTTTACAGAACCACCATGCAAAATAACGTTTTGTTGGGTTTTTGAGAGCGAATCAAATGGTTTTGTTTGGTCGATTCCAGCACTATCGCAGAAGCGCTTAAGCGCTCGTTTGTAACGGCGTCGCATTGAAGGCATCGAATGATTCCAAGGTGCGACGGCTTTTCGTTGCAATGTTTGCGATTCATCAGGAATAATAAGATTTGGATCAAACTCGTGTACTGTGCCAAGCCCATCACAATTTTTGCAGGCGCCGAAGTGTGAATTGAATGAAAACATGCGTGGTTCAAGTTCTTGGAGACTGCAAGCAGGATGCTCTGAACAAGCAAATTGCTCACTGAAACGTGACTCAGACCAGCTCTCTCCATCTTCAACTAGAAGGAGTACAGATCCGCCACTTAATTGAACTGCTACTTCTACTGAGTCCGCAATGCGTTCCCGTTGTGAATTATCCAAAACAATGCGATCAACAATTGCCTCTATCGTGTGAAGTTCATATCTGCCTAGTTCGAGTGGGTTATCGCTCTCATTCAGCAAGACATCTCTTAAGTCAACAATTGTTCCGTTGACTCTCGCACGAACGAATCCCTCAGACCTTAAGTTTTCTAAAATATCTCGGTGGTAGCCCTTCTTCCCAACAACAACTGGTGAGCAAATCATGCACTTCTTACCCTTGGGCTCCTCCATGATTGAATTGATAATTTGTGTGCTTGTCGTTGATGTAATTGGCAACGCGCATTGCGAACCATCTTTATTTGCATGCCAGCATCGAGGAGTTCCACATCTTGCCATTAGAAGACGCAAATAATCATAAATTTCAGTTGTTGTCGCAACTGTGGATCTTGGGTTGTGGCTACTTGAACGTTGAGCAATTGCGATAGTAGGGGGGAGCCCCTCGACTGACTCTACATCTGGCTTATCAAGCTGATTAAGAAATTGTCTTGCATAGGAACTCAACGATTCCATATATTTTCGTTGGCCTTCTGCGAAAATTGTGTCAAATGCTAGGGAGCTTTTCCCCGACCCAGAAACTCCTGTAATAACTACGAATTGATCTCTTGGAATCGAAACATCGATATTTTTTAGGTTGTGTTCGTTTGCGCCAAGAATTTCGATAGTTTTATTGGGCGAAGCCATTTAAGAAACTTCTCGGCGTTGGAAAAGTACTATGCCTACCGAAACTGCGGCGAAGATATAAAGCACCCCATACCCTGTAGTTTTTACGACATATCTCGTTGGAATAACATTTTCTTGAGTCAGTGCGTCTGTAAGCCAGAGTACCTGAAAATTAGGAAATACTGCACTCCCAATTTTACACGCTACCCAAGTAGGGTATTCCATTGCTGTTGTGTATTGAGATAAAGAAACTCCCTCAAGTGGCTCTAGCCTTTCTGTAATTACAACCTCAGTGTCGCCATTTGTTTTAAGCATAGTTCGTTCATGTTCAACAATTTCTGTTGCGCCCTCTAAAGCAGCTCTATCTAACCAGAGTTGTTCAATATGGTACGCAGGCTTTCCAAACCAAGCATCAGACATCATCCCTACAAAAAACAAAAGGAATGTCGCAACCAATGTGCCAAGTTGATTGAAGCGAGTTGAAACTGCGATTGCAAGACTTCCAAGAATAAGAACTGACACCATTATCGAGATGATAGCTTTCCAAAGGTCAGGTTTGAATGAGACCCAAATAGGGTGAGTAGAGAAATCAGGTCCAAAGTTTAAGACTAATAAATAGGCAATACACAGGAGTGGGGTGGTGACACAAATCCAAGTGCTAGAAAAAACAAATCCGTAAAAATAGTTGCACCAAATTGCAATTGCAGTTCCGATTGCTATGCTTAATATTCCAAAGAGAAGCACTGGGAGATGTATAGGGGTCCTTACGGTTTGCAATACATCTTGTTGATCAACTAGCATAAAGATAAGTGCGACATAAAGGGTGGAGAGAGAAATTGCCAGAGCAGCACCTAGAAATTTTCCAATCACGAACTGTGGGCGCCCCAATGGTTTTGAAATGACAGTCACTGTAGTTTTGTTGCGAATTTCTTGTCCGAGTACATTGCTTGCCACAAAAATTGAAAGGAGCATTCCAGTCATGAAAACCGTTGCGAGCCCAATATCGATAAGCATTCTTTGATCATTCTCCATCGTAAAAGCGGAGAGTGGGCTCGCAAGGAGAAGAAGCAACGTTGAAGCAATGACTAAAACAAGGACAATGGGCTGTCGAATGCTCTCAAAAAAGGCGTTTCTGGCAATAGTTGTGATTTGTGCAAACATGTGATTTTGGGGTAAAAGAGGGCAGGGTAGACCAAATCATGATAATCTGCCGAACCTTGAACGAACGAAATTATACTTAGGTTCGTAGACCTTTAAGATTTTACCCCTTCACCGAGCTTTTTCGAATCATAGAATTGAATTTGAACATACAAAAAGGTAGATTCATGCATCATGAGAGTTGACCATCAGGCCTGCCAGAGGGCGGCGACAACTGCCTTAACAGGGCTAATTTTACAGCTTTTAATCGCGACGACCCTGCTTGTCTTTGGTCTCTTTTCTGACAGCACGGCTTTTGTCTTTGCCTCATTATTTGCTTGGGTTGGAATCCTGATTTGGCTTGGTCTCATAATTCTTTTCTATCAAGAAAAGATGAAGCTTCTTGAGGAACTAGAAGAATCAGAATTAGTAGGTGATGAACACGCAACAATGTTTGAAAGTTCTGGAGATGAAATTCGTCCGGCAGCTTCAAGATTGAAATTAATCCATCGCTGGGTCATGCCAGCTTTCAGTTTGTTCACCGCTTGTTCGCTCATTATCGTGAGCTCGTTGGTGCTACGACACATGGGTCGGCTTCATCATCAGGATGATTCGCTCCAAACTTTTTTGCAGCACACTAAATACATTGGCTGGGCGCTTGCTGTGTCGATGGCATTCGCATTGACCAGTTTCATTTATTCCAGATTTATAGCTGGAATGTCTAGAATCTCAGTCTGGACTAATTTACGCGGAGGCTCTGCGTGGATGGTTGGCAATGCTGTTGTGTTGTTTGCATTGTCTGTTGGGTTGCTGTTTAGATTTTTTGATAACGAAGAAGTCCTTCTTGCGGTCACTTGGGGCATCCCAATTTTTATGCTTGCAGTTGCAGCAGAAATTTTAATTAACTTTATTCTTAATTTATATCGCCCACGATTACATGGTGAATCACCTCGCCCAGCATTTGATTCAAAAACATTAAGTTTGTTTGCTTCTCCAGACTCACTCGTGAGATCGATTAACGAAGCTATTAATTATCAATTTGGTTTTGACATTACAAGTTCGTGGGGTTACCAACTATTCCTTCGATCAGTCATCTGGCTTATTGGGCTAGGCGTATTTGTACTCTTCGCCATGAGTACCATAGTAATTGTAGAACCCACGCAGCAAGCGGTTCGAGTACGGCAGGGAGCTATTATTGGGGAGGTTCATAATCCTGGCCCAATGTTCAAATTGCCGTGGCCTATTGAAGTTTCTATCGTTGAAGATGTTACTCATATTCGCACGCTCCCTTTGTCATTTACTTGGAAGAAAGATCGGCCTGTTATTCTTTGGACGGATGACTATAACAAACACGCACTGGTGAAACCAACCCCCTTTATTGTTAACGATTCTCAAGGAACAACAGAATCAATTAGTGATGATTTACTCTCGCTTGTTGACATTCGTGCGGTGTTGCAATACCGAATCGCAAAGGATGGTTTGATGGATTGGTTGCACTTTGGCTCAGATGAGATCCATCGGCGATCTCGCATTACCTATCGAGAAATGGCGATTCTTGCGATAAGTCAAGATGCTCTGACTCAGATGTTTCAAAACCTGCAACTTGACGAAGTTCTAGGGACAGACAGAAGTAAACTCTCATCGATAGCTAAGGAAAGACTTCAGGCATCCTTGGATAAACAACATAGTGGAATTGAAGTAATATCAGTAGACCTTCCTCTAATTTCTCCAGCAGGGAAATCCGCACAAAGCTTCGAGGAGTTATCAGTCGCAAAACAAGGAGAAGCAAGACTTATCTCCGCTGCGACTGGACATGCGCAATCGTTACTCACACGAACAGTTGGCGACCCAGATTTCGTTGATGATACTGTCCAAGCTGTGAAACGATATAACAACTCACGCGATGAATGGGATGAAGTTAGAAGGAATGATGCTTCAAGTGCTCAAAGCATCGCCACAGCAAAAGAGAATATGTTGCAAGCAGAGAGTGACGCGGTTGCTCTTGTCGAGATTGGAAATGGTCGAGCAGCAGCACAAATTCGAAGTGCAAGAGTAGAGCGCTGGACTACATTAATGGATACCTGGGCTAAATCAAGCCGTGTTAGGGGCCAAATGGAAGCGTACAAATCTGCGCCGGAACTTTACATGCAACGCATGTACATGTCTGTCCTAGCACGTAAGCTGCCGAATATGCGTAAATATGTAACTGGAATTGACCCGTCTCGACTTAGTGTAGACGTTGAACTTCGCGAAATTAACCCACTTTTGAACTTTGCAGACACTCTAGAAAACAACGAAGAAGGAGCTCAGTAACATGAGGAAGCCACTCGTAATAGCCGCTGGATTTGCAATCCTATTCATCTTACTTTTATTCAGCATGACATACACAGTCTCTTTTCATGAAGTAGGAATTCACAGCAGATTTGGTGAAACTTCTGAGGAAAGTATCGTTCGCGAACCTGGGCTTCACGTAAGACTCCCGTTCTTCGCAGACTCAGTTGCAATTCTTGACACTAGATTGAAGATTCATCAGTCACCTCTTGAGATGTTGCAAACATCAGATGGCCAACAAATTGTTGTCAAAGCGTACTTGCTCTGGCAAGTTGACAGCGAAGGAAATTCACCGCTCAACTTTTATCGAGCTTATGGCAATACTGATAGCGCAAAGAACGCAATCGACGGACAGTTTAGAGATGCTTTAACTGTTTTAAGTTCCTTTGGATTCGATGAGCTTACTGGTGAAACGAATCAGCTTGCAAAAGCTGAAAATGCTATTTTGCAGAAGTTAAGTTTGCTAAAAGAGACTGGAATTGTTCCAGTCTCGGTGGGTATAAACCGTCTGCTCCTTCCGCCAAAGACTACAACCGCTGTGCTTCAGCGTATGCAAGCCCGAAGAGATACTCTCGCAGAACAACGTCGCGCAAAGGGGACTGCTGATGCGGAAGCTATCCGGGCAGAAGCAAGAGCTAAGCATGACAAGATTATGGCATTCGCTTCTCAAAGAGCAGAAGATATTCGTGCTGAAGGTGAAGTTCAAGCAGCTGAATACTTAAAGGAAATGGGCAAGGATGAAGACCTTGCAATCTTCCTCGCTTGGCTAGATGCTGTTGAAACGGCACTCTCCAAAAATACTACCCTCGTGCTTGAATCGGATGTTGCACCATGGCACTTACTTGAGATTAACAAATCGGTTTCATCAGGGATACCTCAACCTAATTCCAAAGGCAAGGGTAGTGAATGACTGATCAACAAAATAATTCTGAACATGAGAAGCGTAGAGAAGCATCTGCGAAATTTGTCATCCAAAACATAGAAACGGATTCTTCTCTTGATTTAAGGGATGCGATGGAAACAGCCCACCGCTCCTTGGCAGATTCATTACGACTAAGTTTCCGCGCTTTGCAATTTGTCATGATTATTCTCGTTGTTCTTTATTTAATTTCAGGATTTAGAACAGTAGAAGATTCCCAAACAGGGGTAAGCACTTTCTTTGGTGCAATCGTAGAGAACGAAGGATTATCTCCCGGTCTTCAGTTAAACTGGCCACCCCCCATTGGTGGTTTTGAAATTTATCAAGCTCAAAACCGTGAATCTGATATTGGCGGTGTTTTTAAGCCATTAGTTGATGCAAGATTGAGTCCAGATCAACGAATAAGCAAAGCCAGGGCAAGTGATGGTCTTATACCAGGGAGAGATGGTTCTTTACTCACAGGTGATGGAGACTTAGCGCATATCGAAGTTGAAGCAGAATGGGAAATCATTGATCCGATTCAATACGCCATAAAATTGCCAGATGACTTTGGGGATGAAATTGTTACCGCGGTTCTTGAAAACTCTATGGTACATATTGTGAGCCAACTTACTTTGGAAGACCTTCTTGATCGACCGATTGAGGAACTCAGGTCACTAATACAAATAGAGGCACAACGTTCGATTACTGAGCTTAATTGCGGGATTCGTATTTCAGATGTTTCTATTCCAAGCGAGCCGGAACCTCCCCTATATATTCAACGTTCATATGAAGCGTTTGATAGTGCTCGAATTATTGCCGAGACTAACGTTGAACGTGCAACTTCAGAAGCACACGAGACGCTTATTGAAGCCGCTGGCAGTAAATATGATGTTCTTCTTGATTTAATTAATAAATATGAACATGCTGCCGAAACAAAAAATGAAACTGTTAAGCTCAATTCTTTAACACAAATTACTTCAATGCTTCATGCTGATGATATTTCAGGAAAAGTTGCAAAAAGAATTGCTGCAGCGCAAGGATATCGCGCTCAAATTGAAACAACGCTTGGGCAAGACTTTAAACGATTCCAGAGTTTGTTGCCAACTTACCGTGAGCACCCAGAATTAGTTATTCGTAGTAGATGGCTTGAAATGTATGCAGCAGTTCTTGGAAATGCAGATGCAGAAACATTTTTCGTTCCTGAATTTGTACAATCATTCAAACTTGGTATCTCTGGTTCCGATTCAATCGCTCAGCTTAGACATAGGAACGACTTGAAATTGAAAGAAGCAGAAACCCTTCTTGAGGGAGTCATGTTGAACCCTTGGATTTTGCGAGCACGCGAAATTGATTTAGAAGGTCCTTCCAGAGAACTTTCAATATCAAGTGGCGTAGTACAAGGACGACAAAAATAGCAGTTTATTTTCATGGCAAAATCGAATTCCAATCTAGAGACAGTTGTTGAGGCTGCGGGACTAACGAAAATTTTTCGTGACTTTTGGATGCGAACGAAAGCCAGTGCAGTTGATGGTATTACTTTTCAAATACATAAAGGGGAATTATTCGGACTCCTTGGTCCAAACGGTTCAGGCAAGAGCACGACTATAAAATTGATTCTCGGCCTATTGAATATTACTAAAGGAAGATTGTCTGTTTTTGGGCGAGAACCTCATGATGTAGCGGTAAAACGTTTCATTGGTTTCTTGCCAGAAGAATCATACTTGTACCCATATTTGAACTGCAACGAGACCCTTGATTACTATGGTCGCCTATATGGAATAGCTCGAAAAGTTAGAAAGCGAAGAGCAGAAGAACTACTCGACATGGTCGGATTGACCCAAGTTGCTCATCGACATGTAGGTGAATTCTCAAAGGGAATGATGCGTCGTATAGGTCTAGCGCAAGCACTTATGAACGACCCAGAATTTCTCATCCTCGATGAGCCAACTAGTGGGCTTGACCCAATTGGAACGAGACAAGTCAAAGATTTACTCATCGAGTTAAAACGAAGAGGTAAAACTATTCTGCTCAGCTCTCACCTTTTAGCTGATGTTGAGGATGTATGCGACAGGATGACAATTTTGTACGGCGGTAAAATTCATGCTGAGGGTACAGTAGACGAATTACTTGTTGAATCCGATCACACCATGATCCGAATACCTCGTCTTCATAACGATGGAACAATAGAGAAGATAGATCAAATCTTACAGGATGCTGAAGGCACAGCAATTGAATCTGTAACACAACCAAGGCAAAATCTTGAGTCCTTCTTCATTCAAATTGTTGATCGCGCAAGAGAAGCAAAAGTAGAAACTAGTGGAGTTAAGGGGGGATCGACTGCTCCATTCCTTAGAAGCGATCAAAAAGGCGATGCCTTAATTGAGCAACTCATTGATAATGAAAATGTTGCAGAAGGTGGCAAGGTCTCAAAAGAAGAAGTCGTCCAAGAAGTTATTGCCCACAAGGAAGTATTAGATTCATTAGAAAACGAAGAAGTATTAGAAGTGAGAGCGAAAGAAGCAAGCACTGAACAACACGTTTCTAAAGAAGCTGATTCATCAGTCATTGATTCTTTGGTTGAAGGCCAAGACAATGTCGAAGATGAGCCACAGGACACAAAGTGACATCTCTTCTCCTGTTACATCGAAAAGTGCACCAATGGCAACGTAAGAAAAGTTCCAGGTATTTTCTTTCGTTTCTTCTATCCGTGCTAGTGCTTCTCCTTGTCGTGCCAATGCTGCTTTCGACTTATCAGCTCTATGAAGATCGTGAAGAAATATTCTCTCTACTTGTAGGCCCAGATCAAAGAATCGTCGCTGAACAGTTAGAAGAAACGGGGTTCATAGAAGTGCGAGGAAGAACCTTCGGTGACGAACGATTGCAGGGGTTTACTATTCTTTCTTCAGAAGGGACTGTTGTAAACCCTGCAGATGCCACTTCTTTGGTGTTGAGGAGTTCAATACCTAGATGGATTCCAGCCTGGTTATTGCGAGATCCAAATATGATTTGGATTGCAGGTATAGTCACCCTCAGTTGGTGCCTTATTTCTGTGTGGCTCGGTTTGTTCCTTCCATTTATATATTCCATTGTGCTGGGGACTTGTAGCTGGTTTTTTTTCAGCTCAGTCGGATTGCCAAAATTTGCATTAGCTAGTGTTGGAATGTGCACTCTAGCCTATAGCTACAACTTAATTCTGCAGACTTTCAATTTCTTGTTTAGTTCTCCTAGACAATCATTCGCTATTGCTCGCGGCGTACTGCTTGAAGCAACGCGCACAAAAATGTCACTTGCTTTCTTGTCAATACTATTATTTGCACTGCCGTTAATACCAATTCTCCTTGATCCTGAATCTCCGCTTCGCCACCGAGTCCAAACTTTGTTGAGCAGAAGTTTAGGGACAACTTTCATTATCGCTGCTTTCCTTACAGTGTTTTTAGGTAGTGCAACAGTTGCTTTTGAAATTAGAGATCGACAAATTTGGCAAGTTCTTACTAAGCCAGTGAGTAAGTTCGGATACTTGTTTGGCAAATGGCTTGGTATAGTTTCTTTGAACTTTGCCATACTCACTATCGCAGGACTGTCTGTATTTCTGTATATGCAATATTTACGTACAACCCCCGTAGCAGATGGTCTTCAAGGAGAGTTTGATCGGTTAGCTGTTGAAGAAGAAATATTAACTGCTCGTGAGGAATGCCTTCCGGTCTATGAACATTTGTCAAATGAACAAATTGCCTCAAGAGTGGATGCATTAATAGAAGCAGATCCAGAGCTCAGGGACGAAGAGCAGATTAAAGTTCAATTGAGACAGAAGCTGCGCGAAGAAGTACAGGAACAATTTTTAGCTCAACAAAGATCGATCCCTGCAAATCGAGATGGAACTATTTATTCTCACACTTATACTTTCAAAGGTCTTCAAAGCGCTAAAGAAGTTGGCACTCCATTAACATTTAGGTATAAATTCTTTATCGGCGCAGCTGATGAGCAGGAAACATATGAAGCAGGGTTCGTTTATAACAATGACCCAGATACAAGGCACATGGTAACTTATGTTCCCACCATGACTCATGTCACCATGGTCCCTGCCTATTTGATCACAGATGATGGTGATTTAACCATTACAATTTATAACTTGCTTAAACCGGACCCAGAGTATTACTATAAAGGTACTCTTAGATTTGACAAAGATGGCATTCAGCTCTTGTACAGAGTCGGGAACTTTGAAAGTAATTTCTTCAGAGCAATATTGGTCCTCCTTATTAAATTGTCATTCCTTGCTGCTTTGGCTATTTCAGCGGCAACTTTTCTAAGTTTTCCTGTCTCTTGCATGATTACTTTGACAGTATTTGCAAGTGCGACGCTCTCACCGTATCTAGCACAATCTCTCGACTACTATATTCCGCCTTCTGCTTCTGAACTCGAGTTTTCAAATATTGCGGTTACTATTCAGTGGGCGTTTGAACATACTGTCCGAGCTATTGCAGGCACGATGGTCTTCTGCCTAGATGGTTTTGGATCGCAAAGACCTACCAATCAACTTGTAAATGGGATGCTAGTTTCTTGGGTAACTATCCTTAAAGGTTTTTTGACAATTGGTATTATCTGGTCTGGAAGCGCCCTAGCATTAGGAACTTTTGTTCTACGCAAAAGACAACTTGCAATCTACAGTGGGGAGGGGTGACGCAGAAAACTTGCGTTGTTGATTTAAAGTCATGCTACACGATAGGATTAAACAACTCATTGCGACCGGTGTTGCCGCTACTTGCATAACCGCTGGTGGCATTTTGCTTCCCAATATTCTTGAGGAAGCTGAAGATAACACCCTCCGGTATACAAATAATGTTGTTGAAGGTGTGCCAGATTGGATTAATACTATTGGGATGTCTCTAGGAGCATTGCGAGGACTTGTAGTTGATTACCTCTGGATAAAAATCCATCAAATGCAGAGGGATGGCCTTTATTTTGAAGTAATGGCTGATGCTGAACTAATTACAAAATTGCAACCTCGCTTCCCTCAAGTCTGGGTATTTCACGCGCACAATATGGCCTATAACATTTCAGTGGCTACGCATACAATTGAAGAAAGATGGGAGTGGGTTAATGAAGGAATTCGACTCTTAAGAGAAAAGGGCTTACGAGCAAATCCAGATGATATGGTTTTGCATAAGGAATTAGCTTTCTTTTTTATGCACAAACTTAATGGCAATTCAGACGATGCTCACTTGTACTACAAACGAAAAATTGCCGAGCGGTGGCATTACTTACTAGGAGAACCACCAGTTTCTTGGGCAGACCGAACTGAGTGGATTAAAGAAATTGCAGATGCACCTAGGACCATTCAAGAAGCCATCACTAAAACACCCAAGGTAAAGCAACTTCTTGAAACTCTCAATCATGACTTTGAGGAATTCGCTGGCGATGGCTCTAAGCTTACTCCTGAAATTTTACTTAACCAAGTTTCTCAATTACTCACAATTACTAAGCATTCTATGGTTGCTCGTGAGATTGGCATGCAACAAAAACTTCGTTCTGAATCACCATATTTCAATCAGCTCGAAAAACTTTACTTCAACCCTGAATACACTAAAGCTTGGGACACTCTACTATCGACTTTTAGAAAGGAAGTACTTAAGGAAGAGTACAACATGGATCCGCAGTTGATGTACGAATACACCCGAGATGCTGGCCCTCTTGATTGGCGTCACCCACAAACTCATGCTTTTTACTGGGCGCGAAGAGGTGGCGAGGTTGGTAAAGGGCGTTTAAAAGCAGATGAAATTTACAGGGTCATGAATACAGATCGTATTCAGCTTCAATCACTTCAGGGATTAGCGAGAACTGGACGTATTACTTTTGATCCATTTTCAAAAGAAGTGCCAGGAAGATTTCCTGACCCGCGTTTTATTGATTCTGTTACTGGCGACGAAAATAGAGAAGGTCTTTGGAAGGAACTCTATAAAAAGCATTATTTTGTTCGTGGTGCAGGTAGTGATACTTTTACAACCTTCTTGCGAAACTTTTTAGGTTCAGCAGTTCGAGAATGGTATCGACAAGGTGAACTAGAAAGAGCTCAAGCAATTCTTGATCAACTTGATGATTTGTTTGGCACTGGAGCGACACCGCCTAACACTGCTTACAAGGTTCCTCTTGATGTTTGGGTTCGTGATCAGACAAAAGGACAATATGAGCGGTTACCAGCAATTGCAATTAGCGATGTTACTTCTGCTCTTCGTTATGCGTTTAGAGTAGGAATTGGTCAGAACAACCCTGACCTCTTTAAAGAAGCACTGAAATTTGCAAAACAAGTCACCACTGAATTTAGAACGAATGAATACAACGACTACACCACAAAATTTGGCACAGGTCGCATTAAGGATATCATTGGTGTTCTTGAGTCAAGCGCTCAAATTACATTTGAACAATTGATGATCGATACAACTGTTCCTATTGAAGAGCGAATGGCTATCTGGGCTGGTGTTGATCGCTTAGAACGAGGACTTCGCCCAAGAGTTTATGATCGGATAATTTCAGAATTGCAAACGCAATATTCCAGGCATCCGCTCCATAATGTTCGATCATTCGCTGAAGCATTCCCAGAGCCACCTGGACTTGAGGCATGGCGACTCAAGATGGCAAAAGAGGCAACAAAAGCAAGCACTGACGCAGAGGACAAAAATGCATCAAAGAGTGTTGATCGTAAGTAACAACAGATTAGAATTTATGTGCTGGTATTCTGTCGCAGTCCCCGCTTATGGTGGATCGTGGCCGCACCCTCCCCAAGGATGACATCTAAGTATTCGCCACACGGCTTTGCCACACCCTTTTATTGCACCATACTTTTGAAGAGCTTCAATAGCATAGTCGGAACAAGTAGGTTGAAAACGGCAGAAACCACCAACAAAGGGTCTCAATGAGATTTGATAACCTCGAACCAGAAGTACGCAGAGATATGTGGGCGCTAAGAGTAATACTTTCAACTTGTTGCACCTTTAGAAATCATTGTAACGTAATCACTTAAATGCATTCTATCGTGAGGTCGTACTGTAATGAGTACATCTATGTTCTCTGGGAAGCCAGGTTGCAGAGAACGAAAAGCTTCCCGGCACAATCTTTTTAAAGAATTTCTTTTAATCGCATTCCCAACGCGTTTTGGTACAGAAAGACCGAGTCTAGAAAATTCCAACCCATTATTTTTTGTGTGTATAAGCAAGGGGCCAACAGAACGCTTACGAGCAGTTGAGTAGATTGCTTCAAACTCTTTCTTCTTAGTAATCCGATACTTCCGAGGAAATGTAAGTGGTTCCACTTTCACTGGTTCGCATCCTGATCTAAGGCCTTTTGATATCGATTCATTAATCGAGATCGAGTAACTAGACCAAGTATTTCACCTAATTGGCTAATCAACACAAGCGACTGCACATCTGACCTTGAGAATTTGTCCAACACTACATCTAAAGTTTCTTCATTTGTAATTGTTGGCAAATCCGACCGTTGCAATTCCGATACTTGAAGAAGAGGGATTGCTTCTCGATATACTAGTGCTGCGCGTAGGTCATCTGAGGTGACCATCCCACAATATTTATCATGCTCATCTGTCACTACAAAGTCCGCTGTTCCAGATGTCTCCATCAAGTCAACTAGTTTTTGTGCAGAGTCTGTACTTTTAACAACGGATGCAGTTTTTATTTGTACATCTTCTGGGGTCAGTCTGCGAAGCACAGTCAAATCACTTAATGCACCCATTCGAACACCCAGTTTTGAAAGTTTGAATGTGTAAACACTATCTTTGCAGATGAACCGAGCAACAACGGTGCTGACTACAGCTGCGAACATAAGCGGCAAGATCACATCGTAACTTTGAGTAACTTCATATACGATTAAAATAGCCGTCAATGGGGCATGCGTTGTCGCTGCTACCATAGCCGCCATTCCAACAAGAGCAAAGTACGCAGGAGATGTGTTTGGGAACCAGCCAAAATAGTGAACTGCATACCCAATACATCCTCCAGTTGCTGCGCCGATAAAAAGTGAAGGGGCAAAAAGGCCACCTGCACCGCCAGATCCTACCGTAATACTAGTGGCAACTAATTTGATGAGTGCAAGTCCAGCGAGTCCGAACAAAAGAGGCGCCGCCTCTTTGAGCATAGTTCCATCGTTATCAGAGAAATAGGTGCTCGGATTGATAATCGATTCAATCATCGGATATCCATTGCCGTAGAACTTAGGTACTGACTCGCTTGAAGTTAGCCAGAAAATGGTAAATCCAAGTACGCCAAGAAGAAGTGCGCCTACTACTGGCCTCGCAAAAATTGGCAATCTTGTTGCTGCAAATGATCGTTCAGAGAATTCAAGAGTGCGAACAAATGCTGCTCCGAGGAGACCGCAAGCAAGACCGAGTATGAGATAGGTAGGAATTTGCGAAACACTAAAGGCGAGTCCATCACGGAAAAAGCCATCTCCAACTTGGAACAGTGCCGCGTCTCCTAGGATGCCTTGCGTTGTTGCTGATGACACAACAGCAGCAATCACAATTGGAGTAAATGTTTTGAGGGAAAAGTCACGAAGCAAAATTTCCATTACAAAGAAAATGCCTGCAATTGGAGCATTGAAGACTGAAGCCAAACCTGCTGCTGCGCCACAACCTAGAAGGGTCCCTGTGTGTTGCGATCCAGTTCCTAGTATTTTTGCTATGTTTGACCCAACAACCGAGCCAATAGTAACAATTGGACCTTCAGCACCCGCGGATCCGCCAGAGGCAATTGTAGCTGTAGATGCGAGCCATTTGCGTACACCAATCTTCCAGGACATGATTCCTTTTCTGCGTTGGACAGCGTAAATGACTGAAGTTACACCAGGACCGACACCGTCGTGTGTGAGTAAAGTAATCAAAATGCCAGTAATCAACCCACCGATTGCTGGGCCTAGAAGAATTAACAGCCACAGATATTTGGATCCCTGTAGCATTTCTGCAAGATGTTCGGTCTGTCGAAGTGGAAGAATAAATCCAACTGCAGCTAGACCCATGAACACCCCAATAACAGAAGCAACTAGATACAAATACCAGTCTCGCTCAAAACCAAGGCGAAGTCCAAATCTTCGTAAATAAGGGGTAACGATACGCTTCATCACTTATGGCATCCTATTACAAGGCGGGAATCGGAGAGTTTAGCAAGATGGAGCGACTCGATAAAGTGACAAAAGGCGAGATATTGTCTATAATCTACCATTCGTCCATCTGTGGACTACTTACTTAACGCATAGGGACCTAAATGGAGAATCCAAATGATTGAAGCACTTCGTAGCGATGAAATAGTACGTAAATGCGGTGGGCGATTTAAGTTAGCAGCCCTAATTCAGCACAGACTTCGCGAAATCATTGTAGATGGTGCACGCCCTCTAGTCGAACGTGAGGGCCGAACTGATATAGAAGTAGTTATCGCAGAAATCATGGAAGATAAGATTACTTCTGATTACTCCGAATCTGGTTACGAGATGGAATTCCCTGTTGGTTCTTAACCAATGACCACTGAAAAATCTATCCTTCAAGGAAAACACATACTCATCGGTATTAGTGGGGGAATCGCATGTTATAAAAGCTCTGATCTTGTGAGCAAACTTGTGCAACTTGGAGTAACTGTAGATGTAGTAATGACTGAAGCAGCGACTCGATTTGTTACGCCTCTCACGTTTGAATCACTATCCGGAAGGGCGGTGTTAGATTCTCAGTGGAAGCACGTTGATGGACATGCTCCACAACATATCAAACTTGCCCAACGGGCAGACGCAATGCTTATTGCGCCATGCACAATGAACATGCTCGCCAAACTTTCCTCTGGATTTACAGATGATCCTCTGAGTCTAGTTGCTTCAGCAATTGACATTTCAAGTACTCCGGTTCTACTTGCTCCTTCGATGAACGCAACGATGTTCATGCAGCCGTCAACCAAACGAAATCTAACCCTTTTGAAAGAAGACGGCTATAGAATCGTCCCGCCAGAAGAAGGGTGGCAGGCGTGTAGGACACATGGCGATGGTAGATTGCCTCAACTAACAGTCTTAATAGACGCTTTAGAGACAGCACTATCCTAATACTATCGTTTTTTATTGACAATTCTACTAATTTGACTCATAATTAGTACATGCTTACAAGCCTAACATTTACTGTTCTGCTAGCTTTTGCAAATGGAAACTCTCAAGAGACTTGGGAAAGTTCTAATCGCTTTGAACAAGTTCCAATCTCTATCCCAACTCCCAAGGCGATGGACGTCACTTTCAAAAGTTCACAAAGAGGTGAGCAGAGAGCCGCTATAGGAACTTGCCCCCAAGTTAATGTTGCACTAACAGACAGCGACTTTGAACCTGGGGTTTATACACTGCAAGCTGGTTTTGCTGAAGGTGAATCTCTTGGAGCGACATACGCTGTGCCTGCTGGAGATTTTCCTATTAGAATTGATGTCATAGAAACAATTTTTGGCACTAGCAACGCAACTGTACAAACGACAACGCATTGGTCTGCGACAGTCTGGGATGGAACTCCTACAAATGGTATTCAAGTAGCAACATTTTCAAGTGACGGAGTCATTCTCCCCCACTTGGTAATGGGGCCTGGAACAAACGGAACAATTATTTCCTTGTCAGTTGATTCTAACGATCCTGAACAAATTTACATTTATAACGATAGTGGAATGAACTCTTTTACGGTGGCGTTCCGAATCGATCAGCATAATGAACCAGGCAACCCTTGCTTGAGTTCGCCAAATCAATATAAAAATGCTTTTCCGTGCACTGACAATAGTGGTCTTCAGTTTCCAGCAGAAAATTGGATTGATGCTGTTGATGGTACATGGTGTGTTTGTGGATCTGGATGGATGACTTTCCAACAGTTCCCATCCATTTGTACACCAAGCGGTGATTGGGTACTTCGCGCCTCGTATACTTCTGTGAATTGCACTGTTGAACCTGTTGCGTGTTGTTTGTCAGACGATTCCTGTTTTGACCTCTCTCCTTCTGAGTGTGAGATGTATGGCGGTTCTTCTCAAAGTGAAGGAACAACTTGTGCAGCCTACATTTGCGGGTCAGGCACTGGAGCGTGTTGCGTAGAATCAACTGGTAATTGTGTCAACTTTGACCTGCCTACATGTACAACAGTTGGCGGTATTCACATGGGTGAGGGAACAGACTGTTCTTCAACTACTTGTTTCCCAGAGGGTGCTTGTTGTCTAGCGGATGGAGCATGTATTGGTCCTGTCGCGCTGGCAGATTGTGATGCTGTTGCTGGAACATTCCAAGGTGACGGCTCATCGTGTGCTTCGACAAATTGTCCTCAACCACTTGGGGCCTGTTGTGGGCCGGATTGGTGTCTTGACTTGACCGAGTCAGATTGTTCAGCTGTTGCCGGCGGATGGCAAGGGATGGATTCTGATTGCAGCGACACAACTATTTGCGAGGCTCCCTGTCCCGAGGATTTGAATGGCGATGGAGTCATAAACGTCTCAGATTTGCTTCAAATTGTAGGCGGATGGGCTACCAACGACCCACTTCTTGATCTTGATGGTAGTGGTACAGTCGATACAGCTGATTTGCTCGCTGTAATTGCTGCCTGGGGCAATTGCGGTTAATCTACCTAGGTATGCCAAAAGCAACGCAATGCATAGTTTTTCGATTTGACCTTTCGGACAAACCAGGAGTTTTGTTGCAATTTACACATCGCCTGCGAACTGCTGATATTACACTTTTAGCTTTCTGGGCACGTTCGAATGACGATGGCAGTGCAACTATGCGATGCATCCCTGAACGCGATTCTCAATTTAGAGATTTTGCTAAATCTGCGGAACTTTCTGCAATCGAGGAAGTTGCAATTCATGTTACTGCAGAGGATGGCGGGGGAGATTTTATTCGTGTATTAGAAAAAGTAGCAAGCGTAAATATTAATATCGATGCTATCGAAGCCGTTTCGCTTGCAGGCAAAACTGGCTGGGTCCTATGGACAGAGAAAGAGCATGTCGCTTCGGTTTTGTCTCAATTTTAATATTCTAGTCAGCAGTGACAATCTCTAGAAAGCTGGTGGTTAGTGGTTACTCCTCGGCTTCATCTACTTGATCAATGAAGCTTGATAAACGACGTTTACGAACGGGATGTTGTAGTTTTCGTATAGCTTTTGATTCTACTTGACGAACTCGTTCGCGGGTTACCTTAAAGATTCGCCCAACTTCTTCAAGTGTGTATGTGTATCCGTCGCCAACACCGTAACGTAATTTTAGAATTTCTCGTTCACGATATGTAAGTGTCTTTAAAACATCATTAATTCTTGAACGTAACATTTCGCTAGTAGCGGTTTCAGAAGGAGCTTGCTGACGTTCATCTTCAATGAAATCGCCAAACTGTGAATCTTCAGATTCTCCTACTGGGCGATCAAGGCTAATCGGATGACGTGAAATTTTCATGACACGTTTTGTCTCTTCATGAGACATATCTGCAGCTTCTGCGATTTCTTCAAGAGTTGGTTCCCGGCCAATTTCTTGAAGGAGGCGCTTCTGAATCCCGCGAAGTTTCGACATAGTTTCAATCATGTGGACAGGCACTCTAATCGTCCGAGCATGATCAGCAATAGCTCTAGTGATTGCTTGTCGAATCCACCAAGTTGCGTAGGTAGAGAACTTATATCCACGGCGATATTCATATTTGTCTACCGCACGCATGAGCCCTGTATTCCCTTCTTGAATAATGTCAAGAAATGGGAGCCCACGGTTTCTATATTTCTTTGCAATTGAAACAACAAGTCGTAAGTTCCCACCAGAAAGATCCCGTTTCGCTTGGTCGTACTCTTCGAAGACAATATCGATATTCTTAAGACGAGCTTCGAGTTTCTCAGGCGATTCCAAAATGAGCCCCCTCAAGCCGGACATTTCTTCTTCCATAACAATGACGTCATCGGAATCAAATTTGCTGTTTCGTTTCTTAGAATCTTGAAGATCTCGGTTGATCTCCCGGAATTTTTTCGCAATCGATTGAAGTTTACGTAGCAACGGCTGAATCTTAGCAGTACGTAAGCAACATTCTTCAAGAAGAGATGCAATCTTTCTTCGACGCACTTGCATTCGTGCATGCACATCTTCTAATTCCCGCTTTTTAAGACCGCCTTCTTCACAGCGAGCCCAATCTTCGGCATTGGCAGCAAGAAGCAGTCGTGCAGTCTTTGTATTTACGGGAATCCTGCTCGCAACTTTTTGTTTTGCATTTTCTTCGGCGGTAGATATCCTCATTGTGCGATCAAAAGGTAATTTGCCAGCATGTACCAAGTCTAGAATGTCAATTGCTTGTACGGCTGCATAATCTGATTCAAGAATAAGTCTTCGGAATACGAAACGAGTTGATTCTATTTTCTTCGCAAGGCGGATTTCTTCTTCTCGAGTTAGTAGGGAGATACTGCCCATTTGAGTGAGGTACATCCGAATTGGATCATCTATTCTCCTTGAAGATGCTTCTGCTAGAGCTTGTGCAATAACGGCTTGTGCTTCCTCTTCATCTAGAAGGTCGTCACTTTCATCTATGTGGACTGAAGTTTTTGAATCGGTTAACTCATCTTCAGCAATTTCAGCTAATTTCTGAGCTTTATCCTTCCATGGCGTATCCCTCTTAAATCGTAAATTAGTTTGTAGAGGTATGAAAAATTGATCCCAGCCACGACGCATTCTAAAATCTTCTCCAATCAAGTCAATATTTAACTTGCTTAGTAAAACTAAAAGGTCATCTATTTTTTCAGCTGTCAGAAATTCGTCTGGCAGCGCGGCATTTAGTTCTTCATAACAAACCCATCCTCGGTCAGCGCTCTCATGGAGAAGGCCTTCCATGCTTGGATGCATTGTTGGGATTTGAATTTTCATGGTCTTTTTAACTGTTGTGGTCACGGCATAGCTCCTTTGTAATCACAATTGAACGCAACATACAGGTTGCATAGAAGTACATGTTGATGCGAAGTAATCATGGTGATTGCCTCGTTGATTGCTGGCGGCGTATAGTCTCAATTGCTCGTTCCGCAGCACGTGTTTTCTTTTCGGAATTAGATTCGTTTCTTACATTTTTGATTTCGTTAAGTATTGCTTGTTTTTCAATCGCATTGACAAACGCATTTCTGGTCATTTGTAATGCGAGGCTTACGCTTTCATACGTTTCACTGATTCTCTGACCTACAAAGTACAAAGTAGTAGCAACATTCGAACTTTTGTCGTCAATGTCTGCGATAAGGTCGTTCATGGTGAACAGAGTGCCTGCTTTGAGTTTTGGGAAAATGTATGCTGCAATTGCAGCAGAGGTTGGGTCAATAAAATCATCGACAGTGATTGTCGCGTTGGACTCCCGTAACGCTGCTGATGATTCTGTAGGGTTAAACAATAAGATAGAAAGAAATTCTTGTTCAGCAAGTTGCCTTGCTCGTGAAATGGTTTCGGCAGTGCCTGATGGCACCGCTGGGTCTTCCTGTGTTTGCTGTTGATTTGCTTTAGCTGGCCGCCTTGAGTGCAATTCCTTGCTAACTTCTTTCATGGACATGTTTAGAAGTGATGAAATCCGTTCATAAACGAAAGGTTTTCTTGTACTACTTAGATGCTCAATTCCGAGACGTGCCATTTCATTTAAGAATGATTCAATGACATTAGATTTCCCTGCGATGGTGGTTTCGTTCTGTAGAGAATAATCGAGGCGATTAAACTTAAATGTCAAGGCATCAATAGCATTAGAAACACAGGCGTTAAATTCAGTAGCGTTTTTTGCTAAGTCTGCAGGGTCTTTACCTTTAGGCAACACGCAAATCTGAACATCGATATTTTTTCGAAAAAAGACATCTATTGCGCGGTCTGCAGCGAGTTGTCCAGCATTGTCTCCATCAAAAACTAAAACTACTTCGTTGCAAATACGTGACAATTTATCAGCGTGTTGAGAAGTCAACGAAGTCCCAAGTGTCGCAACTACATTATTGATTC
>CAZQGB010000008.1:0-10716 GCA_964592615.1 uncultured Isosphaeraceae bacterium | reverse complement strand
AAAAACAGTGTTCCTGTATTACACAAACCGTTATTATCTATTTGTTGGCGGTGCTCACGAGTAATTAGGTTTGGACTCGTAATGCTATCAAAACTAAGAATGATAGGGTTGAAGTCCCGTGGGGGCGTGATAATTGCCGTTTTTTACCTCATTAAGAATACGCAAGAAACTCTTGCAGTCAACTTAATGCGTTGTTTTTTCGGACGTTTGCACAAAAATAGTGCGTTTTTTTTGATTTTTTTTCAAATAGTGGACTGATTAACTTAATACGAGTACTTAACTAGCTGTTTGGAGTTTTTGTTGACGTGTATATCCAAATTTACGCTTTAATGGTTTAACAACTAAACCTTGTTTGATTGCTTTGGTTGAGACTTTAACGCGTACGGGTTTTCCATCTACAATTGCTCGAACATTATGTAGATTTGGCTTGAATCTACGTTTGTCATTCGCAGTAATCTTTAGACCGATACCACCTTGGTATTTTGGTTTACCGCGGTAACGAATCTTGCGACCGACTTTAGTTTTGCGACCAGTAAAAAAACAAACACGTGGCATTGATAGTCTCCTTCAGCCATTTTATGGCGAATTGGAGATTATAGCATTTCAAAGAACTCCGTGTATATAGAAAAAGCCGGATTTTTTGCCGTAGAAACGGCTCAGAGCCACTCTGGCTCTGAGCCAGATTGGCTCTGAGCCAATACTGGGTGGTTATCAGGCGGATTCTTTCGCAGCCTTTGGAAGTTGATGCATTTCATTGAGGTCTAGGCCATTTTCAATTCCTGCCGAGTCAATGAGATAAACCGAATTTTGATTATCTCGGTCTGGAAGCTCGTACATCACATCAATCATGATGTTATCAATGACTGCACGAAGAGCACGGGCGCCTGTTCCACGTTCCATCGCTCGCTTGGCAATAAGGTGGAGTGCATCTGATGTGAATTCCAAAGTTGCGGACTCTAATGAAAAAAGATGTTGGTATTGCTTCACAATGGCGTTTCTTGGTTCTGTGAGAATACGAACCATGGCATCCTCGGTAAGAGGCATGAGTGGAGTTGAGATTGGTAAGCGCCCAAGCAATTCTGGAATGAGGCCGAAGTGCAAGATGTCTTCAGTTACGACTTGGTCTAGCAATTGCGATTTGCGTTGGTCATCAGAAATATCTTCTCCAGCGCATCCGCCAAAACCAATTCTTGATTTTCCTACACGTTTAGCAATTATGTCGCAAATACCATCAAAAGAACCTCCACAGATAAACAAAATGTTTGAAGTATCCATCTGAATATACTGTTGTTCAGGATGTTTTCGGCCGCCCTGAGGTGGGACGTTTGCTACGACACCTTCAAGCATCTTAAGCAATGATTGCTGGACACCTTCACCAGAAACATCTCGGGTAATTGAGACATTTTGTGTCGTTCGGCCTATCTTGTCAATTTCATCAATGTAAATAATTCCGTGCTGCGCTGCATCTAAATCAAAATCTGCCGCTTGTAGCAATTTAAGCAAGAGGTTCTCTACATCTTCTCCGACATAACCCGCTTCAGTCAACGTTGTTGCGTCAGCAATAGCAAACGGCACATTCAATATTCTTGAAAGGGTCTTTGCAAGCAAAGTTTTTCCAGTGCCAGTTGGTCCTAGCAAAAGGACATTTGATTTATCTAGCTCTACATCACGATCAGCATTGTCAAGTTGAGATAGACGTTTGTAATGGTTATGAACAGCCACTGACAAAGATCGTTTCGCGCGTTCCTGACCAATGATGTATTGCTCCAAATATTCATTAATTTGTCGCGGCGTTAAAATAGATGTGAAGGCAGGGGAGGTCGAAGTAATTCGACGCCGCTCTTGTTTGAATATATTTTGGCAGAGATCAGTGCAATTTGAACATACATAGATTTCATTTGGCCCTTCAACCATAGGACCAACTTCCCTTGAAGTTTTACCACAGAATGAGCACGTAGTGACTTTTCGCCCACGAAACCCGCTATCGTCTCCGCCGCCGCTTCCGTCTCCGCCACCTGAGCCTGCCCCAGAACCCCCGTCCCCACCGGATCCGCCCGATGTTCCATCGCCACCACCAAGTGTTCCATCAAAGGGAGTCTCTTGTCCCATCTTTGAAACTGGGACGTTTTTTTGGTCTGATTTCTTACTCATGTTGTTCCTGCTTCTCAATTCAAGTAGCGGCTCTGCACCGGCTTCCGTTAATTATGGCATAAAATACGCATTTGACTACCTAATTTACAACCCTTTTCGCTCTTTATCCGGTTTAGATAGCTATTTTTCAGATATCGGTCGTGGATGAAGTAAAGTTCATAACGTTTGGTTGATTATCGATTGCCTTGCGCGTTCGTATTCTTCATCACTCATTTTGCCTTCGTCACGTAAATTTTTAAGTTCTGAAAGAGTGAATGTTGTCGTCTCTTTAAAATCAGATTTTAACTTTTTTCGAAGAACAAGAATAATCACTCCACCTGCAATAGTAAATAGAAGAAGGACTAGCAGTGCTGGGAAAATCGCTGCGAATGAACTTCCAAGAATCATTATGTTTTACTTGATGACTTCTTTGTCGTTTTTTTCTTCGTCTTCTTCTTTGAAGTACTTTTCTTTTTAGTATTTTTTTTCTTTGCAGTGGACTTGCTTGAAGGTTTTGAATCACCAGCTTGTTGTGCTTTCCACTCTTCAACAGGCATGTCTGTTACTGTGCAGGCGGCAACAAGTTGATCCGCCGCTTTTTCTTCTTTGACGACAGCTTGAATTTGTTGTAGTTGACCTTGCTGAGCAAGTTTATTTCTCATCTCTTCAGGTCGTATTCCATTTTGCATTGCTATTTCAGCAACTCTTGCATTTACTTCCATTTCATTCACAGTGACATGGAAGTGCTCTGCAAGTTTCGTCAATATGAAGTAGGTCTTTAAACGTTTCTTTGAGTCTTCGGCTGAACCACTGCGGACTTTTGCCACTTCTGCTTCAACCTCATCCATTGACATTCGCCCAGAGGATTGCAACTCAGTTCGCATGCGTTGCAAATCTCTTTCTGCTTGCATGACACTGGTTTTTTCCGGAAGTTCCATTTCTACTCTTGCAGCAATTTCCGTTGTTGCCTGTTGGCGCAATACTGAAGCTTGATCATTGTCTCTTCGCTGTTCCAGAGCTAGTTTTACTTGTTCCCTCACAATATCGTAAGACTCTAAGCCAAATGCTTCAGCTAATTCCTCGTCACTAATAGGGAGAATGCGAACTGCCTGCACAACATTGAAGGTAATAGCAACTTTCGCTCCTCGAACATCTTTAAGTTCGTGCTCTTCTGGACCGGTTGTCTTTATTGTAATTTCATCACCAACAGAAGCGCCATTGAGAAGCTTGCCTAGATCATCGACAAAGAGCCCGAGGATTTCTCCTCCTTCGTTACTCTTTGGAACTGTTAGGCGTGTTTGTTCCGTTTTATAAAATGGCTCTTCTTTACCATCAAGGTGAACTACTGCTGGGCCAATTAGAAACTCGCCTTCACTTGCCTTTCCATCAATTTCCTCTAGTTTGCCATTGCGTATTTTTTGGCGTTCAATTTCATCTGAAATGTGTTCTTCAGTGACATCTATAACTGGTCGGGTGAGTTTTATGTCATCAAATTTAGGAAGATCGAACTCTGGCATAACTTCTACTTCAAGAGCAAATGTGAGTGGCTTGCCATCTTCTAGAACTACATCTTCTGGGTTACCCACCGGTTCTGGTTCACCAAGAGTCTTTAATTCAAAGGTTTCGATCGCACTCTTCCATGCATCAGAAATAATCTCGTTTCTTGCGTCGTTGCGAAGCGATTCGCCAAAGCGTTTCTCGATGATATGTGAAGGCACCTTGCCTTTACGAAAACCGGGTAAGACTGTTTGATTCATCAAAGAACCCATGGATTCTTTCAGTTTTGATGCGATTGTGTCAGCTGATACAGTAATGCTGACTCGTTTTCGTGCTGGGCCAGCATCTTCAATAGATAAATCGTACGGGGATGTCGCAGTAGTTGTCATAATGGTGAACCTTCTTTCGAGCCATATATATTAGCCGAAACGTAGCAAGAATGCGAATAACGCTTCCATCTGTGCTAAAAAGATGTTTGACAATTGGAACGCAGATTGAGCCTATGAGAAGCAGCAGAGAGCAACTCTATCGAATAAAAAGCATATCCGTATAGGTAGGTAGAGGCCAAATATCACTTGGTATAGTTTCTTCAATCCGATCGGAAATTATCCGGGCGTGTGACATCTCAGGAAGAATAGTGTTGCAAGCATACTCTGCGCCTTGAAGATTGTTTTCATGTGTGCTTTGAATCATAGTTTGCAAACTTTCCATGACGCCTTGCAACTCTTCAGCCAACCTTGCCAAGTCTCCTAGTTTGGCAGCAGTACGACTACATTCGACTGAAGTTTCGTGTGAAGACTTCACTATTAAAGCAAGTTCTCCTTGGTACCGCAATGCTGCTGGAAGGACCTTTGTGGAGAGCATCATTACAAGTGTGCGGGCTTCAATTTGCACGATATGGTAATAATGATCTAACAACACTTCACTTCGTGCTGTAAGTTCCCGGTTACTTAGCACGTTATATCGATCAAAAAGATCTAGGGCTTTTTCTGTTGCAAGCGCGGGGAATGCATCTGCAGCAGTAATCAAGTTTGGAAGTCCTCTACGAGCAGCCTCTTCATGCCATTCACTTGAATAATTATCTCCATCGAATACAACTTTACGGTGATTGTGTAAAACATCTCGCAAGAGTGCTCGAACAACGGTATCTTTTTGTTCTTCTGATTCACTTCCAGCTAGAGTTGATTCAAGCGAGGTTGCGAAATAGTCCAACGACTCGGCGATAATGGTGTTAAGAATAGTGTTTGGCCAAGCAATAGTTGACGTTGAGCCAACGGCTCTAAACTCAAATTTGTTCCCGGTGAACGCGAATGGGCTTGTCCGGTTTCGATCATCACTATGCTTGTCTACGCTAGGCATAGTTTCGGCGCCAAGACTCAGAGTGCCATCTTCGTATGCTTCATTTTGGGAGTCACTTTCGATTTGGTCGAGAATTCCGTTGAGCATCTTTCCAAGGTAAATTGACATGATTGCAGGGGGAGCTTCATTTGCGCCTAATCGGTGGTCATTTGCAGCAGAGGCAATGGAAGCACGAAGGAGATCTGCATGTATATCCACCGCTCTGATGACTGCACATAAGAAGAGAAGGAATGGCATATTGTTATATGGATCTTTGCCTGGGCTTAGCAAGTTCTTGCCGGTATCTGTAGCAATTGACCAGTTGTTATGTTTTCCCGAGCCATTAACGCCTGCAAAAGGTTTTTCATGAAGTAAGCATACAAAGCCATGCGCTTCGGCAGTCGTCTTTAAAACGGTCATTAAGAGCATCTGATGATCAGAGGCGACATTTGCATTTTCATACGAAGGAGCAATTTCGTATTGGCCTGGTGCAACTTCATTGTGACGAGTTTTTACAGGTATGCCCAATTCGTACAATTGTTGTTCGGCATCATCCATGAATGACAAGACTCGTTCTGGAATTTTCCCAAAGTAGTGATCATCAAGTTGGTGACCTTTTGGAGGAGGAGTACCGATGAGTGTGCGACCACAAAGAAGTAGGTCTTCTCGGTTTGCGACAAAAGATTCATCAACTAAAAAATACTCTTGTTCTAGGCCAAGAGTTGTGATGACTCGAGAAACAGTAGAGTCAGTGCCAAATAGTTCTAAAATTCTCATTGCTTGTTCATTTACAACATCAATTGAACGTAGCAATGGTGTTTTCTTGTCAAGCGCATCGCCGGTCCACGATACGAATGCTGTAGGAATGCATAATGTCCCGCCTTCGTCGTTTGGCATAATAAAGGCAGGGCTAGTTGCATCCCAAGCTGTATAGCCACGAGCTTCCCATGTGTCACGAATGCCACCAGATGGAAAACTTGATGCATCTGGTTCGCCGCGAATCAACATATCTCCTGCAAATTCAGCAATTGCACCTTTATCAGTGGGTTCAAGAAAACCGTCATGTTTTTCAGCAGTGGTACCTGTTAGAGGTTGAAACCAGTGAGTGTAATGGGTGCACCCATTATCGATTGCCCACTCCATCATGCCATGAGCAACGTTATTTGCAATTGCAGAATCGAGTGGTTTTGCTTTTTCCATCGTCTCTAGCAAAGAATCATAGACCTCTGGTTGTAGGTATCTAAGCATGATGTCGCCAGAAAAAGTACGGCATCCATAATTATTACAGTATTCGTTTGTTTGCAAATCCGTTGCGTTTGACATAGTTATATGTTCCATGTTAAGGGCCTCCTGCCAATCTTAAGTAGTAGTATCTAATCTGAGTGGCGTGCAAGCAAGGTCTATCTAGGAAATTTCTGAAACAAATTGCTTCGCTGCAAGTGCTGAGTCTTTGGATTCTTCCATTCTTCTCACAAGAGCAGATCCTACAATCGCCGCGTCTGCAGAAGCGTACACTTGCTTCACATGGGTTTCTGTTGAAATACCAAACCCAACCGCTAGTGGTAAATCTGTTACTGATCTTATTTCAGCGAGACGAGTAGCAAGTTCAGGCATTTCGTTATGCTCTCCTGTGAGTCCAGTTCGAGCCAGAATGTACAGGAATCCACTGGAAAGATCAGAAAGTTGCTCTACACGGTTCAGAGGGGTCGTAGGGGCTACTAGCATTGAAAAAGAAAGCCCTTTCGATTCACAATACGATGATAGAGTTGCTGCGTCAGTGTCATCGATATCAGGAATGATGAAGCCATCGATGCCAGCTTCTGCAAATCGATCAATACATGCTGTTCCACCACTTCTGCGGACAATCGAATAACTAACCATCGCAATCAGACCAACATCAACTTTGGATCGAACTCTAGAAATCATTCCAATGGCGTGAGCTGGGGTAACTCCTTTGCCAAGGGCTCTGTGCATCGCCTTTGCAATTACTGGCCCATCAGCAATTGGGTCACTAAATGGGATACCAATTTCAATAATATCAGCGCCTGCTTCTGACATCGCAACAATTGCGCCTTCACTTGCCTCAATCGAGGGGTCTCCAGCTACAAGAAATGGCATGAGTTTTTTTGACTTCGTATCAAAAATTGATTTGATTCTGTTCATTTCACACCTTTAGGACCGCCGTTTTTGATGTATTTCTCTTCAATTGCTTCCGTAAGATCGATATTCGTAATATTGGCTAAAGTTGCTAGCCACGCACAAACATCTGCAAACTCTTCATTCAAATTAGCCGGATCTGGGTCTCCGCGTTCATATTTGCCCAAAGCATGGGCTAATTCGCCAAACTCTTCTGAAAGCCACAAGAACGTCTTGGCTATGCCCCTAGCGTCGTCAGTTTCAAAGTACTTATCCCTGATGAGTTGTTGAAACTCGCGTATTGTCATCTCCTGAGCCATATATGGGAAGGATAGCAGGTCCTTGAACTTTCATTGTTCTTTATATTAATCAATCAATATCGTAAGCATTCCCTTCCAAAACCCAATGAAATTACTATACTTATGTCAAACTTATACTTTACGGTACAAATTGGACTTTAATTCTGTTGGTCTTTTCTTCTAAACTCCGAAATAAGTACTTGTATAAGTTCACACGAGGACTCTACAGGAGATTAAAGATGTTCAAACTTTGTACAACAATAGGGCTATTCATAGTTGTACTCTCAGCAATGGGTTGTAATCAACAAACTCGTCCGTATAGGTATAGGAGCGAATTCAGAGTTGCTCCAGTCCTTAATGTTAATAATCCGCAATGGGTTCGAGGACCTGTTCCATCAGCATACTTACTAGGTAGAAGCCCAAATGAGGGCAACTACAATTATTACAATTCTGGCACTTGGGAAGATACTCGGTATCCAAGGTATAACGATCAATACAGAGGCGCTGAGGGTAGATACTACGCTTGGGATCCTGACTACTACGATGAATCTCACTCAGCAGAAAGAATAACAGTTGGTCGCAGAGAACTGGAACTTGCCAGGCGAATGGAAGTGGAAGATGATAATCGCAGAATAATTCTTCAGCGTCATGAAGATGAACGAGCAAAAGCCCGCGAAAAAGATATTGACGCGGTCACTCGAATAGTTGAAATACAGACAAGACGAGCAGTTCGTCCTGGTCGAACATATACAGTAGAGTAGAAAAATTGATAGATGTACCTTAATTCTAGGAAAAACATAATGAATAAGAGTTTGTTACTAATTGGAACTGCCGTGCTTGCTTCTAGCGTAATGGGTTGTGAAGGCTGGAATCACAGCAAAAGAATTCACTGGGAACAAGGAACCCCAGGGGCTGCTCACTGGAAAGTGAACAATGACCGTGATGCTCAAGATCACATCATGGAGTTGGACGAAACCCCAACTTACTTACCTACCTTTGACGCGAATTATGAAAAATCCGCGTACAACGCTGTTAGCCACATGCTTTCAACGGCACACCCACCGGCAGGATTCTTTGAAGTATTTAATCCCGATCGTCCAGTGCTTTACTCGACAACTGTTGATTTAAATGACTATTCAAACACTACAAATTTTGGCAGATTGCATGCTGAACTCTTTTCGGCTGCTTTGATTCAACACTGGCAAAATGATTTAGTGAAGATGACATTAAGGCAAAGTTCAATTCCAATTATCCCACAAGAAGGTGAATTCCTATTATCTAGGGATATTCGAGAGTTAACTTCAGACTACAACGCAGGGGCTGTGCTGGTAAGTACTTATTCCGTAGCTCCTGACAAGGTTTATTTGAACCTACAACTTATAAATGTAGATTTCAACACCGTTGTTGCAGCAGTGAGTTACAGTATTCCTCTTGGACCTAGAACTATTGGCATGTTAGAGAATGTTGAAATTCCTGCACATGCAGGGAGTTTTCTACAATGAAACTGGTTCTTTTACTACTTCTAACCACAACACTTTCCCTTGCGGGGTGTACTAAGCAAACCACCTCACGATTAGGCGACCCTATGTACTTGCCTGATAATTGGCTTACCGTAAAGACGACAGCTTGGCAGTTTAGGGAACTTCCTGAGCAAAATCAAAATGATCTTATAAATTTACGAGCCAAGTTACTTGAAGAACGTAATGGCCGTTACTACTCTTTCTATGGGCATCTACGTCCTGAATTCGTAGAAGAAATTAAGGCAACGAAAGAGAGTCTGAATGAAGCCTTTTTTGATTTGAAATATTCATCCGACGCTATTATGGACTCGATTACTCCAAACCTACGTGGACTTTCCGATACTTACGCTGAAAACGAAGCTGGAATTGCAATAACTAATAATGCTAACACCCGCATGCTCGATGATGACGCTGTACGGCTCTTATTACTTGATAAGCCATCTCTATTAAGCCCTCATCCTGTTGTAGAAAATTAACCCTTTTAACTTTATATACACCCGCCCACAACTCTGTGGGCGGGTTTTTTTATGTGTAGTGAAAATTTCGTTCTAGTTGTAGGTTGTCATTAAAACTCTAACTAATCAATGGAGGTAGAGGTTGATTGTAATGAACAATACTGACGACTGGAATCGCGAAACGTCTGTTACTTTAACAATGCAAGATCAAAGTTGTGCTCTCATTATTGGTGGAGACTTAAGACAACTTGATGTGATTCGAGATTTCTGGCAGGCGGCAATTGAAGCGATTGAAAGTAACCCACCAGCACTTTGGGTGAACTTTACCTATGTTACCTTTGCAGACACGAAGTCTGCAGCATGCATTGTGGCAATCCTTCGAAGAGCTCAAGAACGCGGCACGAGTGTACACATAGTCGGCTCGGATGCTGTGCAAGAAGTCCTTAAGCTTTGTAAATTTCCGCCACTTCGACAATTCACCAAGGTGCGTAATAAAAGTCACTGTTGATGTATACTCTTTATATGTCTATACCAGTAACAACTACATTTGAATTCGATGGCCACACAATAACTGAGTACAAGGGGGTTGTTCGCGGCATTGTCGTACGATCCCCAACCATAGTGCAGGGGATTCTAGGCGGACTTAAAAACATAGTAGGCGGGAAAATTGGGGCCTACACTGAAATGTGTGAGCAGACACGCGAAGATGCATACCAACATTTACTCGAACACGCCGAAAAACTTGGTGCAAACGCAATTGTAGGTTTCCGATACGACTCCTCCGACCTGCAGGAATCTGCAACTGAAGTTCTTTGTTATGGCACTGCTGTAGTTATTGAGAAACAACAATGATTATTGTTCATTTAATGATAGGATTCATTCCCGCGGGAAAGTTTTTTGCCGCGGAGGCGCGAAGGCGCAGAGATAAGATTTGGGGTTGATATTTCCTAAACCAAATTGTATCCCTCCGTGTCTCTGTGTCTCAGTGGCGTTTCCTCCAAATTTTTTTTGCCACGGAGACACGAAGACACAGAGATAAGATTTGGGGTTGATATTTCCTAAACCAAATTGTATCCCTCCGTGTCTCTGTGTCTCAGTGGCGTTTCCTCCAAATTTTTTTTGCCACGGAGACACGAAGACACAGAGATAAGATTTGGGGTTGATGTTTCCTAAACTAAATTGTATCCCTCCGTGTCTCTGTGTCTCAGTGGCGTTTCCTCCGCTCAATAACAATCCGCGGGAAAGTTTATTCATCTTCATGCCCAAGTTCACGGCGTGCTTGATGCACATCGATGAATGGGAAGATGCTTATTACAATCAGTTGCAAAATTCCTGCGCCAA
>CAZQGB010000007.1:0-38783 GCA_964592615.1 uncultured Isosphaeraceae bacterium | reverse complement strand
GAGCGAAATCTAAAGGGCACACTGTCACGATTGGTGGGCGTCTTTTTTCAGATGCGATGGGCAACACCGGTACATATGAAGGTACATATATCGGTATGCTCGACCATAATATTACGACCATAACAAAAGCTCTTGGTGGAGAAGTTGACAGTGGTGGTTTTGCTCAAAAAACTTCTAGCAAAAAAGTGGGTGAGTAATGAAGGTTGAAGCAGGCCATTCGCCAACATCTCCGGTTTCCATTCATGACTTAACAGTTGCCTACCACCGCAAGCCCGTGCTCTGGGATGTTGACCTTGATATTCCAGAAGGAAAACTTATTGCAATAGTGGGCCCAAACGGAGCAGGAAAAAGCACACTCATTAAAGCAGTGATGGATCTTGTCCCAAAAGTTTCCGGAAAAGTGATGATTTACGGAAACTCTTTTAAAAAGCAGCGCAAACTAGTCGCCTATGTTCCACAACGCGAATCGGTTGACTGGGATTTTCCAATTGATGCATTTGGTGTTGTCACAATGGGACGGTATGGCAGGGTCGGCTGGTGTTCACCAGTTTCCAAACAAGATGTTCAAGAAGCAATGGATGCCCTTGAGCGAGTAGGTATGGAAGATTATGCTAGAAGGCAAATCAGCCAACTTTCCGGCGGGCAACAGCAAAGGGTTTTTCTTGCTCGAGCGCTTGCTCAGGATTCAACAATCTATTTAATGGATGAACCATTTGCAAGCGTTGATGCGGCAACTGAAAAGGCAATTGTGAAGGTATTAGAAGATTTGCGTTCGAATGGGAGAACGGTCGTCGTTGTACACCATGATTTGCAAACCGTCCGCGAATACTTTAGCCACGTTATTTTGTTGAACATGCGAGTTGTCGCGCATGGCACGGTTGAAGAAGTATTTACCGAAGAGAATCTTAAGAAAACATATGGCGGACGATTAACTCTACTCTCAGAAGCAGTAGAGAGAATGGCGCGTCATTGATAGCAAGCCATTCCATTTCT
The DNA here is from genome assembly GCA_964592615.1 of uncultured Isosphaeraceae bacterium. GTDB lineage: Bacteria > Planctomycetota > Phycisphaerae > Phycisphaerales > SM1A02. Next base: position 37,790 of record CAZQGB010000007.1, on the reverse strand, counting down.
GACGCAAGAGTTGTCCTTCCGTCATTTGAACAAATCGTTCGAGTACTCACCCTAGAAGAGTACAACACACGAGTTGTTGTACTAGGAGTAATGGCACTTGGAACAGCTACTGGTTTAGTAGGAACTTTTTTGCTCTTGAGAAAAAGGGCACTTACTGCTGATGCACTAAGTCATGCAACTCTTCCGGGGATTGCCATAGCATTTATGGTAATGGTTGCCTTGGGAGGGGAAGGGAAAAATCTATTGGGGTTACTACTTGGCGCATTTGTTTTTGGTTGCATCGGTGTTCTTGCAATTCTTGGGATACGGTACGCGACTCGTCTAAAAGATGACGCAGCAATTGGCATAGTATTGAGCGTTTTGTTTGGGCTTGGGCTTTGTTTGCTTCGTATTGCAACGGAATTTCCAAATGGAAGCGCTGCGGGTTTGAACGGTTTTATTTTTGGTAAGGCAGCGTCTATGGTTGCAAGCGATGCACTAACAATGGGAGGAGTTGCTCTTGGGGTGGCAATAGTAACGGGAGCGCTTCGTAAGGAATGGACACTTCTTTGTTTTGATGAAAAATTTGGAGCAGTTCAGGGCTGGCCAATGCTTTGGCTCGATGTCATCCTGATGGCGATGGTTGCAGTTGTCACGGTGATATCCCTGCAATCAGTTGGATTGGTTCTTGCAGTTGCAATGCTCATTATTCCAGCCGCTTCTGCAAGATATTGGACGACAAAAATTCCAACTATGTTGATTGCAGCTGCGTTCATTGGTTGTTTGAGCGGATGGCTTGGGGGGATAACGAGCGCACTAATTCCGCGAATGCCTACAGGTCCAATCATTGTTCTGATTTGCGGGTTTTGGTTTATATTGAGTTTTATTTTTGGCCCAGTGGATGGAATTATTGTTCGTCAATATACCCGAATGAGACTCAATAGGCGAATTGCGATGCAACACATATTGCGAGCTATGTGGGAAGTAGGTGAGGATACAGAAACATCACATTTTTCAATCGAAGAAATAGTCTACATTCGTTCGTGGAGCAAACGATTGGTTGGTAAATTGCTTAGACGTTGTGAGAAGTTGCATTTTGCAACACGAGTTTCAACTAAAAACTGGAAGTTAACGAAGAAGGGTTCTGCAGAAGCATCAAGGGTTGTTCGTAATCACCGTTTGTGGGAAGTATATTTAATTACTCACGCCGATATTGCTCCAACACATGTCGACCGAGATGCTGACATGATTGAACATGTCCTGGGACGAGATCTTGTAGCAAAACTTGAATTGCTATTGGAAACACCAGCGTTGCCCAAAAGCCCACATCCAGTTGGAGAACAGCAATGAGTTGGTCAGTTATTGATACTTGGATTGTCATTATTGGTGCACTTTGCGCTTCTGGCTGTGCTATACCCGGAACAATTTTAGTTCTTCGGCGAATGAGTTTAATGGGCGATGCAATTAGTCATACTGTTCTTCCGGGAATTGCGATTGCTTTTATAGTAACGGGAAGCCGTGATCCAACAGCAATGTTGATTGGTTCTGTGATAGTTGGCTTGCTGACCGCGTTTCTAGTGCAAGCGATTCAATCACTTGGCAAATTAGAAATTGGGGCATCGATGGGGATTGTGTTTACGGTTCTCTTTGCTTTTGGTCTTGTATTAATGCGTCAAGCAGTTGACCATGTTGACATAGATCCAGATTGTGTGTTGTATGGTTCCATAGAACTCGCTTGGTTCGACCAGAACCCAGAAGGTTTAGGTATTCCTCGGGGCGCGATAGTTAATGGAGTTATGTTCCTTGCAAACCTCATCGTGATGTTACTTTTTTACAAGGAATTAAAAATAACTTCATTTGACCCTGCGCTTGCAAAGTCACAGGGTTTTGCACCAATGTTTATGCATTACCTATTGATGACTATGACCGCAGCAACTGCGGTTGCAGCATTTGAAACAGTTGGCTCCATTCTTGTGGTTGCAATGTTTATTGTTCCACCCGCAACAGCGTATTTACTTACAAATCGATATGGCATGATGTTTGTGCTAGCAATCGCCTTGTCCATTGTTGCGGCGGCACTTGGCCATCTTTCTGCAATAACAATCCCAACGTGGTTTGGTTTTTCAGGAACGAGCACGGCAGGGGCAATGGTAGTTGCCACCGGTTCATTATTCATTGTTGTTTTATTAGTATCACCAAATCAAGGCATGATTTCACGATTGTGGAGGCGCTTATCAGTACGCATGCTCGTTATTCGCGAAGATATTCTTGGATTACTCTGGAGATTAGAAGAACGCGGGCAAGGGAAAATATTGCCAATTCAATTGTCGGAAGCAATTGGTACAACGAAACTGTCAGTCCGAATAGCCTTGTTGAGTTTGAAGAAGAGGGGCTCGGTATCGAAAACAGCTTCGAGTTGGTCACTGACAGATAATGGCCGTACAAACGCCACAAAATTAGTTCGTTCACACCGTCTATGGGAAGTTTATCTTGACAAACATTTCCCACAAGATACGCACCAATTGCATCATGCAGCGTCTCGGCTTGAGCATGTAACAACAGATGCAATGGAAAGTAATCTTGGGCATGCAGAGGTTGACCCGCATGGAAGCCCTGTTCCGGATGAAGAATGAATGAAAAAGTGGTATGCTTTGATAATGATACGAAGCACACTCATTTGCATCCTGCTATTTGTACCCGCATGCTCTATGTTCTCTAAAGACGATGGAAGTGTTCGTAAGCGTTTATTTTCTTCAGTAGATGCAAGCAGAGAAATAGTACTTGCACCCAATCGCACATTTGAAATTGTTCTGCCTAGCAATCCTAGTACTGGATACGACTGGGTGTTAAGCATTAATCATCCAGAAGTTGTACAAAATGTCTCTCACAGTTTTACCCCAGATTCAAGCGGGCGAGTTGGTGTTAGTGGTGAGACCACTTGGTCACTTAGAACGAGTAAAACCGGTGAAACAAAACTAACTTTTTCCTATAAACGTCAATGGGAAACAGATACGAAACCAACGAGGATGGTTACTTTTTCAATCAATGTTCGCTGAGGGCATTGAGATACATATCTTCGTATTGTTTTCCAACAGTTTCTACATTGAGCCATTCGAGCATATTCTTTCTGCCGATTTTTCCAAGTTGATTTAAGTTAACTTTGTCTTGCAATAATTTTTCAATGGCATCTGCAAAGCACTCTGGAGTTCGGTCTGAAATAATTGCACCACTATCTTCTAGTTCTCGCCAAATATCTGTGCCCCTGGTCCCTATCACAGCTGTTTCACAAAGCATGGCTTCAGGGAATACAAGACCAAAATTTTCTTGTTGAGTTGGTAAAGCAAAAATGTCTGCCATTGCATATAACGAAAGTTTTAAGTCTCCAACGACCATCCCTAAGAACGTGACATATTCACTAAGACCAGCATCATCTGCTCTCGACTTAAGAGTTTCGATGTAGGTCTGTTCACCCGTCCCAGCGATAAGAACTCGTGTTGGTATTCCTCGCTGTTTAAGAATTGCAGTTGCGTCAATAAGTGTTTCAATTGATTTTTTTTCATGAATTCGACTTAAAAAAAGAATGGTTGGGATATCGCTTTGACCGTATGTATCAATAGCTTCTTGTGGACTTGGCACTTGTTTATATGATTCCAAATCAACTATGCAGGGGATGACAACCGCATTGTCATGTTTAAACCAACGGGATGCTTGTCTCCGTTCCTCTTCTGCCGTTGTGTGGAATGTCGTTGCATCACGAAGCAGATTTCTACCCATAGTTGCAAGAAAGAGTTGTTTCTTAAGCCCTCGCTGGCTCATGCTCCAATCATCAAGCATGCCATGGATACTTAGTACCCAAGGTGTTCCTACAGAATCACAAGCTTTTGCTATTTGAGGGTTTGATGGTTCCCACATCGCATGGATGTGGGTGACGTCTACATCGTTTGCAATTTCTGCTGCTTTTGCAATTTGCTCTTTGGATATACGAAGGCCTTTTTTTTGAAAGTGTCCAAGTGTTTTAACAGTTGGAGTGTTTGGTTCTCCGTTTTTCCAAGATTCTGGAGCATCGGTATCATCGCAGGTAAGCCAGATTACTTCGTTTCCACGACTCGCTAGTACGGAACAAAGGTCCATAGCAGCACGAACGGTGCCGCCTTCAGTTAAACGGGTTGTAGGAAAATAGTGTAATAACTTCATGTGGCAAAAGTTTTCGTTGGATTAGTCTAACTCAACAATGGTATATAGATGGTTCTTTATACCATGTAAATGCTTTTGAGGAACTCTTCCAATTGGCCAGGAATCAGTTAATTCAATGAGTACCCACCCATCTCTATCGTGACGGATTGCGTGGTCATCATGTGTGGGAGCCAATTGAACAGCCGCGAACAAGTGATTGTCCATCACGATAAACGAAACATCAACAAGGTTGATACTTCGAACCAGAGAAGCGAACAACATACTTTTTGAATCACAATCTCCCCACTGCTTAGCGAGTGTGTCCAATGGCATCATTGCCCCTGCGGTGAGTATTTCTTCTCCTTTATCATTTACTCTATGATCAGGGGGAATTCGATACTCTAATGATTGCACAAATGTTGCAAATGCGCCAACAAGTTCTCTTTTAGACCTGTACCCTCGTTTTCTTGCGGCACTCCTAATGGTTTTTGCAATATGGCGAACCTTTGGAATACTATTATTCACTACCCATGCATAATCGACGATGTATTGATTATCATCCTCATTCATCATGATTCCGTGTCGGAGTGATTTGTCTTGGAGTTCTTTTTGTTTTTTTGCGAGATCTTCGGAATCGGTATACTTAATCGATGTCCAATCTTTAGGGATACCAAACTGATTAATAGCAACTTTGACTTCCTCTGAATCTAACGCAATTTTGCAAGAGAGTTCTTGCATTGAACTGCCCTCCCGAAGAACTGCCATGTCACCTTCCCAACGCAGAACATCTCTTGTATTAATATCTTCCCAAGTAAAATCAACTCTGTGTACCGAGAAAGCGCTTACGTTATTTGTACTAATAAGCAGTCCAATGATGAAGGTGTTAATTAGATGCATGTTGACATAAATCCGCTGTAATTTGAAGAGATCGTTCCACATCAGTAGTTGAGATGCCCAAATGTGTGGCAAATCGTATTTGTTGAGGATTGAGCGATTCGGCTAAAACCCCATTCTCCCACAAGTTTCGGCACAACACTTGCGCATCTCCAAGACTTTTATCAATATCAAAGAAAACAAGGTTCGTATCGGTCTTACATACATCACACGACACCCCATCGATTGAATTTAAACCTTCTGCAAGTTTTTTTGCGTGGGAATGGTCGATTTTTAATCGTTCCACATTGTTGTCAAGGGCGTATATGGCAGCGCCTGCGAGAATGCCTGATTGTCGCATAGTGCCTCCAAACATTTTTCGGAACCTCCTAACTGAATGTATGGTCTCCTTATTTCCTATAACAATCGATCCAGCAGGGCAACCGAGCCCCTTGGAGAAGCATGCAGAAAGTGTATCGAATGGACTTGCCCAAGTTGCAGCGTCTACGCCAGATTCAACGATTGCATGCCAAATTCTAGCACCATCAAGATGTGTTATCAGTCCTAAATCATGAGCAGTCTCACAAATGGATGTTACCTGTTGAATTGGCCAAATAGATCCGCCACCTCGGTTATGAGTGTTTTCCAAAGCGACAAGTTTACTGTTGCTAAAATGGAAATCAGCTGGTCGATAGAGTTCATGTACATCTTTCGCTGTAAAAAAACCACGCTCCCCAGAAGTAAGTGCAAACCCACAACCGCTCAACGCGGCAGCACCACCAGCCTCATAGCGAACTATATGGCTTTCCTCGTGCACAATAATTTCATCACCCGGTTGAGTTTGCGCACGAATTGCAAGTTGATTCGCCATTGTTCCTGATGGGACGAAGCAAGCATCTTCTTTCCCGAACATTGATGCACATCTTTCTTGTAACTCGTTGACTGTTGGATCATCTCCCCAGACATCGTCACCAAGTGCGGCGTCCATCATGGCTTGACGCATTCCAGTGGTTGGTTGGGTCACCGTATCACTTCGTAAATCGATTATTTGTTCTTCCATAAGTTCGATTGTACGCAAGCAAGTCTCATTATGGGTACTATCTCAACATGATCAACTGGAAATGGTGTACCGTTGAGGGAATAGTCCTCTTTATATTGGGTATTTTTGCAATAGCTCGACCTGGAATTGCCGCAGAGGCATTTGTTACGCTTTTTGGTTGGCTGTTCATTTTCTTTGGCGTTGTTTCTCTTTTAGGTGGTGTAACATCTCAAACAGGCGCAAGAAAGCCCGTTTCTTTGGGAATTGGATTTGTCGCCATCATCTTTGGTTTTATATTCATCTTCCTTCCAGCAACAACCCTTGTCATGATGACAATTTTGCTTGCCGCTTTCTTCTTTTTATCTGGGTTTGCAGAAATTGCGTCTTCGTTCTCTTTGCGTTCGCTTGGTGGTCACAATAACCATTGGGGGCTTGCGTTTTTCAACGGAGTCATTGGAATAGTGCTTGGTATTTTGCTTCTCTCAACATGGCCAGAGTCTTTTGAAGTAATCGGTTTACTATTAGGTTTAAACTTTTTGTTAAGTGGAGCGTACCTTGTTTCATTGGGATGGTTTTTTCGTCAAGCACCCGCACACTGAATAGATGTCTTTTAATTCAAGCGTAAAACTCACGAACATTGCTAGAGTTATTGCTGCTTTGGGCGGTGTCGGGGTAGGGGTCGCTGCATTTTATTTAGCATTTGCAGGGCAACACGCTGAGAAGTTCCGTGATGCAATGATGCAAAGTGCCCCTTGGGTTCTTTACGCATTGCCCGCAGTCGGAATCACCATAATTACTCTTCTTCGCAAAAAATTCTTTTTGGGAACCGAGGGTACTGGAATTCCACAAACAATTGCAGCCCTTGAAATGGAGACAGAAGAAGAGCGTGGAAAAATGTTATCTCTTCGAATTTTATTAGGTAAACTTTTTCTGACAACGCTTGGGCTTTTTAGTGGTGCTTCCATGGGAAGGGAGGGCCCGACTGTGCATTCAGGGGCGTGCCTCATGTATTTCTGTAGGAAACTAGCAATCTTCCCAACACATTTTCTTCAGAGAGGTTTGATTCTTGCTGGTGGTGCGGCTGGTATCGCTGCAGCATTTAACGCACCAATTGCGGGAATTGTCTTTTCATTTGAAGAGATAAACAGATCGTTTGATAAACGAAACCTTGGCGTAATTGTGATTGTTACCCTTGTAGCATGTCTTGTTTGCATCGCAACTTTTGGAAATTATTGGTTCTATGGGAAGGTTGACCTAAAACTGCATGAGTGGCCAGTATGGATTTTTGTTCCAGCAATTGGAATTATAATGGGTGGGCTTGGTGGATTGTTTTCACTATTCATCGTTAAGGCGTATCCAATTGTTTCATCATGCATAACAAAACGACCTGTTTTGACACCAATGAGTATTGGATTATGCATTGGTTTCTTGGGTTGGTTAACACATGGGCAGTCGCTTGGAACTGGCTTTGTTGAAGCTCAAGAAATGTTAATCCATGGCGAAAAGATGAGTTGGTATTATCCTCTTGTTCGTGTTCTTGCAACTGCGCTTACATTACTTAGCGGCATACCAGGGGGGCTGTTTGACCCAACATTGTCAGCCGGAGCGTGTTTTGGACAGTGGTTTTCATCGGTAACGAATCACATCGAGTGGGCGAGTGGAATTTCTCCACAGTTGATGATGATGGTTGCAATGGCATGTTTCTTTGCTGGTGTTGTACAAAGTCCAATTACAGCCGTTGTCATTATGGTTGAGATGACGGGTTGTGTTCACGCAACATTACCCATGTTAGGTGGTGCAATAATTGCATACACTGCTTCCCGAAAAATATGCAGGTGTTCTATATATGTTGCTCTTGCGAGTTCTTACTTCAAAGATAACCGTGGATTGGAACTTCGGCGTGAGGATTGAATTGAATCTCGAGCAATTTTTTGCAAGCGATGAATCCTACAAAGCACATCGCTCATCGACATGCTCATGACCACATGTATCTCCCAAGGTGAGAGGCGTTCTGCAAAGTGGAGAGCGAGAATTTGTCTATCTGTCCAAGACAAATTAGAGAAAAAAAACCCGAGCTTGTCGTTGAATTGATCAGTCTGCAACCGAAGATTATTCGTCTTGTTTTGAGGTAATGAACTTGGACCTATATGTCCCAGAGGAGATGTGTCAGCAATCATGGGTGACTTCCTGTCTTGAAAGAGAACCAGCACTCCGCTGGTTCTTCCATATAAGTCAGCGAGAGGTACATTCCATTCAAAAAATTAAAAAAATAGAAAAATATGCGGTGAAGGTTGAAAAGAAGGTGATATGTCATGATTGTCATCTCGTGGCACGGATGCCACTTTACTTAGAACTCCTCTCTCTTTCTTCTCTCCTCTGCGAGCCCTCGCCATAAAGTCGTGGGCTCGCTGAGTTATACGCCCTAACGCGTCCAATACACGCGATTTCCAGTTGCTCGGAGGTAATTAATTGGATCCGAAAAACCATATTCCGCAGCGGTAACCATCATCATCTGCTTCTGAACTGCTCCAAGCTACCATCATGGGCTTGTGAACGGATTTACCTTCAGGGAGATATCTCGTTACAACTCCTGTCATTCCCTCTGAAAGTGGGAATTGCGACACAATTTGCATCCCTCCCTCGCTCCGATCGATAACTTGATACCGAACAGGCGTATCAAAATCGTGGCTCCATCGAAGCACTGCTTCTCCGGAATACGTTGTACGTTCCCTGTTTCGTCGATTTTGGTTTGAAATTTCCGATTGAATGCTAAAGTCGTTAATCATGAACATGTCATCGGCTTTTGACAATATGCACTTAAGTCACTTAAAGAAAATATGTTATGAAACAATTGCAGCCATGAATTAGATCTTATGTCGCATTTTTAGGACTTGCTCTTCCGCATGGTAAGAACTGCGAACCAATGGACCAGATTCAACGACCCTAAAGCCCATTTTTAATCCCTCTTCCCTGTACATTTCAAATTGATCTGGATGTACCCACCGATCGATAGGCAAGTGGTTTCGGCTCGGTTGGAGATATTGTCCAATGGTGATAATCTCAGTTTTTGCCCTTTTTTGGATATCCGCAAGGGTAGAAAGAACCTCATCATCACTTTCCCCAATGCCAACCATGAGTCCGGTTTTGCTCACAAGCCCAGAAGCATTTATTTCTGCGAGAATTTTCATAGACCGGTCGTAGGTTGCTTGAGGTCTCACTGCTCCATGCATCCTTGGGACGGTTTCAAGATTATGAGCCAGAATGTCAGGTTTTGCGTTAATCACGACCTCTAAATCCGCGAGATTTCCTTTAAAATCGCCAATTAGCGCCTCTACTGAGGTATCTGGAGCATGTTCCCGAACCGCGTGAATTGTCTCCGACCATAAAAGTGCTCCGCCATCGTAAAGGTCATCTCGATCGACACAGGTAATAACTATATGACGTAAACCCATGAGGGCAATGGATTTACCAACCCTGACAGGTTCGTCATAATCAGGTGCTTTTGGCTTTCCGGTTTTTACATTACAAAAACCGCATGAACGAGTACAGGTGTCACCTAAAATCATGATTGTGGCGGTTCCACGCCCCCAGCAATCCCCAATATTTGGGCATGATGCCTCTTGGCAAACAGTAGACAATCCATGGGTAACCATATTGTCTCGAATTGCTTGATAGCCAGCCCCACTTGGAAGTGGTGCCCGAATCCAATCCGGCTTTCGCTGCATGATAAGAGATTGTGAGCCATCAGAGTTATTGAGGACGTGTTTGCTTAGATCTACAACCGCGGATTTACGTGTATTACGGGCGGTGTCACCACCTAAGGCCGTAGGGTGGCGAGCTGGTTGGGATTGTGGGTTATTTGGCACGGAATCCATATTCTAGCACGGAACAAGGGGGGTCTAACGCTCAACTAAGTTGGCTCTATTGGTCGATGAAGTCGGATACCAACCCGCATACATTTGGTGTGTGGGCGATTTGTATGATATTCACCCTAAAAGGGTTTTTACGACTGGATGATAATGGCTTTACGATTGATTTATAAGAAAGGTGTTTTGGGGATGTGTCTCCTTCTGGGCATAGGTTTCTTGTCTGGCTGCAATGCAAATGCTTGGATGGGCGATCCAACAGCAAACGGATACTACAAGCCTACCCCCACAACGATTCCTATTTTGGATCGAATAGATATTATTGAAGAACAAACGGTTTGGCCACAAGTTACGAAAGTTGGTCCTGAAGATCTTACACCTTCAGATTTGGAATACCGTATTCATCCTGGCGATGCTCTTGAGGTAGAAATATATGGTTTGTATTCACAGGGACAACATTATCCAGTTCAAAGGGTTGTGGATCAAGGTGGATACTTTAGAGTTCCAGAAGTAGGTGATGTTCTTGTTGCAGGACTCACTCAACAAGATGCTCAAGATAAGATTGAAAAGGCTCTTTCGGGGACGGTGTTATCTCATCCAAGTGTACAGGTTAATCTGCTTAACCAAACAGGATTTAGATATACCGTGTACGGCGGGCTGGCTCGTTGGGGGGTGTTCAGTCTCTCAAATCCAAATTTAAGATTAGTAGATGTTCTTGCATTAGCAGGTGGTGTTCCACAGGCAACAAAAAAAATACATGTGATTCGTCAACTTGCAGTAAGCGACACCATGCTGTCATCGTGGGACAGAGAAAATAACCAGTCCACAGAGAGTCCATCGAGCAAGCCAAAAACCGATTATCCTACGAATCCAACTTCGCCAACTACTCCTAGCATTGAGGATTTGATAAACCAACTTGATACTGGTGGAGCTAACGAAAACGCACAGGAGTCTGTGTCAACACCCGAGCCAACTGAAAAACCAGACCAAGACATACAAGACCTTATTCAACAGCTCGATATTGGAGATACAACAGAATCAGGTGACTCTTCACCAATAGTTTCACCAGGTGTTTTGCAAACAAGCGATTATGCAGTTATTGATGTTGATGATCTTGTTCCACCAAACAATAATACACATCAACCAATTGATGTTGATGATTTAGATGGGAAGCCATCACGAGGTGGAACTTCAGACGCAGCGTATATCTACGTTCCTGAAAACGATTCATGGATTTCAGTTAGCACTGACCCATTAAAGCGAACAAATGGAAAAGAGAAATCTTCTGACAAAGAGGAAAAGAATACTCCAAAAGTTTTAGAACGCATCATTGTTATTCCTTGGGATCTCTTGCGTCAAGGGGATAGCTCCTACAACATTGTCATACGACCTGATGATCGCATTTACGTTGAACCTCCTGAATTAGGCAATCTTTATATACGAGGTGAAATTACTCGCCCTGGGGTATTCAGCTATCCAAACACAGGGGAAAAAATTACATTGTCAGAGTTTATTACCTCAGCTGGTGACCTTGGCCCTATTGCTGTTCCTGAACGAGTCAGTTTGACACGGCGAATAGGAAACATGCAGGCGACCGTTACCTTGAATTATGCAGCAATCCTGCAACGAACAGAACCAGACATTTTTCTGAAGCCAAATGATCACATCAGTATTGGCACTTCATGGGGCGCAACTCCAATGGCAATTATCAGAAACGGTTTTCGTGCCACTTATGGGTTCGGGTTTCTGTTGGACAGGAATTTTGGAAATGATGTATTTGGACGAGCTCCATAAATAATCCTTATCTAAAAGGTTGCATAACATCTGAACATTTGACGCAAAACGACGTATTGGGTGGATTGGACAGCGGCAAATATTGTATATTTCCTCCTTGAGAGACCCAATTCATGACCGAATAACATCAACAATGAGAACCGGAAAAGACGATCAAACGAATAAGGCGGCGCGGCCCAAACAATTAATATTATGGTCAGTTGCATTGGTAGTTGCATTTGGTTGGATTTTCTGGGATTTTCTTCATCGGCAATTCCGATTTGCTATCGAACAACAAGCGGACTGGGGGCACACCCTGGTCATCCCCTTTATCTCTGGATATTTTGTTTGGATTTATAGAGATAAATTACTACAAGAACCATTTAGACGAGCTTGGTTTGGTCTAGCCCTAATTATTATTGGGATAGGATGGTATAGCCTTTGTGCTTTGGGACCGATCTCAATGCGGCATCACAATCTTATGGGTGCAGGGGTAGCGTCTACGATTGCTGGAATTGTCCTTTTTATTTTCGGTTGGAGAGCGATTCGATATTTATGGTTCCCATTGTTGTACTTGTTTGTGTTTGGCCAGTCTATATCTGATCGATTTATGGAAATAGTTACCTTTAAGTTGCAAGACATAGCATCGTTTGGGTCTTATTTTGGGTTGTCGCTCCTCGGGTTCGATGTGACGCAGGCAGGCAACACGATAGAAATTTTTTACGATGGTAAAAGTTATCCGTTGAATATTGCAGAAGCGTGCTCAGGGATGAGAATGTTGATGGCATTTTTCGCTCTTGGTGTTGCGATGGCATTTACAGGCCTTCGATATACTTGGCAACGAATCATCTTAGTTGCACTTGCAATTCCTACCGCTGTATTTGTCAATGTTCTTCGAGTAATGACTCTTGGTTTATTGAGTATTGCTGATAGCGGCTTTGCTGCTGGAGACTTCCACACTTTTGTAGGTACTATTTGGTTAATTCCAGCCTTTTTAATCTATCTTGGCATTGTCTGGATTTTAAAGAATCTTGTTATAGAAGAAGATGATGAAATTGAGGATGAAAAAAGTGAGGGCACAATTCGTTTTGTGGGTTCTGCAACCTCTGGATTTTGTATCGCGGTTATGCTTCTTGCAATTTCTGCGGTTGTGTTTCAAGTTAGTGTTCATTCGTTAAATGTTTACTTACACAAAAACCCAATTTACCCAAGGCAGAATTTTTCTGTGTTACCAACAACAATAGATGGGTGGGAAAAACGTGAGGCTGACAACAGATTTGATGCTGCAGGTGTTGAAGCGTTGGGAACAGAGTTGTATTTAAGCAGGATGTATCACAGTACAGACGAGGCTTTGCCCCCAATCCAACTACACATAGCGTATTACACTGGGCAAGTAGATGCGGTGCCACACGTTCCTGACCGGTGTATGGTTGCTGGCGGCTTTGCTCCATTGACGCCAGAACCTATTACTATTCCACTTGATATAGATCAATCTGATTGGACTGAAGATACTCACAAAAGCTTAGATGGAGTCCCTTACCGAGTTGCTGCAGGACCCGGACAAGAGGATACCGTTCGAATGCCTTTTGGGGATTTTAAATTACGAACAACAGAGTTTAGCCACCCAAAACTTGGCGATGGACGTGTGTTTGCGGGGTATTTTTTTATTGCTAATGGCAAAACCACAGCATACCCCGAACGCATTCGCATGCTAGCGTTTGATCGCTCTTCAGAGCATGCCTATTACTGTAAAATCCAGTTTACGATAAGTGGAAAACACAATTATACTTCTGAAAAATTTATCAAAGCAGTTTCGGGGTTTACAAACGAGATGCTTCCTTCCATCATGGAATGTCTTCCAGATTGGTCTGAAGTTACAACTTCAAACTCAACTTCATCACCTACTACAACTAGGAATTAGGAATCCATGGCAAAGAAGAAAAAACACAAATCATTAAAGAGAAGGCGACAAAAGAAGAGTAGGTCAAAGGTAAATAAAAAAATGCTCTGGGTAATTGGTATTCTGGCTATGGCAGGATTAGCCATTGGGGGTGTTGGATGGTACCTTTTATCTCATAAAGCAGAAAACAATGTTAAAGCTGGGGATGTGAAGTTTGAATCGGGTGAGTATAAAAAGGCGCACAAACTTTATGGTAAGGCGGTAAGGAAGGAACCGACAAATCTCGAATATGTTGAGAAATTAAGGAAAGCATTGCTCAACATAGTTCCGGTTACTCCAGATTCTGCACGGAGTACATACGACCAATTTATTGGCACTCTTACACATGAAGCAAGATATAACCCTCTGGATATTGAGGCACACTTAGCAGTTGCCCAAGAATTGTTTGATGCGGGGTGGATAACCGGTAGTGAATCTTATTGGAGACAATTAAGAGCTGTCACACAGATAGGTCTCGATAGAGTTTCTTTAGATAATCCACGCCGATACGAACTTCTCTTGTTTCGAGCATTAGCATCCCTTCATATAGAAGATGCTTCCATGACAGAAACATATGACGGGGTTGGGAATCTACGTTTTCCTGGAGAAGACGATTTGGAAGAAGTGCTTGAAAAAGATCCCGGTAATGCTACGGCCTGGGCAGCCCTCACTCATGGAAGAATGGCTTTGTACTATAGACTCTTTGACTCAGGAAAAACAAAACAAGCAAATAGGAACAAAATGTTTGCTTATGAAACTTTAGAGAAAGCTTCTGAGGTTGCAGGAGATAGTTTTGAGGTTTCAGCAGTTGTCCTTCGAGAATTACTTCTACAGAGGACCGCTTTGTTGCAGAAACAACTTCTTGATCCAGAATCTGTTCTTGAAGAAGAGATTAAAACCACAAATGACAAAATCAATGAAGCCAGAGATAGGATTGTCAAAGCGTATGACCCAGCAGTGTATTATCCTAGGGCGAGCGAAGTGGTGACGCTATTGCTCGTGACAGGAGAAAATGGAAGAGAATATGCTGAAACCGTTTTGCAAGAAACAGTTGATGTGCATAAAAATGATTTTGCTAGAAAATATACTCTCGCTAATATTCAATTTGAACTCGGAAAATTTGATGATGCCTCAAAAGTTGCTAATGAGATATTAAATTCAGAGCTCCAAACCGTGGGCTTGCACGCTATTGAGTTGTATGCCTATCGACCTCCTGTTGCCAACTTTTTGGTTTTGATGAATACCTCTGAATCATTACGAGTTGAAGATGAAGAAGAAAAAAAAGCGTATATCGAAGAGGCAAAACAGTATAGAGAAAAGTTGTTTGATCTAGTCTCTGGAAATGAGACTGACCAATACCTCCTGTATGCTGATGGTGCAATTGCTCTTGCAGAAGAACGATATGGAGACGCAGCAACATTTTTTGATGAAGCAATTTCTCGTTATCCCGATTCAGAAGTCATAATATATAAGCAATCCGCTTTTGCTTTAGAAAAAATCAACTCTCTTGGGTTGGCCATAGACCGCTACCAATACATAGTTGAAAATGAGCCATCAAACGTTGATGCGTTTTTAAGTAAGGCAGTTCTGGAGTTAAGAGTTTCAAGACCCGATGCTGCTGCGCTTACACTTTCAAATCTCACAGAGGAAGCACTCTCAAGTGAAAAAGCACAAGAGATTTTAAATCTGCTTGCACTACAAAGGTCAAACGATTCTGGTTCAGAGATTTCAGATACCAACCTTCGTGTTATAGCGCAATCAGAACAGTTATCTGCAGGTGGTAAATATGATGAAGCGATTTTGCTACTCACTAATGCAGCCGATTTATCTTCAGAGCCAGATTTGCGTCTATTCTTGGCGATTTCAAGTATTTATTCAGACAAAGGTGACAAAGATCAAGCAGTAGTTTGGATGAATAAAGCAATTGATCTGAGTCCCGACCCAGACCGATTGTTGCCACAGTTGTTTATCCTAGAATCGGACAACAGGGTCGAGGCACTTATCAAGTATGCAGAGTCAAAAGATGAGTCCGAAGAGGTAATTACTGAAAACATTGCATTTTCGCTATATGAGTTAGGGCTAGAGTTGCAGCGTGAGTCAAACCGTTGGGAACAACAGGGTAACTCAGTGAAAGCAGATGAAGTTGCAGAGCTATCAAAACTTTCCCTTCAAAAGAGTGAAGAGTATCAAGCACGTGCTGAGTCGCTCGGGGCAGATATGTCGAGAATCTTAGGAATTAGATTTAATGAGGAGTTAGATAGAGGTAAATTTGAACAAGCAGAAGCACTCATAGATAAAATGAAAGATCTTTCCGTTGAACAGAATAGCATCGATGGTTTTCAAGTGAGTTTGCACACAGCGAGAGCTAAAGAAGCTAGAGATTACGGCAATCTAGACATGTTTAAAAGAGAAATGGAAAGAGCTCTTGTGATTGCTAACAACATGGTTAAGGAATTTGGGGTTTCTGATCATCCGTGGAGAATCTTGGGTCATGTGCTCTTCGAATATGGTCATTTGACTGAAGCTACAGATGCATTCGCAGAGGCGTATCGCATTTCTCCAAGAAGGAAGGAAAATATACGTCGATACGTAGGCGCTCTTGCGGCTTTAGGATCTGAGCCCCAACGAGTGCTTCGTGTGTTGCGAATTGCAAAAGAACAATATCCAAATGACCAGCAACTCTTTTCTGCGTGGCTAGAAGCAGAACTTCAGCACGGGGAATCTTGGAGGGTGTTGGTATACCGCAAGAACACACATAGTCTTTATCCAGAAAATCGAATGAATGCGCTCGAACTTGCCCTCCAGTTATCAGAACTTGAACCGAGTACGAATGTGTTGCGCAACAGCGAGGGAGAGTTACTTTATTCTTCCCAGAGTTGGCAAAAAATACCGTTTCAACAACGGCAGATGATTCTTAGAGAAGTCCGAAAAGAATGGGATTCTTTAATTCATCAAATACTTGAAGATGCAAGCAAAAGTGTTGACTCGAGCACCAAACAGGCATTTATACACGCATCTATACACAGGAATCTGGGACAGTTAGAGCAAGCTTCAGACATTTGGGATCGTTACATTGAGAGTCTTACAGATGATAAACGGTATGTAGGTGCGGTACTTAGTGCTGCAGAATTTTTGTCGAATTCTGCTCGCAGCCAGCAATCCCTTAAACTATTAGAAGATGCGCGGGTTAGGCAAAGTGATCTCCACGAAATTGATCAGGCACTGGGCGTTCTGTACTACGCCGCGGGCGAATACGGAATGGCTGCTGAGTATATGGAGCAGGTGGTAAAGGCAACTGGGCAAGGTAACGTTCGTGCAAGATTAATAGAGTGTCTAGCTTTGGATGGTCAGTTTGAGGAAGCAGAGCGAGCGTTAGTAGAATATAAAACAACAAATACAGAGTACGCAGAGGCAATGCTCAGAGCACTTATTAGCAGGGTGCAGAGTGAACAACTACTCGCTCAGGGTGATGTTGTAGCTGGGACTGCGATGCTCAAGAGGTTTAGAGATTCCTTGCGTGCAGGCATTGAAGCTGATACTACTAATCCCAGTCCTTACATTAGACTTTGTCGCAGTTTACTCAGTGAGTATGAGCTTACACAAAACAATTCTTTGCTCCAAGAAGCACTGCTAGTTGCAGATGAAGCAGCATTTATCAATAAAAATACAGAACAATTTGTTATTGTTCGGGCTGATGTGTTGCAAGCAGATGGGCAATTAGACAGATCAATCGAGCACCTGAATCGTTATTTATCTGAAAGCCCCGATTCAAATGCTGTTCGGACACGTTTAATCGAAGCATATATTGATTCAAACGATAGTTCTAAAGCACTTAACGTCGCACAGGGTGGCGTGGAACTTAATCCATCAGACTCAATGTGGCATCAGCGGCTTGGAGATCTTCATATTCGAACAAATGATGACAGGGATGAGGGTGTCAAGGCATACCTCAGAGCAATTGAAATCACTCCTGATTCGAGGTTGTTGATGAAAATAGATGAAGTGACTCGTACCAATCAAGAACTACCAAATCAGGAACTGTTAGAAGCTGTAGTTGATAAACTTTCAACTCTTCATCCAATTGCTGGAGCCATTGAAGCCAAAGCTTTAAATAATCTAGGCAGAAACAGAGACGCATTGCTTGCGATGAAGCGTTCTTGGAGGATGTTTGAAGAGGGAATCCAAAAAGGTTGGTTGCCTCCCGGAAGTGCATCGAGATGGTTCCTCGATTTACAACATATCTATAAGGATGACCCCGCTGGTGGAGAAGCATTTGTGCGATCACTAGTGAATGGGGCTCTGACACAAGAACAACTAGCAAATCTTGCAGGGTATTACAAGGCATTTGGTGGTGAATACATAGAGCATGCCATACAAATAATTGACTCTGCTCTAGCCCTTCCATCGGAAGACAAGGATGCCAGAATGCGGTTGTTAACAATGAAAGGTGGATTCCTTGTGCTGATAAACGAATATCTCAAGAGTGAAGAGACATTCCGTTTGCTCTCAGAAGAATCTAATTCTCCAATGGTGCAAAATAACTTGGCGTACGTTATTGGTGTGTATCAAAATCGTCCAGAGGAGGGACTTAAAATTGCCTTGGAAGCGGTCAAAAAAATGCCTCGAAATCCCGCAGTTATTGATACGGTTTCGATGATGTATCAAAGGATGGGTGAGTACAAAAAGGCAGCTGAAACGCTAGATTATCTTTTACAAGTTGACCCAGTAGATACAACTGCAATGTCAAAGCTTGCCTTGCTTTACGCTGACCATTTAGATCAGGCTGAACGCGGTGTTGTGGTTGCAAACAGGGCGAGAAGCCAGAAATCGCATTCACCAGAAGTACTAGACGCTCTTGGATGGAGTTATTATCGGACAGGTAAAAAAGAATTGGCTGAAGAAACTATCCGCCGATCACTTCGTTATGGGGACACGATGGGAGCGTATCTCCATTTGGCGCAGATAGTTACAGAAGATGAAAAATTCGATGAAGCCCTTGGACACCTAAGAATGGCTCAAGAACTTGCAGAAGATGAATTTTCATTGAATAGTATTCTGGCCTTGAAGGACGATATTCGCAAGAAGAAAACCGAAGCCAACAAGTAGACGACGAGAGTATTATTTATGCCAGCACCAAATAAAAATATTGGTTCACCAAATAGACCAATGCCTAAAGGAAGAGCGATTGATCCTCTGCGGGTGTTGCGAAGATATTGGAAGGGTGTGCCAGTCTGGGGAATTATTGGAGCAATTGCAGGCGTAGGGGCATATTTTTTATTCGCTCGAATCTATCCACTCTATTCAAGCGAAATTATGTTTGAGGTTCGCCCCGGTCTTGGCGAAGCAACTGAAATAGGGACAACGGATACTATCAGTGACAAAATGGTAGAACGAGTTGCAGCTACTCAGGTATATCTAATTAAAGAAAGGTCAACCTTAACCGTAGCAGTCAATGATCGAACAATGGTGCAGACTAAATGGCTCGAATTCTTTATTGATCCAGAAACAGGAATAGTCCTTGTCGATGATGCGGTTGATGAATTGATGGAACAATTGAAAACCCCGATTAAAGGTGGGACAAACCTTTTTGGTATTAGTATCTCATGCCATGAGCCAGCTGACGTTCCAATTATTCTTTCCGCTGTAGCCAAATCGTATTTGGCTCGAACGAAAGACCTTGATGATGAGGGCTTTAGAAATAACGCAAAACTGTTTGAGGATGAGGGAAGACGAATCAACTTCATGTTGCAGGATCTGAACGATGACTTGCAAGCTTTCATTCAAGCAAAGGGGATTACTACGCTTGATGACACCCGATTTTCAACAGAGATGTTTGAAATTCAAAAATTAACTGAGAATCTTACAATTACTAATCAAGGTCTTACTACTTTAAAACAACAATACCTTCAAACAGCAGCAAAACTCGATGGCACAATGGAGTACACGATGGAGGATCGTTTAGATGCAGAACGAGATCCAATAATTATTCGTCAAGAGCAGGTACTAGAACAACTTGAGGCAGGTCTTCGAGCATTCAGAGAACGTTTTGACCCCTCACACCCTCAAATCAAAGACGCAGAAATCTCTGTGCAAGCAACCAAAGACCAAATTGAATCGAAAATTGAGAACATCATTCATCGTAATTTGAATGCTCGACTTCGAGAATTAGTGTTAACTCAAGAGCAGTTAGTGGTTTCACTCGAGCGAACAGAAAAAGAAATTGAAACAAAAGATGCTGCTCTTCGTGAACTTGCTTCAAACCAGTCAGTGTATGAACACATGGAATCAACACGAAAGCAATTGGAAATGCAGCGAGATGAAAATCAACGGCTCATTTCAAGCTTGCGACTCATGCAGGCGCGGGCTGATGCAGGGCGTATTCGCCAGGCAACACCCCCTATAGAACCCCGTGAGAAATCGTTTCCGAAATTAGAAATCATGCTTCCAGCAGGGATATTTTTGTTTGTTGCCGGGTACGTTGGAATTATTTTCCTTAGAGAAATTACAGATCAGAAAATTCGAAGCGCAAGTGATATTTTAATTATTCCAGGAGCAAAAGTTGCGGGTGTTCTTCCAGATGTTCACGAAGACCCCTCTGGTCTTGAATCACCAGAATTGGCAGTCCTTCATAGCAGTGAGGGTGTGTTTGCAGAATCGTGCCGCCAAGCATGGGTGGGCGTGAATCGAACCTTGCAACAGTCTGCGCATCAAACCCTTCTTGTCCTATCTTCAGCCCCAGAGGCAGGAACAACAACAGTAATTGGCAACTTTGCTGTTTCAGCTTTTACTTCAGGGTTAAAAGTAGTAGTTGTTGATTGCAACTTTAGACGCCCAAATCTTGGCTCAATGTTTGATTTAGACGATGCATCACTAGGCGTTGCAGATTTGCTTGCTGGAAGTATTAACCTTTCGAGTGCTATACAAAAAACAGAGTCGGGAGTTGATGTAGTGACTGCAGGAACCCCAGCAAATCGGCTTTTCCAACGCCTTGGTAGTGAACGGATGAAGAGTACGTTTGCTCAATTAAGAGATGCGTACGATTTGGTTCTCATTGATGCTCCGCCTTCTATCGTTGCTGGTGATGCAGTCCTGCTTGCGAATTTAGTTGATGCAATAACATTAGTTGTCCACAGTGACCGAGATGATCGCGGTTTGGTTGCTCGAGTTCTACGTGAACTTGGTGAGTCTCGAGCGGAACTTCTTGGAGTCATGTTAAACGCAGCAGTAGGAACGGTTGGAGGTTATTTCAGAAAGAATTACCTCGCTATGATTTCATACTCTGACCAGGAAGAGGAATACGAAGATTAACTAACACGAGATGCCACCTGAAGCCCAACCACCTTTTCTCCAAACGGGATGGATTTCGCTACTGTCGAATTACTGGCTAGTTTTTGTTGTTGCTTTCGTCGTTTCTGTGATAACAACACCAATAATGAGATGGGTTGCTAGAAAGACGGGTATTGTTGATCATCCAGACACTGCTCGTAAATTACATAAAAAACCGACAGCGTATCTCGGGGGAGTCGCAGTATTTCTAGCAGTATTATCAGGGATAATTGTGAGTTATTTTTGGGTATCTAGAATCCCAGTTTTTCAACCATTTCCTTTCGTTGTCTTGTTGGGCATGGTTGCAATTGGAATAACAGGTCTGGCTGATGACATATTCAAAGATTGGGAGCCTAGACTTAAAGTGGCTGGGCAATTAATAGCCGCTGCAGCAATAGCTCAACAGGGTGTTGGAACTCGGGTTGCTGAAGGTTTTATGCGCGGTGTACTAGGTATTCCAGAGGACGTGTGCAATTATCCATTGATTGCAGCGGGAGAAATCGGTTTTTATATGCCTGATCCGATTACCTTGACATATATAACGGGCGTTATCATTATTGCATTGTTCGTTCTTGGAGCATGCAATGCTGCAAATCTTCTTGATGGTCTTGATGGACTTCTTTCGGGTACTGTTGCTATTACGTGTATAGGTTTACTCGTGATAAGTACTATGATTACATTACATCTGACGGAAGAAACGCTTGTAAGCATTATGGAACATCTTCCGCTTAGTGAGTTCCTTAATAATAGAGGTAATGGAATAACGTTAATGGGAGCAAATCTGGTGTTAGGTTTCTCTGTTCTGGGAGCTGTCTTTGGCTTTTTGATATACAACTTTAATCCGGCTTCGATTTTTCTGGGTGATGCTGGAAGTTTATTGTTGGGATATCTTTGCATTGTTATGGTGCTCATGCTTGGTGAACAGGGGCAAACATTTATTGTTGTTGCTGGACTTATTGTCTTCGCGTTGCCAATCCTCGATACATTGCTAGCCATTATACGAAGGAAAGTTGCTGGAAAACCAATGTCGGAACCAGACTCAAACCACATTCACCACATTATTATGCGTCGTTTAGTGAATGTGAAATTAACAGTTCTTGCGCTTTATGGCATTTCGTCCCTGTTTTGTTTATTGGGTGTGGCTTTAGCTTGGGCACATATTACAGGAGCAGTTGGTGGATGGGCAATTTACCTTGCAGCCATAATTATCTTTGGTGGAATTTGTTCGATTTCTTTTCGTGCAGCTCATAAACATCACAAATCATGTGCGAAATAAAAACTCACATACTCTTTGTTTGTATGGGAAATATTTGCCGAAGCCCCGCAGCCGAATCATTCTTTCGGATTGCTGTCGAAAAATTAAATATAGACAGCAGGTTTTTGATTGATTCGGCGGGGACCGGAGGTTGGCATGCTGGTAACCCGCCAGACAGGAGGATGAAAAAAGCAGCAGGAAAGCAGGGCCTTACAATTCAGGGAATCGCGCGGCAGATAACTGTAAATGACTTGTCTACTTTCGATAGGATCTTTTGTATGGATCAAGATAATTATGATGATGTCATTTCGATGGGTGGAGATCCAGAGAAAGTAGCGTTACTCTTGCCTTTTGTGGGAATCACCAAAATGAGCGAAGTTCCAGACCCTTATTATGGTGGGACTGATGGCTTTGATAATGTGATTACTCTTATTAACGATGCTGTGCGACGGTTAGCAGACATGCTTGGCTGAGGGTTGATAAAATGTGGGGATGCTAGAACAAAAGTTAAAACGCACAGAGAGTAGTAGCACATCTTCGGGCTCCTCTACTCTTGTATTACTCGCAGACGCGTTTCATCCAAAGAGTATTTCGGAATTAGAAGCCCTTGGTTGCCAAACAGATCTTGATCCATCTCTTAGTGGAGATAAGTTGGTTGCTGCTATTTCTGAAAAAAAACCAGACATTCTTGTTGTTCGATCTACGAAAGTTACAGCTGAGATGATGGATGCGTCGGAGCGATTAAGTGTAATTATTCGAGCAGGTGCTGGATATGACACAATTGATGTTGCAGCGGCCTCGGAAAGAGGAATTTCTGTTTCAAATTGTCCAGGGAAAAATTCAGTGGCAGTTGCCGAACTTGCTTGGGGTTTAATTCTGTCGTGTGATCGCAGAATACCAGATCAAGTTGCCGATTTAAGATCTGGCCAATGGGACAAGAAGGGGTATTCTAAATCATCAGGATTGTTCGGAAGAACCATTGGAATTGTCGGCTTGGGTCAAATAGGTCTAGAAGTAATAAAAAGAGCAAAAACTTTTGGGATGCATGTTGTTGCTTGGTCACGAAGTTTGACTGAGGAAAAAGCAGAGCAACTTGGAGTAGAGTACTGTGAAAAACTACAAGAAATCGCTCCGATGTCGGATGTAGTCTCCATCCATGTTTCATCAACACCTGAAACTGAGAAACTTATCAATGCCAAGTTTTTAGATGCGATGAAGGAAAATGCAATAATTGTAAATACAAGCAGAGGGAAAGTTGTTGACGAAGGTGCCCTAGCAATTGCAATTAAAGAGAAGCACTTACGTGCTGGTTTAGACGTTTTTGAAAATGAACCATCTTCTGGTGACACGACCTTTTCATCTTCAATTGTGAATGAACCACAGGTGTATGGAACACATCATGTTGGAGCATCAACAGATCAAGCACAAGAATCAATCGCATCAGAAGTTGTGAAAATTATTACAACATTTATTAAAGAAGGAAGAGCTGTGAATTGTGTTAATCAAGTTGTTGAAGCGTCCGCACCCGCACTACTTTCTATACGCCACAAGAATTTGCCCGGAGTGCTTGCCCATGTTTTAGATGAGTTAAGTATCGCAGGAGTAAACGTTGAAGAAATGGAAAATGTTCTTTATGAGGGGTCCCACGCAGCTTGTGCTCGAATGCAACTTGGGACTATTCCTAACAATGAGCTCATCAATAATATTAAATCCATCGAGAATATTTTCTCTGTTACCTTAACAACCCAGATTTAGATAAGGCGAAATCATGACAACTACAACGGATCGAATACTTAATTTCTCAGCTGGTCCAGCAACTCTGCCCGAACCAGTTTTGCATCAAGCCCAAACAGATATTTGGGATATTGCACAAAGTGGTATCGGGGTTTGTGAGCATAGTCATCGGGGACCAGTTTTTGGAAAAGTAATTGAAGAAACAATCTCAAACTGCCGGTTAATAGGAAATATTCCAGATGATTTTGAAATATTGTTTATGCAAGGCGGAGCAACATTGCAATTTGCGATGCTCGCAATGAATTTTCTTGGTGAGGGTGAAACGGCGAACTACGTAGACACAGGTGTTTGGGCGACGAAAGCGATTAAGGAAGCAAAAAAAATCGGCAATGTCCATCTTGCTTACGATGGTTCAGAATCAAACTATGACAATTGCCCTACAGATGAAGGAATTCATGCGATAGATAACGCAGCGTACTTGCACTATTGTTCAAACAATACAATCTATGGGACACGATTTGCCCGACCGATTACAAGTGCATCGCCAGTTATTTGTGATATGAGTTCTGACATCTTTTCAAGAGTAATAGATTGGAACTCGTTTGATATGGTGTATGCAGGTGCGCAAAAAAATCTTGGGCCTGCAGGTGTAGTCTTGGTGGTGATACGAAAATCAATGTTAGAGAAGTGTTTAGATACCTTGCCGTTGATGTTGAATTACAAAGTGATATCTCAAAAAGGATCAATGTTGAACACCCCGCCAACTTTTGGGATTTATTTAATGGGTGAAGTTTTTAAGTGGTTGCTGTCCGAAGGCGGTTTGCAGTCTATCGAAGAACGTAATGAACGTAAAGCAGGGATGATTTATAACGTTCTCGATTCATGCTCAGATTTTTATACAACCTTTGCGCAAGTGGAAAGTAGATCACGAATGAATATTTCGTTTAAAACAAAGTCTACTGAACTTGATGCTTTGTTTTTAGAAGAGTCAGCGAGGCTGGGAATGTCTGGTTTGAAAGGGCACCGCAATCTTGGTGGTCTTCGCGCATCTATATATAACGCATTCCCAGAAGAGGGATGCGCTCGTTTTGCTGAGTTCTTGGATTCATTCGCAAGTACACACTAATCTAATTCATGAACAAACAAACCACTGCGAAGTTTTGGCTCAAACCAAGTAGATTTAGGTGGCATGATAAGATCAGCGTCTGCAACAGTAAGAAGTTGTTCAATAGTTGTTGCGTACATTGAAAATGCTATTGCAGCATCACCTTCGTCAACTCTTCTCTCAAGTTCTTCCGTTCCTCGAATTCCCCCAACAAAATCAATTCTTGTATCACTTCGCGGGTCACCAATTCCAAGAATAGGTGTTAATACTCTTTGTTGCAACAGGTCCACATCAAGTGACGCAATTGGGTCATTTGAATTGATGTTGTTGAAGTCGAGTTGATACCATCCAAAGGCGTTCCCAAGATAAATACAACATGATCCAGCATTTTGAGGGCATGGCGTCTGGGTTTTAATCAATGAGCCAACCTCTTTAAGTGAATCAAGGATTTGTTCTGGAGTTTTTCCGTTTAAATCAAGAACCACTCTGTTGTACGGCAAAATATGTAATTGGGATGATGGAAAAAGAACAGCAAGAAACCAGTTGTATTCTTCTGTCCCGTCATGGTGTGGGTTGTCTTTAGCAAGTTCTCCAGCTGCACGTGCTGCACTTGCGCTTCGATGGTGCCCATCTGCGACATAAGCAATATCTATTGCAGAACATGCTTGTAAGAGTTCAGTTTCACGCTCAACTCTCCAGCCAGTATGTGTGACATCATCTTCTGCAACAAAATGAAACATTGGCCTCTTATTCATTTCTTCATCAATGATGGCATCAATGGATTCATGGCCACGATAGGTAAGAAATACTGGGCCAGAGTTCGCATGAATTCCAAGAACATGATTTGTTCTGTCGTCTTCTTTTACTTTGCGAGTTTTTTCGTGTTTGCGAATAATGTTATTGTTGTAATCATCCACATGGCAACACGCAACGATACCAACTTGATGGTAATCATCCATGCATTGTCTATAAAGGTAAAGTGAAGGTTCTTTATCTTTAGTTAATGCACCCGATTTTCGCAGGGAGTCATAATTGTTCTTTGCTTCCTTATATACGCATGGGTCATAGGGAGAAACATCTTCTGGAAAGTTGACTTCAGCGCGAACGACTCGCATAAAACTGTCGGCATGTTCCTGGGCGATTTTGGTTGCTTCATCACGATTAACAACATCGTATGGCACGGTTGCAACTTTCGGAGCGTCGCTTGCAGTTGGGTGGACAGCTTTGAATGGGCGGATGTGTAAAGGATTCATATTGTGGAGTGTACTAAAACCAAGGGTCTGTCTCCGGATTAGAGAGTGGGGGTAGACCCTTGGATTGAGAATTTGGGTAAGTGAGTCCGGTCATATATGCTAGAAACCGTGTTGCTCTTTTATTTATCTTTATTTGCGGTGTGCAAACTCCGAAGAGGTAGGAGCAACCGGTTCCCGCCATCAGGAAGAGTATGGCGTGTGCCTTTTGCGACCCCGCGACTAGGATGGTAGCGGCACCCGAGGTTCAAGATCGCCGTGATCTTGTTCAAGTCACCGAAACCCTGTGGTAATCATCTTGATTAGTTGATTGCCACGAAAGGGAGCACAAATATGAACACAATTACACTACCAAACAACACATTTATACGACGCGGATTTACATTGATTGAAATCTTGATAGTCGTTGTCATCTTGGGCATTCTGGCAGCAGTAGTCGTGCCTCAATTTACAAATGCAGCTGATGACGCAAACAATGCTGCAGTTCGTAGCCAATTACAAACACTTCGTGGGCAAATTGAGCTCTATCGAGCCCAGCAATCAGCAGATCCAGCACTTCTCACAACGGGCTGGACTGATTTAATCGACGGTGATTACCTCATGATTGCTCCAACCAACCCTCTTGCCACATCTTCAACAATAGCAGCTGCAGCAGCAGCCAACGTGGGATGGGTATGGCGTGACAAGGGTAATGGAACTTTTGGTCTTTACGCATGCGATAGTGACGGAACAGAGTTCTCAGAATAATAGGACTCCCTGCCACCTCGGGCAGATTTACTCCAGCGGCGTACATGATGGATGTCATGTACGCCGCTGTTTCTATTGCTCTAGAAATTCATAAAAAAGATTATCTCAAGAACGTCCTATAACAATAATGTTTGTCGTCGTTGCACAACAAATCATGAGTTGGGCTTGTGTTTGGTTGTTATCTGCCCGATGCAATCTGGGAGGTTCCAAGAAAGAACCTATCGTAGATATGAATTTAGAAACCCTTAGACAATCTATTGCCCATCGCAAGGGTTGGACACTCATCGAATTGCTGACAACTGTAGCAATCCTTGTGGTTTCATCGTATCTATTAATTCCATATGCAACATCAGGCGATTCTTCTTCTGGACAG
Source organism: uncultured Isosphaeraceae bacterium (assembly GCA_964592615.1). Lineage (GTDB taxonomy): Bacteria > Planctomycetota > Phycisphaerae > Phycisphaerales > SM1A02. Next base: position 10,358 of record CAZQGB010000007.1, on the reverse strand, counting down.
TCCGCCACCCGCATGGTTGTTACAGAAATCCTTGCAGCTCAGATGGATGCTGTTGCGACGCAGGGATTTCGAAGGATTCATTTCTTTGAGGATGGATCTGGATGGTGTGTAGAAAAACTTGATAGCAATCAACTTGCAGATACGTTCGATTTTGATACAGCCGATTTCGTAGACGACGCCATTGAATCACAAGGACAAGGACAACAATCGATTACCCGGTTTACAGAAGATAATCGTTTTTCTTCAATCACTATTAGCAAAGTTCAGTTTGATGGGAATAATTTAGATGTAATATTCGACCCAACCGGCGGAATTATTGCTTCGGATGGCTCACCAAGCACGGGTGGAAGTGTTGAATTACGCAGTGGCAAATACCAATGGCAGATACAAATGGCGCCACTTACTGGGAAGATAACAGTCGTTGATTTAGGTGGTGGTGCATGATACCGCTTCCATTCGGAAAGAAAAATAAGGGCCGAATCGGAATAGCCATCTGTGACGGGGGTGTAACAATTGGTCAATGCAGTTGGTCACATGGGAAGTATTTAAATCCAGCAGTACACACAATTCCAGACAACCCTAAAAAATATACTTCTACTGATTGGCAAAATATACTGAGTTCATGTGGAGTACTTGGAACAGAATGCACAATTTCATTATCGCCACAGATTGCACATCATCAAGTTTTGCGTATGCCAAACATGGATGAAGCCGAAAGTAAAGAAGCTGCAGCTTGGGAAATGGCTGACAGAATTGGCGTCGATCGTTCAACGTTACAGATAGACGCAGTCCAAATCGGTTCTGGTGGAGATGTGCTTGCGATTGCAATTGAACAGAACACGCTATCAAGTTTGCTCGAACCAATTTATGAAGCAGGTCTCCAGCCAATTTTAATTGAAGCACAATGCATCTCTGTAGCAAGAACAATGAGTATGCTTCATCGTCGACAAAGTGACCAGTCCATAGTTCACTCTGTATTAGATTTTGGAATGAAAGATTCTGCCTTAATGGTTCTCTCTGGCAACTCGCTCATGTTTTATAAGCAGTTACCTTATTCTGGAGATTTACTCATCGATTCAATATCTTCACACACAGGCGTGACAGTTAAGCAGGCGACGAAAATGCTTAGTGCATCGAATGATTCCACAAAGGACGATGATATTCGTAAAGCTGTGCGTGATGCAACCCGTGCAACTCATGAAGCAATTGCTACGGATGCCATGAAATGTATTCGTCACTATGGAGTTACTAATCGTGGCCCACTCTCGACAAAAATGATTATTACAGGCAGTTCTGGGTGGAATATGCATTTATCCGAAGTTCTTCATCTTGCATGCAACCAAGAAATTATGCCAGACGTTTCATTAAAGCATGTCAATTCACTGCCTTCAGCGACAGTTCAATCATCCGGTTGGCACATTGCTCTTGGCGCGAGTTTGGCAGAGTTTAGCGAGGTTCAACAAAGACGCGGGAGCGATTGTTCCACAAAGGAGGCCGCATGAACTTATTGCCCGAACAATATGTTGAGAGAAGCAAAAACAAAGCGCGAAGCAACCGCGTTGCAATAGCAATCATCTGTACTCTATGTGTAATTGCATCGTTTGCTACACATTCCAGATTAGCAATGAATGCATCAGTAGAGAAACTTTTAATAACACAGGTTCTTGCAAACAATGCTCTTGAACTCGAAGTAGACGCAACTTCGCTTGAACTAAAAAAGGCAAAGCTAGAATCATTCATGCAACGCTACGAAAACGAACAAGTAGTTTTCCCCATGGGAGATATTGTCGCAACAATAACAAACATGCTTCCTGAGGAAATGACGCTAGAGGAGCTTGCATTTGACATAATCGAAACAGAAGATGGCAAAGGAATTAGCGGGCGTTTATCTGGCTTTGGTTCAAGCGACGAGCGAATTGCGGGGTTTGTTTCCACTTTGCAAAAAGAGAATCTTTTTAGCGCAGTAAGTATGGATTTTAGCCGCTCAAGAACAATTCGAAACCAACGAGCTCGTGGTTTTAGGATTAGTTTTCATATCGATTTAGATAAAACTTGGGATGTATCAAGAACGATTGTTTCAGTAGGAGGTGGCAAATGACCGCAACAATTGAACGCTGGATGTTACTAGGTACATTCGTACTATCAGTTTTGTTTGTATCTTTCTTTATCTTGCCAAACTATAAAAGTGCAAAACTCTCTTCTAAAGAAGCGAATAGTTTGGAAGCGAGGATTCAGCAACTTGAGTTACGGCAAACTGAAGTAGCAAAAATGAGATCTCAGTACCAAGATCTCAAGAAACAGGTAGAAGCAGAATGTAAACGTGTTCCATCTACACCAGACATGTCTCAAATCGTTCAAGCACTTTCGCTGAATGTCGATGGGCATAAGGTACTAGATCAAAGTTTCACGTCAGGTACAACTTCAATGGAAGGCGCTGAACGAAAGTTTTCTGTGCAGCCACTTGCCGTAACACTATATGCAGATTTCGAATCAATATTTTCTGTTATTCAAAATGTTGAATCAATGGATCGACTTGTTCGTATTTCTTCAGTTCGAATAACACGTAAAGAAACCGAGTCGGATGTTTTAGCACCCTCATTAGAGGCAGCGATAGGACTACATGCAATGTATGACATTGCGGAGGTGGAATAGTATGCAACGTAAAATGAAAAGAACTTGGCAAAAACTTACTGCAGATAAACGTAGATTTAGCCTGTTATGTGTGTTATTGTTCGTTGGTCTATTGCTTTGGGCGAGAATTATCGTCATAGCAAGACCAGCAAGAACGGCAATTGCAGAACCTATGTTCGAAGCAAAAACTGTTGCCGTTTTGACTTCCGATAACGTGGTTGTGCCTGTTACAGTTGAAACGTTCCCGCAAAAAAATCCATTCGCAGTCAGCGCTTCGGTTTTTCCAGATTTTCAAGATCAATCCGATAATAATGGCACTCAACATACATCAAATAGCACAATTAACGATTCATCAGTTGCATCTAAGTTCACCCTCGATGCTGTGATGGGAGAAATAGCAATGATCAATGGGAGAGTTGTGCAGATTGGGGATATTGTTGGCCCTCTTAATGCAAATAACCCACTTCGATTGGAAAAAGTTGATGGTAGGTCAGTCATCATTTCGGCTGGAAACCACCGATATGTACTCACAATAGCGCCCCCAATCCGCTGATGGTGTATGGGTGCGCAAATGGAGACGCACTCATGAAGTATTTAAATTCATTCCTCATCATTATTGTTTTAAGTCTTACCTCTTCTGGGGTTGCTCAAGAGGATGTTGTGGACGAGATTGTAAGCGAGGAATTCGGTACTTTTAAACTTGTCGTAAATGAAACTGAGGTTTCTCAAGTACTTGAGATGCTCGCAATTCAAAGCGAAAAAAACATAATCGCAAGCAACAGTGTGACCGGTGTTGTTTCTGCAAATCTTTACGATGTTACGTTCAATGAAGCTCTTGATGCAATTCTAAGAGTAAATGGATTTGGGTATATCGAAGAGGGAAATTTTGTATACGTGTATACAATAGAGGAACTCGATACAATCGAGAAGGCAAGACGAAAAACTGAAAGTCGAATTTTTGAACTCCAATATTTGTCAGCAAATGATGCTAATGAATTTGTTACTCCATTACTTAGCGAAGATGGTGAAGCTGCTTTTCGAGGTGATGTTGAAATAGGATTTGAGCCAACAGTATCTGATGGTGGTGGAGATAGTTACGCTTGGACAAGTAAATTGATTGTCAATGATTATCCAGAAAATCTGGAACAAATCGCATTACTTTTGAAGGAGTTAGATACTGCGCCCGCACAAGTTGTTGTTGAAGCAACTGTCGTGCAAACCGTCGTCACTGAAGATAACGAATTTGGAATTGATTTTACTGCACTTTCAAATGTTCGAATTAGTAGTATTGCAAATCCACTGAACGCGGCTCAAGATGTAATTACTGGAACATTTGCTCCTAGCACTGTGTCGGCAGTTTCTTCTGGAGTCGGGACAACAGACGCTGATGTTTCAGGTGGATTAAAGGCAGGGATAATAAAGGACCACGTAGGGGCATTCTTGAAGGTTCTTGATCAAGTTGTTGATACGACAGTATTGGCTCGCCCAAGAATTACATGTTTGAATCGTCAACGTGCCCAAGTACTTATCGGTAACCGTGAAGGTTACCTTTCCACAACTGTAACAGAGACAAGTTCTTCTACGAATGTTCTATTCATTGATACGGGGATTCAATTAAATTTCCGTCCATTTATTTCACCCGATGGGATGATTCGTTTAGAGTTGCGACCGAGTGTTTCGTCGTTGGCATTCCGTACAGATGGCGGGCAACAAGTTCCAAATGAAGCGACTCAAGAAATGACAACCAACATTCGTTGCCGTGATGGAGAAACAATTATTTTGGGTGGATTGTTTCGCGAGAATTCTACGGTGACACGAAACCAAGTACCCTTTCTTGGCGACATCCCAATCATAGGCGCAGCATTTAGAGGGCAGGTTGATTCAGTTGTGAAAGAAGAAATTATTTTTCTTCTCACTCCAAGCATCATTCCAGATGAACAATTGTGGGAATCAGGAAAGGATTCGTTGGAAATTGTTAAAGCAGTTCGTATTGGCGCGAGGGCTGGATTGCTTCCATTTAGTCATGAACAAATTACTGCAAATTACAACCGGGATGCCCTTGACGCTTACAGAGAAGGCGAATTAGAAGACGCTTTATATTGGTCGAATCTTTCGTTGCAAACATCAAAAATGCAGCCAGAAGTGATTCGTCTTCGTGAACGAATAACAAACGAAAAAGGGTCATTGTGGGAACGTGATTTGTTACGAACTCTTATGTTAAAAGAACAGCAACATGTTCAGATTCTTGAGGAGGAAGTACAGTGAAGCAAATAAGTGTTTGCATCGTTTTATTAGTTATGTGTATGAGTTGTGCTGGTCCAACAAAGGCGGGCAAAGAAGCCAGAGCAAACGCACATAGACGAATGAATATTGTTAATGCAGATCTTGCGGCCCAACAAGCAAAACAACAGTTTGAAGTTGGGCAACTTGATACAGCGATAGACACAATTTCAGCAGCGATTTCAAAGTACAGTGAGAACGGTGAATACTATTTACTTAAAGGTCGAATATTGCTTGAGCAGCATCGTCTTGATGCAGCATTTCACACATTGAAAAAAAGTGTTGAATATAGTCCAGAGTTAGCGGAACCACATTACTTTTTAGGGATTCTTCACCAGCGCTGGGCAGAGGATGACAAGGCGCTTGTTGAATATAAACAAGCAATGGAACTTGACTCGTCACATCCTCAATATTTATTAGCTGCGGCAGAATCACACGTTGCCTTGAATCAAAACAAAGAAGCGATTGACTTGCTTTTCAGTGCAAATCAAGAGTTCCAGCACCATCCTTCCGTCGCATCACTCTTAGGAAACATTTACTTAAGAGGTGGTCAATACGATGAAGCGGCTGATTGGCTAGAAAATTCAATATTACTTGGTAACAACAATAAAGAAACAAACACCGTACTGGCTCACGCACAATTTGAAGCGGGGCGTTATGGAGATTGTTTATCTTCACTCATTACGTTTGAGGAGGTTCAAGATGAACTTCCAATTGCTCTAAGAAGGTTGCGTGGCAAATGTCTAGCTGCTACGGGTCAAATAATTGAAGGCCGAGATATTTGTTTGAAGGTTACTCGTGAAACTCCTGAGGATTTAGGTGCGTGGAGGGATCTTGGGTATATTTCGTGGCAACTGGGTGATTACAAACGTCTAGGTCAATGTGGCAAGAACATTACTCAACTCGATTCAAGTATCATAGAAGGCCCACTTTTTATGGGAATCTCTGCGTTGCACTCTGGCGATAAAACTCTTGCAAGAAAGTTGCTTTCTTCAGTGGCGTCCGATAACGCCATTGATGGTCTTGATTCACTTCGCCAATCGCCCACAAAAAACACAAAATTAGGTGTAGAAACGCTAATTACACCGAATATGCAGGCAAAAACTGTCGAAGGTGAGGGTGAACTTCACTCCAAGAAGGAAAAGCAGGGTGCGAACCCAATAGTGAGTGCTGATTCAGATTCCGATGCTCCGTAGACTCAAGAGTCTCCTTGGCATCACAAGCCAAAGGCAGACTCCAAGTGTTTACAGATCCAGTTTCAATCACAATTCTAACTTGCATAACTACAACGGCAGTTGTTGCGATTGGTATTGCTTTGAAGTGGAAAGCACGCGAGTCTGTTGCCATTGCAGCAATGCAATCAGCGAAACTTGACGCCGACGAAGCACAAACAGCCCTAGAGTCTGCCAAAATTCATGGTTGTATTGATCGAACTCGTCGGCGCCAAGTTGAAGCTGTGTTTGATGTTCTTCGCGATGCGGTGCTTGTTATCGATGCTCATGGAGAAATATTGCATGCAAACGAACACGCTAGTGGACTTCTTTCTGTTAGCGCAAGTGAAGCTGCTGGTAAATCGCTTCAAGATATTGTCCTTGATCATCAACTTCTCGCAACAATTCTTGATGCTCGAAGTGGTCTTCCCAAAGAAGGCCGTTTGTATGAGCAAGAAATACAAATTGGATCTGAAACAACTGCATTTGAAGTGCAACTGCAATCTGTTGGTCGTAAAGATGAACCTATGCACGCAGTTGTGACTGTGCTTCGCGACTTGTCACGAGAACGTGAAATTGCACGGTTAAAAAGTGATTTTGTGTCAAAGGCAAGCCACGAACTTCGCACACCTCTTTCATCAATATCAGCGTACATTGAAATGCTCGAGGACGGTGATGCAAAAGATGAAACAATGCGTCAAGAGTTTTATGGTGTAATCTCAACAGAAACACGCCGATTACGTCGGATGATTGACAATTTGTTAAACATTAGCCGAATAGAAGCGGGTCTGATGCATATCGATCGTGTACGGGTTGATTTTGAAGAACTTGTGGATAGAGCAGTGACAAACATGAAGCCACAAGCGAAAGAAAAGAGTTTAGAAATACATTCGCAGATGGCAGATGTTGACCTTTCGGTAATCGGAGATGGCGACATGCTTTATCAGGTCATCGTTAATTTGATTTCAAATGCAATCAAGTACACGCCAGAAGGTGGTCGCATTACTGTTGTGGCAGATACTGACAACCTTACACGCAGTTTACACTTCTCGGTTTCAGACACGGGGCTTGGTATAGCGCCAGATCAGACAGAAAAAGTATTCGATAAGTTTTACCGTGTGGAAAACTATCGACATGTTGCTCAAGGCACCGGTCTTGGCTTGAATTTATGCCAACACATAGTAGAAACACTTCACAGTGGGCAGATTGGATTGGAATCAACTCTTGGTATTGGATCAAAGTTTTGGTTTTCTATTCCATCAGAACAGGATCAACGAAAGGCAGCATGACAACTACTCACAACATTTTAATTGTTGATGACGAAGCACACATTTTGCAAGTGCTCTCGTTGAAGTTGAGAAATTGTGGGTACTCAATAACAACTGCAGTTGATGGTGAAGACGCAATGCACCAAGTCAAGGAGAATCCCCCTGACCTAGTGATTACCGATGTGCAAATGCCATATATGAATGGGCTAGAGCTTGCACTTACCCTTTCAAGCGACAGCGCAACTAAAGATATACCAGTAATTATGCTTACTGCTCGTGGTCACACTCTTGAAACAAGCGATACAGATATTCCGAATGTACGCAAGGTCTTGAGCAAGCCATTTAGTCCACGTGGAATTGCTGAACTCTGTGCACAACTACTTTCAGACGTGCCATGCCACGATGGAAAGAGAGATGCTGCGTGAATACGAGTAAATGTGCACAAACTTCTCCTACTAAAACTTCTTCATTCAAGAAGTTAGTCCGTGATGCTGGCATGGTGGTCTTGCATTGTGATGCAAATGGACAACTCAGTCCAAGTGAAAAGAATGATTGGCTTATTGACTTACTTTCAGCATCTTCACTAGTCCGAACTGCAATAACTGCAAACTGTAGTGTCTGGAATTCGCAAGACACGCCAGAACCAGTTGAAGCATTTCAAGGTGTTTGGTTAGTTCCAGTGCGTAAGTCCGGTGGTCGCAGAAATAGCGGTTTTTCAGTTGGAGTGATTGTAACGGATGCACTTTGTGCGAGTGAATACTTGCATGTTCTTTGCCAAGCAAGTGGTGCTGATACGAAGATTGTTCGCGACATGTTAAAGTCTCTTTCACCAGTTGCAACACATGATGTAGGGCGTATTGCTTCCATGTTCCAGTTTGCTTGGAATGCACAAGCATCGAACGAAGATATTCAAAACACGATGGAATCTGTAGGTACAGAACTTGCTGATTCATATGAAGAAATTAGTTTGCTTTACACAATTACTAGCAGCATGAACTCAGTGAATCATCCAAAGCGGTTTGTTGAACTTGTATGCAATGAGTTGTTGCAAACATTACCGTACGAATGGATTGGTGTGCAACTTCGCATAGGTGATCGCCTTCCGCGAATTGGTAATGAACTTGTGTTTGCTGGAGAAGCACCAACAAACATATCAGGAATGGTTCGTTCAATAACAAATGATATTGACCAATTGCCAATCGTCTCAGGTAGTGATGATGTGGTGGCGAATCGCCTTGGACAGGCAACAGTAATCGAACCAATCTTGAGCGATGGTGACGTAATAGGTGTCCTTGTCGCGGCGAATAAGCAAGGGAATGACTCTGAAGCCTCATCCGTAGACATCAAACTATTGTCAGCGACTGCTTCACAACTCGCAATTTTCCTTGAAAACGCGCTTTTATACGAAGATTTAAGCGCAACATTCTTAGGAACTCTTGAAGCGCTAACAGCATCGATTGATGCGAAAGATAAATACACCAGTGGTCATTCTCAGAGGGTGGCATTGTTAACCGCACAACTCGCAGAATCCTATGGTCTTGATTCCGACCAAGTAGATCGATACCGCATCGCTGGACTCGTTCATGATATTGGCAAGATTGGTGTGCCTGAACATGTTCTTACTAAGAAGGGCGTCTTGACGAACGATGAATATGCTGAGATTCAAAAACATCCAGAGATTGGTGCAAAAATTCTTAAGGATATTCCTCAGATGGAGGACATCCTTGGTGGTGTAATGCATCATCACGAAAAGTATGCTGGTGGGGGATACCCTCACGGTATTACCGGTGAAGAAATTCCACTTGTTGCGAGAATGATTACACTTGCGGATACTTTCGATGCAATGTCATCAAGCAGAACATATCGCAAGGCGATGAACCGAAACGCTGTGCTTGATGAGATGCGGCGAGTTGTAGGATTGCAATTCGACCCTGAACTTGCTAAGCACTTCTTTGCACTCGACTTTTCACAATGGGAAAAATTGATGGTTGATCATCAAGCGTGGGGTCCTAGAACTGAAGAAAGGAAGGCAGCATGAATATCACATATGAATCGCACCAAGCCGCAATAGTATTTTGCATTACCGGTGATTTAACTACTGATGACGCGGATAATTTTAAGCGTACAGTTCAAGAACATCTTGTAGACACGTCAAGAAATATCATCCTAGATTGCACGGAATTGGGTCTTGTTGACTCCGTTGGACTTGAGTCGCTCCTTTGGTTATCCGATGAACTCAATCACGATGGGAATAAACTCAAATTCGCAGCAGTTCCAGAAACTGTGCAACGAATCTTTGAGTTAACTCGTCTGAATCGCGTCTTTAGCGTACACGAAACAGTTAAGCAAGCAGCAAGAAGTTTTGCATAAGAACTTAATAGTACACTCCTAATGAAACAGCAAGATCACACAACATCATCACTCACTGCCCAGGCACCACTTGGCCAGTTGTTAGTACGCCGAGGTGTTTTATCACAAGAGCAACTTGAAAGTGCACTTGAACAACAGGGCGCCTCGGAAGAGCGCAAGTTGATTGGTGAGGTACTTGTCGAAATGGGATTAGTCGATGACCGGATTGTCTTAGAGACACTTTCTCAGGCGTATGGAATTCCATTTGCATCTGATACTGCGCGACTTGCAGATCCTAAGATTATTGAATTGTTGCCACGAGAATTTCTTGAAGAACATGGTGTTCTTCCAATGTTTCTTGTACGCAATGTGCTCACTGTTGCGGTAAGTGAACCTGCTAACCTCTATTTACTTGAAGAAATCGAACGACGAACTGGGTATCGCGCGCAAATTGTTGCCGCAACCGCAGATGACATTGAAACAGCGCATAAGTCGTACCTGCCTGCAGCACACGTCTTTGTAATTGATGAGATATACGAAGATATTGATGAACATGATTTTGCTGTTATTGAACAAGATGCAACCGAACTTGCAGATCTCGAACAAGATGCTGGTCACG
>CAZQGB010000006.1:32052-46000 GCA_964592615.1 uncultured Isosphaeraceae bacterium | reverse complement strand
TTGCCCAAAAATTACCCACCTATGAAGAAACAGGCAAATTTGAAGCGTGGCTCTTTAGAATCGCAATGAATCGACTGCGTGACGAGATGCGTCGCAGGAATCGCCAAGCAGTCCCCATGGAGAATGAGATGATCGGAGTGCTCTCCAGAGGAATATCGGACGTACATGATGATGAGGAACTTGCTACTCAAATACAGCGGCTCAGAGCTGCTGTCTGCCAACTTTCGAGTTCTGATCAAGACATCATACATATGCGTCATTCCGCTGGAATGAGCTATAAACAGATAGCAGAGGTGCTCGGAGAGCCGTTGGGGACGGTTTTGGCACGCCAACACAGAGCATTGAAAAAGTTAAAAAGTTTGATGGATAGTGATAATTATCTTCAAAACAGTGGACAAAAAAGAGCAATCGATTGTGAGGAAGATCGTTGAATATGAGCAAGCCATGAATTACGAAGAACAACAATTTGAACAAGAAATGACCGCAGAAGAGCGATATATCGAGTCGCTACTCGCAGAAACTCTGGCAATACAAACTCCTGAAGGTCTTGCTGATCGTGTTGCTCATGCATCGCGGGAATACCTTCTTGAATCGAGTGCAAAAACATTGGAACAAAGTCTTGATGTGGCACTCTCGGTAGATGTGCCGGAAGGTCTCTCTTCAAGAGTGTTTGATGCTTCGGTCTCTCAACTTCACGGCGTTCAGCCAGTCGTTATCGCACGAATCGGTCGCTCTGTAGCATGGCGCCAATTAGCTCTCGCAGCCTGTGTACTATTCGCTGTTCTTGTTGCAATTCGATTTGGCTCAGAGCCAATGGACCAACCTTCTCAGCAACCTGTTGTTGTTAGTAACACCGTGTTGAGTGTTGAAGACGAGGAGTTGCTTCTTGAAGATTTAAATCTCAGCGAATTTGTGTATCTCGCTGATTCTCGAGAACTTGCATTTGTTGATGTTGCGGAGAGTCTGAACGGCCTACGCAATGACATCGAATTGTGGCAATATGGCTTGCTCTCAGAATAAGATGAGGAAACAAATAAACTTGCGGTTACACGGACGGAGACTACAAAAATGAAACGTACAACAACCCTTGGCTTGCTATTTGTAATGCTCATGATGCTTGGCATGAAATCGCCTAGTTCACAATCAAGTTGTAACTTGTCGTGTTCAACCACTCATTTGATGGCATTTTTGAAACCAGCACATGAACAATTGATGGATGTGGAAAAGAAAAAACCACAGCAAAATGGCAGAGTGCGTCCAGATCGAAAAAACAAAAACAGGGAGTGGAGAAAACCATTTCCACCCAATTCGACAATATCAGCGAATATGGTGGAACACATCATGGCAGTTGCAAAGGAAATAGATCCAGAACTCGCTACGCAACTTATGTCTATGTGCGAGAAAGATCCTGAAGCATTTAACACAATTGTACGGAAGCAAGGTCGGCGACTTGGGTCACTTATTCATCTTCGTGAATCAGACCCCGAATTGTATGAGGTGAAGGTGACTGAGTTAAAGACTGATGCTGAAATTTATCAAATTTCGGAAGCAATCCGTGGGCAAGACCAAGCGGACCCATTGATACTAGGAAAAATTGCGGAATTAGAGGGATTGGTTCGCGTTCGAACTGCGATGTCGATTCGTGCTCAAACACTCTATATCGAACGTTTGGAGCAGCACCTTGTTGGGCTTCGCATGAGACTTGAGGACACCTCAAACCGTTTTGATGAAATAGTTGGCGAGCGACTAGAGCAACTTTTGCTGGTTGTTTCGGACGAACCTGGCAAAAAGCCATCATCAGTGGATTGAACTTTGGGCTCTATGATTACCGCGGTGTAATTACTGCCAAACTTCTGGGTCTTTTACTCCTAACGAACCATATTTACTTAATCTTTCTACCATGTACATAATGGTGAAAAAGAGTATCAGGACTATTGCGAATATAAAAGTGATTTTCACTGCGTTTGCCACGCTCTACATCATTCTTTTTTTGTGGGCAAGTTCAGAGTCAGTAAATGGTCGTCGTTTTGAACGAACAAATGTGCAAGCAGCGTTGCTTCCTCCGTCTTGGTGGGTTCATTCTGAAAGTCAAGAAAGCCAAGTACTAACTCTTCAAAAAGGTGGGGAATGGTATTCATGGTTTGGGACTGATCAACTAGGTAGAGATGTGTTATCAAGATGTATCGTAGGTGGTGCTATTAGTATTGCCGTTGGATTATTTGCTGCATGTATTGCAGTATTTGTGGGCACAATCTGGGGAACAATTGCCGGGATTCGTGGAGGAAAGGTAGATGCTGCCATGATGAGAATGGTTGATATTTTGTACGGCTTGCCTTCAATAATGCTCGTCGTTCTTATCACCGTTGCAACGAACAGTTTTGTGAATCAAAATCAGAGCATTTCTCACACTACCAAAGAAATCGTTCAGGTTGTTGGTCTTCTTGCAGCGATAGGTATGGTGAGTTGGTTGACGGTGTCGAGGGTAATTCGAGGGCAAGTACGTAGTCTCAAATCCCGTCCATCCATGGAGGCGTGCAGAGTGACTGGTGTTGGTTCCATTCGCACATTTACGCACCATCTTCTTCCACCACTATTGGCAACGATTGTTGTGTATGCAACATTAACTGTACCAACAGCAATTCTTTCTGAAGCTTTTTTAAGTTTTCTAGGAATAGGAATAAGAGAGCCGTTACCAAGTTGGGGCAATTTAGCGTCGGACGGTTTAAGTCAATTAAACCCAGTTCATTCCCGATGGTGGCTTTTGCTTTGGCCCTGCCTTTGCATTGCGGTAACGCTCGTTGTGATGAATTGGGTTGGGCAACGTCTTCTGCGCAGGGTTGACCCAGCAACCATGGTGAACTCATGACTGACACGCACCTAAATATTAAAGACGTAAGTATTTCATTCAGCGGTAAGCTTGCTGTTAATAATATTTGTATCCAAGTAAAAAAAGGAAAGACAACAGCAATTGTTGGCGAGTCAGGTAGCGGAAAAAGTGTGACGGCGATGGCTGTCCTTGGACTACTACCAAAAATTGCAACAGTAACAGGTACTATTAAATTTGAAAACAACCAACTCCTTTCGTTGACGGAACATAAGTTACGTTCAATTCGAGGGAAGAAAATTTCGATGATTTTTCAAGAACCGATGACTTCCTTAAATCCAGTGTTCACCATAGGAGAGCAAATAGAAGAAGTTATTCGATTGCATCAACACCTCTCTCGTAAAGGTATAAGAAACAAGTCTACACTGATGTTGCACGAAGTTGGAATAGCGGGGGATCGCATTCATTCGTATCCGCATGAATTTTCTGGAGGGATGCGACAGCGTGCCATGATTGCAATGGCGTTAGCAAACACTCCATCGCTTCTTATAGCAGATGAGCCAACAACAGCACTAGATGCAACGACTTCTAGGCAAATAATGAAATTACTTTTTGAAGCGAAACAACGACGCGAGATGAGCATGCTATTTATCACGCACGATCTGCGATTAGTCGGGTCAATTGCGGATGATATTTGCGTGATGAGGTCTGGCAATCTTGTTGAATCCGGTAATGCTCATCAGGTACTGCATAAGCCCAAAAATGAATACACAAGAGCGTTGCTTGCTTGCCAACCATCTATCACTAGGCGGAAGAATCGTCTAAAGACAGTGCCGGTGGAATAACGCGCTCGGCAAAAAAACAAAAAACGTCCGAGAACCGAAAGAAATCCACCTTCGTATTGATTGTACGAGCAGAACTATATTGAATGGTGGGGTTCGGTGGTTCGGGGGTTCGGGGTTTTCTTTTGAGTTGTTTCAAGAGAACGTTGGCTTGGATGGTTAGCGAGACAAATGGCAGGAGCCCAAGATGGTCAAGATAAACAATAAAACTTTCGATCAAACGGTACAACACTTCGCAAGCACTGGAACGCAGCAAGCGAGGCAACTTGTTTGGGATTACATCAATGCAATGCCAACCATGTTTTTTGTGCAATGCGGGCGTAAAAAATGCCCAATTCCTTGGATTGTATTTGAACAAGACGAACCAACAGCAATGGTTTTTACAGATTACGAACTTGCAGTTCAAACTGCTGGAGCACTTTTTGAAAATGATGAAGAATTTCGTATCCTTGGGTTACCAACGAATGCAGCATCAATGTACGTAATGGCTTTGGCAGCGCAAGGTGTGGAGTTTGTTTGTTTTAATCACGGTCCACAAAGGTTTGACGCTCCGATGCAAGAAGTTCTCCTTGCACTTAGCACAATGGAGCGATAGGTTACGGCTGAAGTTCCCGCCCTGTTTCAATATCCATGACAGACCAGTCAAATTGTTTAGCAAGGCGAACAATCGGCAGCCAAGCAATCTCCTCTTCAACGATGAACAGCAGCATTTGTTGGATTTCACCATCGTCTGGTGGAAGTTCAATTCTAATACCTGGACCCCAAAGCACATTTCCACCTGGGATCTCGGCAGCAGTATTAAACTTTCCGAGTGAGTCTACAATTTCTTGACGATTTCCAAGAGGGACCCTGGTGCCATCGTCATTCCCGGTACGAGACTGAATAACGAATTGTTTACTCATGTGAAATTTTGCTCGAATCTTTAAGTACAGAAGACACCGTTTCAATTAAACGATCGAGACTAACCGGCTTCAGAAGGTATGCGGCAACACCTAATGATTTTGCATATGCCATGTGTCGTTTACCTTCATTTGCAGTCACCATGATAACCATTGGTGGAGAATCCATGTTTTGAAGTTCTTCAAGAACGAGAAACCCTGAGCGCTTGGGAAGCATCATGTCTAAAATAATGGCATCAGGCATTTCTTCATAAGAACGAGAGATGGCTTCGGTTCCGTCAGTTGCTTTTGCGGTTCTTGCACCTTCTGCCCGCATGGCAAGTTCAAATGACTCAAGAATGTCAATATCATCGTCGACAATCAAAATGGAATAACCGTCTAATCGTTGCATGGTTATGACAAATTGTAGCACTCAGTGAGATTGGCGAACTCTTGATTCGTCATCCATGGCAAAGATTCGATTTGTTGCATGAGTTTTTTGGGCATTGGCAGGTTATCTGTTTCAAATTTTGGTCTACTTTTCCATCTTCTATGTAGCCAAAGATATTGTTCTGGAGCGCTGATAACCATCTGTTCAATCGCTTTGTTGTAACGAGCTGTGATGTAATACAGCGGGTCTGGCTGTTTGTTCCAGTCATCTGGCTCAATAAAGTCAGTTACTGAAATTTCATACTTAAATCGGCCATCGATTCGTTTTGCGTGCACCGCAGCGATTGGCAATTCATACTTCATTGCCAGCAGGCCAATAGACTTGTATGTTGAGGCAAGTCGTCCAAAGAACGGTACAAACATCCCTCTGTCCCCAGCATTTTGATCAGCAATAAATCCAACACTTGTATTTTCTCTGATTAGATCTTGAAGTACCGAGACGCCTCCCCATTTTGTGACAATCTGTAGACCGAACCTCTCTCTGATGCTCAAAACCCAATCATTTATGAGTGGATTGTCAAGAGGTCTTGCTAACGCAGCGATTGGATATCCTAGAACAGACAGCGCGTACCCGAGCAACTCCCAATTACCACAATGCCCAGTAATAAAAATCGTAGGTTTATTTTGTGAGAGTCGAGAGGCAATTTGTTCTACACTTTTAAACTCAACATATTTGTGCCACGTTGTTGGAGTGATAAGTGAGGGCATTTGTACGCCTTCAGCAACAAATAATTGGAACAAATGTTCCATGGATTTCCTTGCAAGCGCTCGAGCTTCTTCATAATTGAGTTCTGGAAAACTTGAACTAATATTTTCAATCGCTCTGTACCTTCTTTTTTTTCCAAGGTGAAAAAACAAGTCTCCAATTACTTTGCTTGATTGCATATTAAAATCTATTGGGACACAGCCAATAAGAACGGCCAGTGCTCTAAGAGGGAGATACTGCGACCAAGATACAAGGTTGGATTGCTGGTGTGCCATCTCGTGACGAGTAGCGAGCCGAATAGATTATCTTTGGTGTTGTCCCGTGAGAACATCCAAACGGTTTGCAGTCAAAATAGGAACTTGAGCAGCTTTTGCTTGTTCGCGTAGGGATTCATAATCTTCAAAAGCTTTTTGTTGCTCTGCATATGCATCTAGCATTGCGGGCGAGGCACCTCTTCCAGGTTCGTGTGTAGGTTTTCTAGGCGAAACGCCTAGCACTAAGAAATCCAGGTCTCCGGGAATAATTCCATCATCATCAATAACAAGTCCACCCCAACGCAATATTTGATCTTTGATAAAACCATTGTTTGGTTCTGGTTTGCCATCTCCATCGACATCAAAGAAGCCGTGCACGATAAATGAGAACTTGTAATTCGGGTCATACACGGGGTTTACAATGATGTTGTTTCGAACGATTGGCTGGCTTGGAGTTGATCTTGTTATCTTTGCTGTAGAAGTAGTTGGCCCAACTTTTACGATTTCAATGGATGCTTTTCCACGAGGAAGCGTATTGTTTTCATCTGGTAGAAGTTGAGATGCGCCATCATATACATCAAACTTCATCCCTAGAACGATATGATCTCTTTCTCCTCGATCAATAAAGATTTCGTTTCCGGTACCAACCTCAAGAACAGTCCCGTCAATTAAGAGGGATGGATCAACTGAATTCATGCGGCTTGAATTAACCTTGCTGCGCAAATCATCAATTGTACTTTTAAGTTGAGCCTTTTCTGAACGCAAGTCCTCAACAATCCCTTTTAAATCTTCAATTCGATTTACATATTCCTCCCTAACCGAATTGAGTCTTTCCTCTCTGCTAACAAAAAATTCATCGGATTGTTCGTTTAACTCGATCGAGCCATCTTGGACGTCTTTCCACTCGTCTTTTACGAGTTGAACTTCAGCTTCTTGACTTTGAGTTTGTTGTTCAAGTTGGTCCTGCAATGACCGAATTGATTCATGAGCACTCGCTAATTCTTCAACTCGAGCATCTAATTCTTGTTGTCTTGATTTTATTTGGCTTTGCAAATTAGACACAGTTATGGCAAGTGGGCTACTTGAAGAAACTGTTTTTGAAAAATCCGCGTTAATTTGTTCGATGGTCTCGGATGGATTTCCCGTGAGTAATATATTCCGTTGTTCAATCTGATCATTTAGATATCCAACGACAGACTGATTAGAATCTTCTGCAAGTTTTATAACGTTCTTAACAGAGTTATCATCACGCTCCGAGATGCGAGCAAAGACTTTAAGCGAATCCTCTGCTTCGTTTACAGAATCCACCTGCTTTCGATTGTTAGCATAAAAAACAATGCTTAAGACAAGAAGAAACACGGTTGCCAAGACAAAAACAACTAAGGAAACGATGACACCAGTACCAGCGCCGCTACGAATAGCCATGGGGAATATCTCCAATAATCGCATTCAGCTTTGTGGCTGAAGGCGGTACAGACAGTTGGGCAACAAATAGCCCATTCAATGAAGGCACAGTTTCTTTGGTTTACGCTCACCCGTCAAGTTCAAATGGGCACAGTTTTAATTTCTAGTGTAAAAACTTCGTTTTCTGGCAACAAAATTGTTGTTTTTTAGAAATTGAACCCTGTTTAACATGAATCCGGGCATCTTTCTATGAGCAGAAGTCTTGGTATCATGAATCAATTATTAGAAAGGCAACTCTCATGACCATACCACCCCAAGACGTACATTCCGTTCTTAGTAAATATCAGCTTGTCGATGGCTACAACTTTGTAGTGGATCTTGACAAATCACATACTGTGTGGATTCATGATTCCGTGAGTGGCAACGATTACTTAGATGCATTTACATGTTTTGCATCATGCCCACTTGGCTTTAATCACCCAGAGTTAATGGAAGATAAATTTAGCCAAGAAATATTAAAATCATCACGAAATAAGATTGCGAACTCTGATTTGTACACAACCGAACTTGCCGAGTTTGTAGATGCCTTTGGCTCAAGGGTAACACCAGAAGGTTTTCCGCATCATTTTTGGGTTTCTGGTGGAGCACTTGCAGTTGAAAACGCATTAAAAACCGCTTTTGACTGGAAAGCACGAAAACTAGGAAGAACAAATTTCCTTGATGATGTTAACGACCTCGTGATTTTGCATTTTAAGCAGGCATTCCATGGTCGAAGTGGATACACAATGAGTTTGACAAACACCCTTCCAGACAAGGTTGGGCTTTTTCCAAAATTTAATTGGCCACGAGTGACAAATCCATTTTGCGAGTTTGACCTTGAGGGAAATATTTGCAACGATATTGAAGCTGCTGAAGCACAAGCATGTGCAGAAATTGAACGCGCATTTGAAGAACACTCAAACCGCATTGCAGCAATTATTATTGAGCCAATGCAGGGCGAGGGTGGCGACAATCATTTTCGAAACGAGTTCCTAGAAAAACTTCGTGCATATGCAAACGAAAGAGAAGCATTATTAATTTTTGATGAAGTTCAAACAGGTTTTTATGGTTCTGGGAAAGCATGGTTCTGGCAACACACAACAGTTCGTCCAGACGTGGTGTGCTTTGGAAAGAAAACACAAACATGTGGGATTTATGCGAGTGAACGAGTTGACGAAGTTGTAGATAATGTGTTTCATAAATCTAGTCGAATTAACTCAACCTGGGGTGGGAACTTGGTTGATATGGTTCGTTGCATGCAATTTATTAACATAATTGAACGCGATAATATTGCTGATCTTGTTACAACAGTTGGTGAATATGTGGTTTCCGGTTTACGAGAAATTGCAATGGAGTCAGGCGCATTCGAGAGTGTTCGAGGAAAGGGCTCTTTGATTGCGTTTACGCTCCCAACACCAGAACATCGAGCGAGAATGTTGAGCGCATTTATGGACGCGTTGGTGATAGCATTGCCTTGCGGAACACGTTCGGTACGTTTTCGGCTACCACTTGTTATGACTATTCCAGATGCTGACGAACTACTTAGTAGAACTCGAATTGCAGCAAATGCAATGGTAGCGATAGTGTAAAACCGTTGCGTAGTGCTGCAGCAATTAGTGAACACCTTGATACCCGCACAGCAGCGATTGAGGTTGCTGCATTGCTCGAAAAAGCAATGGCCGGTCCAACAGACCTGGTGTTTGTGTTTGCGAGTTTTCATCATCGAGAATCGTTTGCAGAAGCAGTTGCAGATATAAGAAAAACACTCGCCCCTAAAACTATTATTGGTGTAACAGCAGAGTCAGTTGTTGGGTGTGATTTAGAACTCGAGGGTGTTTCTGGTTTATCAGCAATAGCAATGCACATGCCAGGCGTGACGATTACCCCTTGGACAACGAGTCCGAAAAAACCAGTGCCTATCTCTCGACCAGATGAAATTCCTGATTGGATAGGTTTGCAGGATAATACAAAAGCGGTATTCTTTTTTGCAGATCCATTTTCAACACCGATTACAAGATTGCTACCAGCACTTGTCAACAGCAGGGGAGACGGTAGGGCGCTTCCGATTATTGGTGGCATGGCATCTGGCGCATCACAGGCAACACACAATAGACTGTTTTTAGATGATCAAGGAATGCGTAGTGGTGGAATAGGAATCACCATTTCTGGGCCAATTGACATTGAATGTGTTGTGAGTCAGGGGTGCAGGCCAATTGGTGAACATCACAGGGTTACAAAGGTTGAAGGCAACGTTGTGCTTGAGCTTGGTGGCAAGCCCGCTTTGTACGTTCTGAACGAACTCGCCAAGAACGCAACCCCGCACGAAAGAGAGTTGCTCGAGGGTGGCTTATTGCTTGGAGGTGTTATCGATGAACACAAAGATCATTTTGGTCGGGGAGACTTCTTGGTGAGGTCTATTCTCGGTATTGACAGAAAACGAAAGGGAATTGCGGCAGGTGAGTTTTACAGACTTGGAAAAACAGTACAGTTTCACGTTCGTGATGCTCAAACTGCAGTAGAAGACTTACAGCTTTTACTTGACTCTCAACAACTTGATGAGCAACCAAATGCAGGTATCCTTGTGACATGTAATGGTAGAGGTAGAAGTTTGTTTCACGAAGATGACCACGACCTAACGATTATTCGAAATCGAATTGGGGAAATTCCAATCGCAGGATTTTTTGCAGCGGGAGAAATTGGTCCAATTGGTGGGCGATCTTTTTTACACGGTCATACAGCATGTTTAACACTTTTTCGAGCATCTCACGACATCTAAATTACCGAATGGAGTCGAGTTTCAAAAACTGCTCTTCTCTGACAAAGGTAACTGCTTTGAATTTGTAATCACTAGCAACCTTTGGAGACAGTTCATAGATAATTGTGTTCCCGTTTTCTGAAGAAACTATATCTCCAAAGCCCTTTCCCCCATGAATTCGTTGAAGAGTTCTAGCAAGCTCTCGTCGATTAGTTATAAAAAATATGTCGAATTCTTCGCGACCATTTTCGAGTTGTGAATAGTATTGGCGAGATTTTGCACTGATGACTTGTTCGTACAAGACATCCCAATTACGATCCCTTAAACAAGTAAGAGTGTGTGTGAGTACGTGCTCTGGAAGAATGGATCGTACTGTTAATTCTCCGGTTATCTCATCTTTTTCTTGTAACTCAATGGTACTTAAATATTCTTTAATGGTATGGCTTGATGATTCGTTTGCGGAATTAAATTTAACAACTGTCCCATCATCTCGGACATGGTCCACACTGTTCCCACCTGACAGCGCTGTTTGCCAACTAGGGTTTGAGCGATACTCGGTAGTTTGGGTTCCACATCCAGTAACTAAAAGCGCTGTTATTAGAATGTACCTTTGAAGTGTCATTAATGTCCCATGACAACTGGCCCTGCATCAAGTTCAAACAAAAATGGAGCAACCCAAAGTTGGCTTGTTCCGGTTTCTCTTTTGCTCGTCCACATGAGCCATTTGCCAGAAGTATCAAATACAGGCAGCCCATCAAATCCATCCGCATGTGTTATACGTCTTTGGCGAATTCCGTAGCGTGTGGTTCCATCAGTCTCACCGCTATCAGCATCGCAAACGAATAGTTCGTAATTTCGATGGCTCACTTCACTTGTTGCATAAATAAGAAACCTGTTGTTCGGATGCCAAAACGGTCCCCAGTTTACATGTTCATTATCGGTGAGTTGGTATTCTTTTTCGATTCCTACGATAGACCCGTTCTCATCGAAACTCAGTTCAGATACATAGAGTTGGAGTAAATCATTTCCTCTTCTGTCAGATCGATACACAATCCGTTTTCCATCAGGTGAAAAGAAAGGACCTCCATCATATCCTTCATCTCCAACAATGAGTCTGTTTTCTCCAGTTTGAAGATCCGTAATGTAAATGTCTCCTGCACCAGAGGCAAGTGAACAGTACACAACATGTCTAGCATCGGGGCTCCAAGAACCTTCTGCTAGATAATGTTTATCATCAGTGATAACTGGAGTAACAGAATTATCTTTGAGATTTTTAGAGACGATGTTCATCTTCGGAGGAAACGCCCATCTATATCGCCCAGTTCCTCGCTGATAGCCCGGTATATCACCGTCGACAAGTGGGGTTGTGGTTGTAGCGTACATCACAAGTGAATCATCTTCAGGGTGGAACCAACCACACGTGTTGGCAGAACCCACATTACTTAAACAAGTAATGTTCTTTAAGCCGGTGATTGCGCCATCGTCGTTGAAAGTCAAATCTCCAAGATACATTCCATAATCATCATCCGGTTCTTGCCCCTCTTTTGGATGTTCAATGGCCTGGAAGATAACCCGCTTTGTATCTGGATCAAAATAAGATTCGCCCGCTTTAAGGAAAAAGGTTGGGTCTGTTAACAATACTGGCTCCCCAATAGCGCTCGCTTCATCAGGATGAAGGGGTGAGGTGGCCATACCCGCAAGGGTGAGAAGTAGTGGCATACAATGTACTATCATTGGTGATCTCCTTGAGTAATCGAACCGCACATCATACGCCACCAGACCATGTACCGCACGGTGTACAAGTGTTATACCATGATGATTACTTGGTGATGGTCAGTAAACCATCTGGTTTACTGAGTGTGAAGGGTATTGGGCTCGACAAAATAGATTGTTTGGCTGTTCGGGTTGCTTCAGCGATCGAAGGGGCTCGGATTGTGCATCGATTGGATATGGATACCTCAGGAGTTCTTGTTATGGCAAGAGATGCAGATACTCACCGTGAGTTAAGTCGTCAATTCCAAGATCGTGAAGTGGATAAGACATATATCGCGGAGGTATTTGGCCATTTTAAGGAACATAGTGGGACTATCGATCTTCCAATACGAAAAGATATGGATAATCCCCCAATGCAGTGTGTTGATTTTGAACAGGGCAAGCCATCACAAACACACTGGAGTTTGTTGGATCAGAAGAGGGATAGAGCTCGAATCGAGTTGCGACCCATTACCGGTCGATCGCATCAACTCCGTATTCATCTTCGCGAGATTGGGCATCCCATTCTTGGTGATGACTTGTATGCGCCATCACAAGTACAGGGAATGTCAGATCGATTGCTCCTCCATGCACTTTCGTTAACAGTAATCCACCCAAAAACAGGCAATCGGCTCACTTCAGTGGCTGATTGCCCGTTTTAGGGTGATTTCTTTTTCAATTTAACTTAGTCGCTACTTGCGCCAGATGGTTCTGGTTCTGGTTCACTTGTTTCTTCTTTTTCTTTGGAAGAAAAGAACAAGTGTTCATCACCTTCTTTGTGAGTGATTTCCACGTGATTCCCTTCTGAGTAATCACCCGCGAGCAATGATTCAGCAAGTGGATCTTCGATATAAGTGCCAAGTGCACGTCGTAGAGGTCTTGCACCAAAGTCGGGGTTGTACCCCTTTTCGATGAGGAAATCTTGTGCCAATTGATCAAGTTCCATTGTGATGCCTTTGGCTTCCAAGCGCTTCGTGATTTTTGCCAGCTCAATATCGATGATGGAGCAAAGATCCTCTTTTGATAAAGATTGAAAGACTACAACATCGTCAAGGCGATTGATGAATTCTGGTCGGAAGAACTTTTCGGTCTCACTGAGAAGTTGGCTCTTCAATTTCTCGTAGCCCATGACCTCTTCACGTTTACCGAATCCGAATGATTGCCCACCCTTGATAAGATCAGAGCCGATGTTCGAAGTTAAAATTACAATTGTGTTTCTGAAGTCAACTTGTCGACCAAAAGAGTCAGTTAAACGTCCTTCTTCCATGATTTGAAGCAACATGTTAAAGACATCGCCATGCGCCTTTTCAACTTCGTCGAAGAGGACGACAGCATATGGCTTGCGGCGAATTTTTTCAGTGAGTTGTCCACCCTCTTCATACCCAACATATCCGGGAGGGGCGCCTACTAATCGTGAGACAGTGTGCTTTTCCATGTATTCGGACATATCAAGATAGACGAGAGAATCAGAATCACCAAACATGAATTCAGCAATTGCTTTTGCAAGAAGTGTTTTACCAACACCCGTTGGACCAAGAAACAAGAACGAACCCATAGGTCGATTTGGATCTTTCAATCCACTTCGAGATTTCCGTATAGCTTTTGCGATTTGAGTGATGCCATCGTGTTGACTGATGACAGTTTTGTGAAGTTCATCTTCAAGTTGCAAGAGTCGTTGTGACTCGGCTTCTTCAAGACGAGTTAGTGGAACGCCAGTCATGCTTGAAACAACTTCAGCGATGATGTTTTCATCAACTTCGCTAGTTATCTCATTCATTTGTTCCCGCCACTCTTTTTGCAAGCCGTCCTTCTTTGAGCGAAGTTGTTCGGCTTCATCGCGGAGCGAAGCAGCTGCTTCATAATCAGCATTTTTTACCGCCTCGTCTTTCTTTACCTTGAGTAATTCAAGTTGTTCTTCAAGGTCAGCCATTGAAGGGGGTTTTGTCATTGATTTTAGACGCACTCGAGCACCTGCCTCATCAATTACATCAATAGATTTATCAGGTTGAACACGATCAGAAATGTAACGGTTGGATAATTCAAC
>CAZQGB010000006.1:26619-31952 GCA_964592615.1 uncultured Isosphaeraceae bacterium | reverse complement strand
GAAGCATCGATTGCTCCTTCGGCTCCACCTGCACCAACGAGTGTATGAAGTTCGTCAATGAACAAAAGTATATTCTTTGCTCTACGAACTTCGTTCATTACGGCTTTAATTCGTTCTTCGAACTGACCGCGGTATTTTGTTCCAGCAACCATCATTGCAAGGTCTAGTACGACAACTCTTTGGTCGTGAAGAAGATCAGGTACTTCGCCTTCAATTATTCGTTGAGCGAGCCCTTCAATTATTGCAGTTTTACCAACACCCGCTTCACCAAGAAGAACGGGGTTGTTCTTGGTTCGTCGACAAAGAATTTGAACAAGTCGTTCAATCTCTTTATGGCGACCAATGACAGGATCAAGTTCATTCTTTTTCGCAAGTTCTGTTAAATCTCGGCCAAAACTATCAAGTGCGGGTGTCTTACTTTTACCACGTCGTGGAGCAGGTCCCGGGGAATCACCTTGTGGTTCCATACCTTCTTCGTCAACTTCTTCAAGTTGGCCAACGCCTGCACCAAGGAGGTTCAATACTTCTTCACGTACATCTTCAAGTTTCAGTCCAAGATTCATAAGTACTTGAGCTGCAACACCATCTTGTTCACGAAGTAAACCAAGGAGGAGGTGTTCAGTGCCAACGTAGTTGTGATTTAGTGAGCGTGCTTCTTCAATTGCGTACTCAATAACCTTTTTTGCTCGTGGGGTTTGGGGTAATTTGCCCATCGTGACCATATCTGGACCACTTTTGACGAGTTTTTCAACTTCAAGTCGAACCTTTCTCAGGTCAATTTCTAAGTGCTTAAGTACATTTGCACCGACGCCAGACCCTTCTTTCACAAGCCCGAGCAGGATATGCTCTGTTCCGATGTATTCGTGGTTAAAGCGTTGGGCTTCTTGGTTCGCAAGAGCCATTACTTTTCGAGCGCGGTCTGTTAATCGTTCAAACATTGTTCAGTTCTCCGCCCACATGATATGCGGGATGTGCTTTTTAGGCGAGCATAACGATACCCGCCACTTATACAATCGGTGCAAGGCGCGTTCCATTCCAGTTGTTCTGAAGATAAAATAAATAATGTGCGTATTAGTCAAATAAAGGCATATTCGCATATTTTTTGATGTTTTAACCAATTGCCGAATTGCCTATTGTGCCAAAGTGGCGGGGTGTTCTATGACCCCGTGCCGAAGATGCACAGAGTGGTTTCCCCGCGTTGCAATTTCAACATTGTGAGTCACAAGAACTACGGTAAGACCATCTTGGTGGAGTTGGGACAATACGTCCAGTATTTCATTGCCTGTTTCTTCGTCGAGATTTCCCGTTGGTTCATCTGCGAGCAAGATACTTGGCTCATTTACAAGCGCTCGGGCGATTGCAGCACGCTGGCGTTCTCCACCAGAGAGTTCTCGAGGACGGTGTTGGAGCCGATGTCCTAATCCAAATTGTTCTAGTAGGGACGCCGCCCTGTCCTTTGCTGAAGATGTTGAAGTGGAATGAGAACCTATCATCGCGGGGAGGACAGTGTTTTCAAGAACCGTAAGTTCAGGAAGGAGATGATAGAACTGGAACACAAATCCAATGTTGGTATTTCGGTAGTGATTAATCTGTTTATTCGACCGTGTCCACACAGATTCACCATGGAACAGCACTTCGCCTCCGTCTACATCGGGTCGATCGAGACCACCAAGCAAATGCAATATTGTAGATTTTCCCGAACCGCTTGAGCCAAGAATTGTTACCCACTCGCCCTGCACTACTTGAAGTGAAGCGTTGAGTAACACAGGTACTTTTGCACGACCAAGTTCGTAAGTCTTTTTTAAGTTTTTACCTTCAAGAATGATTGAACTACTCATATCGAAGTGCCTTTACAGGATCGGTATCAGCCGCTTTTGCTGCTGGAATCACTGCTCCAAGTAGACAAAAGAGAATGGCACCAAGGACAGTGACGATACTTGAGGCCCAGTCGATTTCGTTTGGAATAATGGCGAAGTAATACACTGAAGCATCCCAAACCACTAGACCACCAATATGCCTAATGAATAGAATTAATGCGCCCAAACCACCAGATGTAACCAATCCAAGGAAGCCAAGGACGACTGGTAATAACAGTCCTTCCCTTGATTTCATAATCGTATAGATTGCAACACATCCCGTAAGAATAAATGCACCAATAGCTACACTTAGTGGTGGGTTTCCCATTCCTGCATGTATTGCATTAATATTTTTTGTGATTAGCCAGCCCAAAAATAAACCAAGTCCTGAACCGATTACCCCAATGACAAGACTGTATTGCAAGAAAATCCAGACGATGCTTCCACGCGACGCTCCAATACTTCTGAGGATGCCGATATCTCGAGTTTTTTCAAACACGATGGACCAGAAAATAGAGAGTATCAATGCTGCAACAACAAGATAGATAATTGAAAACAAAGTTCGCATTAACTCTCGTTCTTTTGCAATAGGACCCGTAAAACTGCGTTGCTGTTCTTCCCAAGTATGAATGGATAGTCCTGGATCATTTCTTGTTGGAGGAAATACAATCGTATCACTCGGCAACTGAGCAATGAAAGCATCGTACATTTGTACAATTCTGCTCTGCAAACTCTCTGCAGAAATATCCTCGCTCCCTCTGATGAGGATACTTGTTGCTCTTGCAGGGTCTATTCCAAGCACAACTGTTGGATCATCTTCATCTATTATTTCTGCTTCATCAAGGTGCAACAATTGTTGGGAGACGCTAATGGGAACAAAAACTCTGGACTCATCTATCATGAATACACCAGATTGAAACTCGTTCACAAAAGGCAGAATAATAGATTCAGGTTCTATAATTCCGCCCAGAGAATCAACTGGAAGCATCGTCAAGGTTCCCTCGTATCTAGGTAGCCACCAAAAGTCATTACGAATTACTTGGTACGTACCATCCTTCTGTCTTACGTTCCCCTCTGAGACATGAAGACCCGAAACAATGCCATCCCTTCCGTTTTGTGACAACGTGAGACCCTGCTCAAGTAGAGCATCGGAATTTGTGAGTCGTTCATCGGACCCCAACACAGTATTCCACAAAGTTACATCGAGAATTGCTTGTACATCTGACCAGAGAGAACCACTTTCATAATTCAGAGTGCGTGAAGAATTACTTATAATTTCTATAAGTGAGTTCCATTCCTCATCATTCATGTTTGAACGTAACAATTCTTTGTTCGCGGTAAGAGCATCGAACAGTAACCAGTCGCGTTGATTATCAGTGGGAGTTTCCCATTGGAATGACTCATCAAAGGAAGTTACTTTTGCAAATGAACTTGGATCGATCCCCCATACTTGAACTGTTTCGCTCTGCTTCGCCTCAGAGTCGGGATATGGCATACGAAGTAAACCCCATCCATCGACTACAGGCGAAGCAGCAAGAACCTTTTCATCTTTCTCTAGATGTTGAATCAATTGTTCGTAGTGTGGAATCCCAGAGATTCCATATGTAATGATGACATCACCCATCAACGTCCGCCCAGAAGATTGCACCATATTAAGGAAGCCTGACATAACAGAAACAACCACAATGACAAGAGCTACACACAACGCAACAGCACCAACAGCGATGAGCGGGATGACCCGGCTCGTTAAATATCGAGATGTGAGTAGCGTTTGGTACACAGGGTTCTCATCGTACTATGTTGGAGTATTTCCGTACTGTTGAAGAAGAGTTTGTGGACAACCAATGTCAGTAAACTCTACTTTTCCGAGATATTTATTGGCAGTTTCACAGAGAAAACCCACCTTCATTCCAACGAATGAAATTGTTATCCAAGCTTTGATGCAACATCCAAGTGTGCGACCAGTGTCACAATCCATGCCCGATGGAATATCAAGTGAAATACATGGAGTTGAGAGGGAGTTGCAAGAGTTAATTGCTTTTTCATATATTCCTTCGACGGTACGATCGAGTCCAGTTCCAAACATGGCATCGATGAAGAGCGATGCTTTATAACAAGCATCATGAGTCCACGGTTCCATGGGAATACCCATCACAGCACAAACAGTAGCATTCGTTCTTGCGTCTTCACTCTTTGGTTCGCCAAGTTGCAGAATCGAAACGCAACAACCACCATTTACAAGATGACGGGCCACCGCATATCCATCTCCACCATTGTTACCGCTTCCACATAAGATGACAATGTTATTCTTCATATCATCTTTGATTGAATCAATAATAATATCAGACGCTCCTCTTGCCGCGTTTTCCATCAACACAATACTCGGGATGTTGTATTGGTTAACCGAGCAAGAATCAATTTCCCGCAATGACTCGCGTGAAAATAAAAGCGTTTGATTGATTGATGAAGGAATCATCGTTCTGTAGATGATAACGAGGTACCATGTGCACTGATGCCAGCAATTGAAATCACCTCCCATATTCTTGGCATAATTGTTTTCGCTTCGCTTTGCTTGTGGCTAGGTGTTGCATACAGACTTTTAGCCATGGCAAATTCAAAATGCACGATTCGAGAAGGTCTCCAACTCCCAAAACCTTCAGGTATTCCCGTTAGCATTATTGTCCCTGTACACAATGAAGAACGGGTAATAGATCGATGCGCTACATCTCTTCGAAGCCAATCGCATGAAAGTATTCAAATCATCTTTGTATTAGACCGCTGTACTGACCGGTCTCTTGAGATTCTTCAAGAACACGCCAAAGAAGACGACCGCATTTGTCTCATTGAAAATGATAATTGTCCAGATGATTGGGCAGGAAAATGCAACGCCGCTCGAATTGGTGCACAGGTAGCCACAGGAGATTGGTTATTGTTTACAGATGCAGATACGAAATTTGATCAAGAATTGGTGTGTTGTTCTATAGCGTCTGCGATAAAACGAAATGCATCACTGTTGAGTCTGTTAAGTTCACTCACAATTACAAAAACTTTTGAACGAGTTGTACAGCCAATTGCAGGGACATTCCTTGTTCGACAATTTCCAGTTGATCGTGTGAACCGAGAGCATCGATCTCGTCCATTTGCAAATGGTCAATTCTTACTGTTTTCACGAACCGCCTATGAATCAATAGGTGGTCACACCGCCGTGAAAGATGATTTACTTGAAGACATTGCTTTTGCGAGGGTCATTCATAAAGAAGGTGGCAGGGTTCAAATGCTTTTTGCAGACGGTATGCTCCGCTGTTCCATGTATTCAACATTTGAAGCGTTCAAAACTGGCTGGAAGCGAATTTACATAGAGGCCAGTACCCGAAATATCAACCGATTACGGCGAAGTGCAATTTTAGCTTTTGTGGTTTCAAATCTCTTGCCCGCAGCAGGTGTTGCAGGAATTGTTGTTGGTCACCAAGTTTCTCC
>CAZQGB010000006.1:10460-26519 GCA_964592615.1 uncultured Isosphaeraceae bacterium | reverse complement strand
CGCCCAGCAGATTGTGTAAAACTGGCATTGGAAGCCCTGTGGGAAGAGAGATTTGGTGAAGGAACAAGACCCGACCTTACGATTAGTGGAATGAATAGTGGATCAAACGTTGGTATTAACATCATTTATTCTGGGACAGTTGCAGCTGCAATTGAATCAGCTTTTCTAGGTGTCCCATCTATTGCAGTAAGTTTACATTTGAAGAATCGAAATCTAACGTGTTATGGCAGGGCAGCAGAAATTGCAAGAGAAGTCATTTGTAGGGTTTTAGAAAACAAACTTGAACCACACGAGGTGATAAACATAAATGTGCCCGCTTGCGAAACACCCGACCGTGCAATGCCAGAGATTAAAGTTGTTGAAATGAATGGCTCTAGCGTTCTAGGGCACTACGATAAGCGTGTTGCTCCAGATGGCCGAACATATTACTGGGCTGCAGGAGATGGGATGGCATTTACACATACGGCAGAAGGTAGTGATGTAGAAGCACTCAAGTTTGGGCATGCGACAGTTACCCCACTTGATTATGTTCTTTCTAATACAAGCCGCATGCCGTTGTGGAAAGATCGCCTTGAAAATAGTTGATTCTTAGCGGAACAAGAGTTGAATTATAATGGTTAGAGTTTCCTCATCATTGAGTGCATCAATTTGATCTCCAGATGCTCGCCATCGATATAAACTAGACCTTAGTGAACGATCAATAGATTTGCTACCAGTGCTGACCAGAATGATTACATGTGATGGTCTTCCACTTTTGTTGATATGCAACTCGGCAGCCAAAGTACCAGGTGCGTTAGTAACCATTTGATTTGCCGTAAAAGAAGGCCTTCTAGGTCGTAAAACAATTCCATGAGCCGCAAGGGGCATTCCCGATCTCCATTGGTCTGGTGAGAATTGAATGATCGAGGTCGCCGTAGATTCTCTGTCGCTAGGATTTCCATCTACAGGAGTATCCTCAACTTTTTCTGGGGGTGACGGCGCTACTGGAATATCAACTGTTTTGGTATCAATCTTTTTTGGAGATGGCTGTGACAGAACCGGTATGTTTGAAGGAGTTAGAAGTGTAATTCCTTTCATCGCCTCAAGAAATTGAATCGAAATTTCCTTTACAGGCTGAATCACTTGTTGGACTGTTGTGAGTGCACTTAAGGTTGGAGCAGGTTTTGCAACATCGGCTTCGATTTTCATTGCTGCTTGTTCTACTTCTGAAAACCGAGCACGTTGCTCCTCATATTCTTCGTATCCAATCCAGGTAAGAGTTGACTCATTTGAATCGTCAATTCCAAGTTCAATTTCTGGGTACTCATCTGCTGGCGTTTCTAGGTGCGTTGCCTTCGCAGGTGGAAGGTATGACATTGGAGGGTTCTTTTTGTAGAAAATTGGGATGGCGATGAGGTGCAACACAATTGACCCCAAAAGAGCAACAAATACAACCACGTTATCACGGAGCATTTCCGTTCACTTTCTCTTGTTTTGGAGCTCCCACCAAAAACATTTCTAGCCCTTGTTGCCTCAACTGGTCCCAAGTCCCCGTTAAAAGAGGACCACGATCCACAACGGCTTCGCCGTCTTCGACAACTAAATAAATTGCGGCGTTGGGGTTGGATTCTAGTACTTGAGAAACCGTTGGAACAACGGTATCGAGTGTGACAATTGTTTTGTTGACGTATATGTTTCCATCAACTCCGATAGTTATAGAAATCGAGGGACGTGGTTCTGCTGGAGTGCCTGAAACATATGACTCAAGAGGAACCGGCAAAATTTCTGCTCTCACCATCAGAACCATTGCATATATAAAAAATGTCAAGAGCAAAAAAATAACATCGATGAGTGGCATCATCTCAATTCGAGTGTCATGTTCTGTGCGACGAATGGGTCGCATTTGATTATGATCCTATTAAAAGGAGTGCGGTTGTTGTGTCTTCGATAAACTCAAACACTTGATCCAAGCCAGTTGCAAGCATGGTTGACCAAATGGGGTCAGAGATGTTGCAGATAACTAACCGCTTATCTTTTGTCTTTAATAATTTGTTGATTTCAATCAACGCGCCAAGATTAGACGAATTCAACGTTGAAACTTTTTGCAAATCAACAATGACATTGCAATAAGTTTCACTTTTATCACGAAGTTTTAGTAGGAGTGTGTCTGTATCTTCTGAGAAGTCTGGCTCATCAAGAAGTTCTAGAATAAGTATATTGTCGTCCCATTGATTTAAAGTCATGTGGAAGAGGATACCGTATCTTCGACACCTTCGACTTTTGCAGCAGCAATCAATCGGTCGCCATCTTTCAGGTTCACAACTCGAACTCCCTTAGTGTTTCGGCCAATCGTTCGGATATCGCTGGCCGAAATGCGTACAAGCATGCCATTTGCAGTGATAAACATCAAACTGTCACTATCACGAACGGCACGAATATCAGCCACAAAACCATTCCGGTCGCCAGTTTGAATATCCCTACGACCCTTTCCACCCCGAGATTGTGCTCTTGTAGATCCATCTTCACTGTGTACAAGATAATCAATCATAGGAGTGCGTTTGCCGTATCCGTTTTCGGTCATTGTCATGAGGTCAGCATCATCCTCAGCTAAAACGCAGCCAACAACTCGGTCGTCTTTTGATAATGCAATGCCTTTAACGCCAGCAGCCGTCCTGCCCATGAGGCGAGCATCGGATTCAACGAAACGGATTGACATTCCTGTTGACGTTCCAAGAAGTACGTGACTTTCACCATTTGTTTTTATGACATCAACTAACTTGTCGTCCTCGTTGAGTTTGATAGCGTTGATTCCACCGCGATTTACGTTTCTATATTCAGAAACAGCTGTTCGTTTTACTCGACCCTTTGAGGTTGCAAAGACAAGGTTATCTTGACAGGTTTCAAAATCTTTAATGCTTCTGAACGTGACTATGGTTTCACCTTCTTTGAGTTTAAGAAGGTTTACAATCGCACGACCTTTACTTGTTCGTGTTGCTTCTGGAATTTGGTAGACCTTGATTTGGAACACACGTCCGGTGTCTGTAAAGCATAGAAGGTCATCATGAGTTGATGCAACAAAGATGTGTTCGATAAAGTCACCGTCTTTTGTTTCGCCACCTTTAATGCCTCTACCGCCTCGACCCTGTTCACGGAATGTGTCTATGGGTAAACGTTTGACATAGCCCTGATGCGAGATGGTTACACAAACATCATGCTCAGGGATGAGTGCGCCGTAATCAAAATTGTCATCTTCACCATCAACAAAACCAGTTAGTCGATCTGTTGCAAATTTTTCTTTGAGTTCGACACAATCTTCACGAATTATGTCGAGTACGCGTTGTTCATTTGCAAGAATTGCTTCATAGTCATCAATCTTTTCAAGCAAGTCAGCATATTCGCTGGTGAGTTTTTCAATCTCTAGACCCACAAGTTGAATTAATCTCAAGGCGCCAATTGCATCTGCTTGGAGTTTTGACAGGGAAACACCATCTTTTGCTGTTTCAACTAACCGTTTTGCTATGAATTTCGCATATTCATGTTTTTCTGGGATGCAGAACGAACGAGCCATTAATTTGTCTATAGCCTCTTCACGCGTTTGGCTACCTCTAATTAGGGCAATGACTTCATCTATGTCACAAACAGCGTAAATCAGTCCTTCAAGACGATGGGCGGCTTTCGCTGCTTCGCGAAGCAAAAACTCGGTTCGTCTACGGACGACTACTTGGCGATGATTAACCCAACAATCAATAAGTCCACGGATACCTAGAGTTTGTGGACGGCCGTTAACAAGTGCGATGTTGATAACCGAAACAGTCGATTGCAACGGAGTATATTTGTATAGTTGTCGTTCAACGACATCTGGATCGGCACCGCGTTTTAGATATACAACGATTCGTGTTCGCCATTTTTTCCCAGAGAAGTTTTTGATATCTGAGATGTCAGTAATACGACCAGTTTTTGCGCAGTCGACAATTTTTTCAATCAAATTATTTTGTACGAGTTGGTATGGAATTTCATCAATGACAATTGCTTCACGCTTGCCAATTGTTTCGTGGTGAACTCTTCCTCGAACTTGTAATTTTCCTCGACCAGTTGAGTATGCTTCAGCAAGACCTTGTTTTCCTACAACAACCCCACCTGTTGGAAAGTCAGGACCAGGGACAATTTTTAGCAAATCGGGCAAGTCAATCTCTGGATTATCAATTGTTGCGACAATCGCGTCGCATATTTCACCAACATTGTGTGGTGGCATGGAACACGACATTCCAACTGCGATACCACTTGAACCGTTGACAAGTAGGTTTGGAAATTTCCCAGGTAAGACCGTTGGTTCTTGCCGTGTTTCGTCGTAGTTTGGCTTGAAGTCAACTGTATCTAACTTGATGTCATCTAGCATAGCAACCGCAGCATGCGTCATACGTGCTTCCGTATACCGCATCGCTGCAGGTGGATCACCATCAATCGAACCGAAGTTTCCTTGCTTATCGACAAGCGCGACTCGCATTTTCCAGTTTTGACCCATGTTGACCAAAGTTGGATAGATGACCGATTCACCGTGAGGGTGGTAGTTACCAGAAGTATCGCCAGCAATTTTTGCACACTTACGATGTTTACGACCGGGCGAAAGATTTAGGTCGTGCATCGCAACAAGAATTCTTCGTTGTGATGGTTTTAAGCCATCACGAACATCAGGTAGTGCACGATCCATAATGGTGGACATTGCGTACGTTAGATAACTGTCGTGCAATTCGCGTTCAATAAGTTGGTCAACAACATTTCCAATATTGCTAAACGCTTCACTGTTTTGTTCTTCAGGATTCTGTTCTGGTGTCTCGCTCATAATGCCTTTTCAAGATAGATTATTGTACCAGAACGGGGCAATAAATATCGATAGCCAGAACTCTAGGAGGTGGTCTTTAGAAGTAACAAATACTCGCTATTTCCACTACCTTTTTTACTTGATTTTTTCCCACGAATTGGAGAGACTGTTTCGCAGAGTATTTCGAGAGACAAATCTTGGCATTGATTTTTTACACGTGAAATAACACACGAAATAGCTTCTTCAGAAAGCCCATCACTGACGGATTCCTTTGTTTTTTCTTCTTTTGTCAGTTCATAGTGAGGTTTTATGAGCGTGATAATGTGTCCACAATTTGTCCACCTCATTCCTGCTGGCAGAGCGAGTTTTTGAGGTGTCCATCCAAGGTCGATGACGACTAGGTCAACTTGCTCAGGTGGTTCAATGTGCAGGGCGTTGGTACGCTCCAATGTGGTGACGCGTTCATCATTTCGTAGTTTCCAAGCGAAAGTGCCATACCCAGTATCGACCGAAAAAACTTTTGAGGCGCCACGTTGCAGTAAGCAATCTGTGAACCCTCCAACGTTGCAACCAAGATCAGCACAGATCAAACCCGAGACATCAAAATTAAACTCATCCAAAGCGTGATTCAGTTTTAGACCCGCTCGAGAAACAAAGGTATTTTCAGCCATTTGAAACGCCGACCAATGCAACTCCTGCGTTGTTTGCTGCCTCGATAACGGCTTGGGAGTCAAGCAAAATAACGCGTCCGCTTCCGAGTGCAATACACGAGCAACCAGCCTCAGCAACTTGTTCTATAGTTTTTGTTCCAATCGACGGCACATCTGCTCGCATATCGTGATCATCTGCTGCAGTTTTAAGCAGCGTCCATCCACATTTTTTACAAAGTGAACCGGCGCGTTGGATGAGTGCCGCGGTTCCTTCGATTGCTTCGACCGCGAGAACATCGCCATCCCGTACAGCCATAGACTGACCAATATGCAATGCAGCGCTTTTAGTAAGCAGTGGCCATCCGAACTCAATGTCTGCGGCTTGCTTTTCGCTTGGTGAAACTTTTCCAAGGACACCAATTTTTGCAAGATGATCTGGGATGTGAGTGGTTGAATCGATGAGTGTAACTCCTGATTTTTGTAGTTCGTTTGCAATTGCTGCAAGAACTGTAGCATCCCTTCGATCATGTCGCAGTGTTCTGTACCAAAGAAGCAGTCCAGTGATGTCTGGCATAAGCCGAAGGGCGGCAAAAGGATCGTGCATGACGGCTTTTCCAACGCCTCCGACCATAACTGTGTCACGCACGCCCCATTTTTTAAGGAGACGAATCCATCGGCCTATTCGTGCCATTCCAGCAATTGAAAACTCGTCACAAACTTTAGGCAATTCTGGAACAAATTGGTTTCGCAATCCAACACAGCAAACTCGGTAGCCCTCCGATCTCGCACCCTCAGCTGCGAGTACTGGCAATATGCCATTGCCTGCAATCATCCCCAGGATTGGTTTTTCGCTGCAGTTGCTCATTTCCCGCATTATAACCGTGACTGTCACACCGCGAAGCAGGAAACTTTTCCGCGTGATTGTTGTTGGGGAAGAAGAGTCGCCACAGAGCCGCAGAGGAATACATTATGGTTTAGGAACTGAGCACCCAAATCTTATCTCTGCGCCTCAGCGCCTCAGCGGCGAAAAAGTATTGGAAGAGTCGCCACAGAGACTCGGAGACACGGAGGAATGCATTTTGGTTTAGGAAATATCAACCCCAAATCTTATCTCAGCGCCTCAGCGGCAAAAAAAGTATTGGAAGAAACGCCACAGAGACTCGGAGACACGGAGGAATACATTTTGGTTTAGGAACTGATAACCCAAATCTTATCTCTGCGCCTTCGCGCCTCAGCGGCAAAAAAAGTATTGGAAGAGTCGCCGCAGAGCCTCAGAGCCGCGGAGGAATACATTTTGGTTTAGGAAATATCAACCCAAATCTTATCTCTGTGTCTCAGTGTCTCAGCGGCAAAAAAAGTATTGGAAGAGTCGCCACTGAAACTACCCATGCATTGGCAAAATATCTTCAGGGGACGGTTGATTGTTTACAACAGATGTAACGTAATCAAGGATAGCGTCGGCGCAAGGGTCAATGAACATTAGTTGGCGCAGCGCAGGGCGCATAAAATTTCGTTCGATGCCATGTTCGAGCATCTCAAGGAGAGGGTCAAAGTATCCATCAACATTTACAACTCCAATGGGTTTTGTGTGATCACCAAGTTGCCTTCCAACAAGCACCTCAAAAAATTCTTCGTAAGTCCCAATTCCGCCCGGAAGAACAATGAAGGCATCCCCACGGTTCATCATGATGGTGCGTCGTTCTTGCATTGTGTCAACCACGATAAGTTCATTACACTTTTCATTTGCTTGTTCGTGAGCTACAAGTTTATGTGTAATCACACCAACCACATTTCCACCATGTTTTGCTGCGACTGTTGCTACTTCACCCATCAATCCAATGCAGCCTCCTCCGTAGACAAGGGTGAGCCCTCTTGTTGCTAATCCCTTACCAATAATGGCGGCGGCATCATGAAAACATGGTTCAAGATTTTGCGAAGATGCGCAGTACACTCCAACAGAATTCATTCACCACCTCTAGATTTATTAATTGAATCGAGCACTTGGTCAACAGTGTAAAAATCACCTCGAAAATCCTCTTCTCCATCTGGACCCATGATAATAAGCAACGGAATTCTAAGCCCACCAAGTTCGTTTAGAAGCTCGTTGCCTGAAATATTATTACCAGTCAAATCAATTTTGATTGGTGAAACATCGTCTGCTTCAAACGCCTTAACAACCCGATCGCTATACAAAACAGTTGACTCGAGAAGTTTGCAATTTAGGCACCATTCTGCTGTGAATTCGAGAACAACAATATCACCATCTTCGAGTTTTTCGGCTAACAATTCAGGGGTGTAATACTCCCAGTCGATTGGTCCCTTATCTGTTAATCGAATACCCACTGCAACCGAACCACCCATGATGAATATGCCAAGTATGACGAAAATAATTTTAGGCATTGCTTTTTTTGCAACCCTAAGTGTGCGCCAAGCAAGCCAACCACCAGCAGCAGCCACGCACCCAGCAACTATCCAAAGATAGATACGTGATGGAGGTGCACCCTCTTGCTGTAGAAGTCCACTTAGCCCAACTCCTAAAAAGTACGCAGCAGCCGCAAGCATAAGTAAACCCATGACTTGTTTAATAACTTCACTCCCAGCGCCAGCGCGCGGCATTTTTTCAACGAGATGAGGGAACGCAGCAAGAATCAAATAAGGGAATGCCATGCCAAAACCTATCGAACCAAACACAGTAAGTGTAAGTAGTGGTGATTGTGTTGCCGCCCAAGCAGCAGCAGCACCCATAAACGGTGCTGTACATGGCGTAGATAACACTGCGGTCATTACACCAAACAAGAACGATCCATACCAAGAATCATGTTTTGGATTTACTTTGTACACGGCATTTGGAAGTCGAATGGAAAATAGCCCCCCCATACCGATTGCCATTATTCCAATAAAGACTCCAAGGATAATTGTGAACGCAGGATATTGAAACAATTGATTTATAGCAGTAAATCCTGCAACAACAGCGATCCCAACCCCCATAAGTATCCAGAGTGACATGACTCCAAACATCATCCAGACGCCAAGTATTAGTGTCTTTTTTCTGTTCCCAGCGCTGGCGCTAAGCCCCATAATTTTAATTGGAATGACTGGAAGTACACATGGTGTTAAGTTCAATAGAAAGCCACCGCCCATCGCGACAAGTAGCAATAAATACAAGCCCATTGGACCATTTGCGTCAATTGTAAATTTAACACCAAACGCATCAAACTTAATTTTGTTTTCACTAGGCGCTGTTATGCCAGCATGAATATCTGAGAATACCGATCCGTCAAACATGTCGAATGTACTTGAAGGTATTGTGCTTGAAATATTTTCTGGATCAACAATGTTGATGGTTCTTGTAACT
Source organism: uncultured Isosphaeraceae bacterium (assembly GCA_964592615.1). Taxonomy (GTDB): domain Bacteria; phylum Planctomycetota; class Phycisphaerae; order Phycisphaerales; family SM1A02. The sequence continues at coordinate 17,716 of CAZQGB010000006.1, read as the reverse complement.
CCATAGGAATCCCAATCACTTGAATCACTTGGTTGAGGAGTTGGTCTTAAGCAAGTGGAATCGTCGCATGCTTGAAAAATTGGCTTGATGGTAAACGAAGCATCCCCAACAGCAGCGTCATCTGCAACAGTCACCGGAATATAAATCACGACAGTATCTGAAAAGACACCGTAGTCAACAGGGGTTCCAGTAAAGCCAACACTAACCATAGTTGGTGAAGGCCACTGAATAACACCTCTATGGAAAGTGAGTGGGGAATTTTCTGGAAGATCAACTTCAATTGAAGTTGCGATGTAATCTTTTGGGTCACCTAGGATTTCTGGAACTTGAGGGTTGTTTGTGTGTGAATGCCAATGCTCTTCATGATCAAGAATGACAGCAACAATTACATCGCTTCCAGCCAGTGTGTTTTTTGAGCTAACTTGAACCGAAACGTCAACTTTATCACGCGAATCGTGAAAATTATTTGGTTGGGCAGATGTGGGCTCTGCTACAAACAGGCAAGAGAGTGCCAAAAACAGTGTTTTATAGAATTTCATTGATATATATAGTACGGGCAAGTGGTGCTGGTGTTGCGTTCTTTGTGAAGGCGGAATATCCTGTCCCCTTTCCACGCCATTTGCGTAGATGGCACAGAGTACATTAAGGAGTGTAGTAATGATCCAAGGAGGATCCTTACAACTTTTTTCAAGTTATGACTGCTAATCGCAGTCATCCTGTGGCTCAGAGCCTCACCGTAAAGGATGGATTATCCTGCGTGATGGAGGTTCGGTCTTGATTTAGGTATTTTTCCTATTTCACGAGTAGTGCTTTCAGCACAACTGACCGTAACTGGTTAAGCCACGGGCACGCAACGCGTCCCGTTTTTTAATTGATAGACAACCCAACATTCGAACAACTTAGGACAGGTAATTCCCATGGACAGAGACACATTAGAACTTATCGACGTCATCTCCAAGCAGCGAAAGATTGATAAAACTGTAATTATTGAAGACCTTGAACAGGCAATGGTTAGTGCAGCACGCAAGCACTTCAACTCATTAGACACAGAGGAGTTTTCGTGCAACATGGACTTGATGACTGGTGAAATTAGAATTTGGCGGCACCAAGATGGTGGCGCAGTGGAAATCCCGCTTGAAGAACTTGGGCGAATACCTGCTCAAACAGCAAAGCAGGTCATGATCCAAAGGTTCAGAGAAGACGAGCGAACAGGTATTTTTGATGAGTACATTGATAAAGCGGGCGAATTAACGACCGGTGTTTGTAGCCGATATGAAGGCGGTTCACTAATTATTCAACTCGATAAGGGTGGACGCGTTGAAGGGTTTATGCCACGGTCCGAGCAAATTCCGGGCGAACAATTTAGACCAGGTGATCGTGTTCGTTGTTTTATTCTTGATGTTAGAGATACTGGAAGCCAAGTAAAAATTGTAATGTCACGAAGCCATCCAGACTTTATTCGCCGTTTGTTTGAGGCAGAAGTTCCCGAGGTACAAGAGCATGTAATAGAAATACATGCAATGTCCAGAGAGCCGGGCTTTAGAACTAAAATTGCTGTGACGTCAAATGACTCTAAAGTTGATCCTGTAGGTGCATGTGTTGGTGTTCGAGGTAGTCGAATACGAAACATCGTTGAAGAACTTGGTGGCGAAAAAATAGACATCGTTCGATGGAATGAATCGAGCCAAGTATTAATTTCCAACGCATTGAAGCCTGCTGAAGTCGATGAAGTAAGTTTATGCTTTGAACTTGGCAGAGCAACAATTATTGTTCGCGATGATCAACTATCTCTAGCAATTGGGCGTCGGGGGCAAAATGTTCGCCTAGCAGCGAGGTTGACTGGCTGGGATATTGATATTTTGACTCCTGAAGAATATCAAAAAGGTCTTGAGATACTATGGGATGCACTGAAACCAATTGAAGGCGTGACAGAAGAGATGCTGGACCGGATGGCGGCAATGGGCATCATTAGTATTTTTGATGTCGAAGAAATTGGCAGAAACGTGCTTGAGGAAGACCTTGAATTCTCCAAACAGATTGCAGATCGATGCATCGATAAATCAATCACTCGTTCTAAAGAAGTGACAATTGAACAAGAGCAAGCAAAACTTGCAGAAGAAGCAATGCGTGCAGAAGAAGAAGCAGCAGCATCTGCAGTTCTTGATACAGAGGTTGATGAGAAAACTGAAGCAGCGGCGGACTCAATTCTTGATATGTCTGCTGATGATGAAGTTCCTGACGAATTAGATAATGATGAAGTAGCAGCAACAACAGAAATAGAAGAAAGTAACGAATAATCATTAACATGATTGCGGAGATTACACGTGGCTAAAAAAGCAGTGAAAACAAGGGTACATCATGTAGCCAAAAAGATTGGTGTTGGTTCGAAAGACATCATCGAGAAATGTACAAGCGAAGGCATTCCTGATATTACAGGTCACATGTCCGCTATCTCTGCTGGTCTTGAAGCAACAATTGTTGAATGGTTCAGTGAAGACGGCACTTCATCAACAGCTGTTGAAACCACTGAAAAAGTAAATGTTTCAAAAGCCAAATCTAGGGCAAAAAAGAAAACCAAAAAGAAAACCAAGTCGAAAGCCCCGTCTAAAAAAGCAAAAAAAACGGAAGGTTCATCCAGCAAAGAAAGTGAAGCAGATCAATCGGTTCAACCAGCTGGTCGCAAGATGGATTCACCAGAAAAAGCGAAGATGTCAGGTCCTCGAGTGATAAGGATTGAACAACCTGAGCCAGAACCAAAACCTAGACCTCAAAAGCGTCAGCAACCTTCTCCTCCTCGCGGTGGTGGTGGTGCAGGTGTGGGTGTTCCACAGCAGGTGCCACCTCCTCAGCAAGACTCAGGACGTGGATCGCGCAGAAATAAGCGCAGAGCAACAACACAATCAGGTTCACGGCAGGGCGAACGAGGATCTAAAGGACAAACTCCCACACAGGATCGTGGCAACGCAAACTGGCGAAAGCAAGATTTACTCGAACGAGAGAACCGACTTCGACGAAGTGGTGGTTTTTTCAGACAAGCTCGTCGAGATAGTCAAAAGCGTACAGATAAACCAGCTGAAAGAGCAAAAACATTAAAACAAACTGGTGGCAAGGTTTTAATTTCTGAACCAATTTCCATTAAAAAGCTCTCATCCGCAACGGGAGTAAAGGCAAACGAGATTTTGAAAAAGTTACTCCTTGCTGAAGTGGAAGCAACGGTAAACGATAACATCGACCCAGCGCAAGCAGTAGAAATGATGATGGGTTGGGGAATTGAACTTGAAGTAACTGAAGAAAAGAGTGCAGAAGAAAAAATTGTTGATTCCTTCAGCGAACGAGAACGAGAAAACGAACAACTCAGGTCTCCAGTTGTGACAATTCTTGGTCATGTTGATCATGGCAAGACATCCCTCCTAGACCGAATTCGTTCAGCGAATGTTGCAGAAGGTGAAGCTGGTGGAATTACTCAAGCGACAAGCACCTTCCAAGTACCGGTGAAGGCAGGCGATGCTGAGCGTCTTATTACTTTCATTGATACTCCGGGACACGAAGCATTTACCGAAATGCGTGCAAGAGGCGCTAAAGTTACAGATATCGTCATTTTGGTTGTTGCAGCAGATGACGGTGTGATGCCACAAACAATTGAATCGATTAATCATGCGAAAAGCGCCGGGGTTCCAATCGTTGTTGCTTTGAATAAAATAGATAAGCAAAATGCTACTGAAGAAAATATTCAGCGGATTCTTGGTCAACTGGCGGAACACGATTTGAACCCAGTAGATTGGGGTGGCTCGACGGAAGTTATACGAACAAGTGCAATTGAAAACACTGGTATCCAAGACTTGCTTGATATTTTAGATTATCAAGCCGAGTTACTTGAACTCAAGGCAGACTTCAGTGGTGCAGCGGAAGGTTTTGTGATCGAAGCCCATCTTGCAGAGGGTCGTGGTCCTGTTGCAAACATTCTTGTGCGTGAAGGGTGTTTGAAGAAGGGCGACTTTATAGTTGCAGGACGCGGCTATGGCCGTATTCGCGCGTTGATGGATGATCGTGGGAATCAGATTACTCAAGCAACTCCATCAACACCACTTTCACTTCTCGGATTGAGCGAAATTCCTGATGCCGGTGACAAATTTTATGTTGTGAAATCATTAAAAGCAGCAGAATCGGCATCGAAAGAGCGTGTCGCACAAGAGCGTGAAGCAGCTCTTGCGAGAGAGTCAATAACTCTCGACAACATCTTTGACCAGATGAAGACAGCAGATATCCGTGAATTGCCCGTCATAATAAAGGGAGATGTTCAAGGTTCAATCGAAACCCTAAAATCGACAATTGGGAAAGTAGGAACTGACGAGGCCGCGATTGTTATTAAACATTGTGGGGTTGGTGGAGTGAACGAATCTGATGTTAACTTGGCAGAAGCTTGTGGCGGAATTATTGCTGGGTTTAATGTAACGAGTTCGTCAAAATCAAGAAGGCTTGCTGAGCAAAAAGGTGTTGAGATACGATATTACGATGTTATTTACGATCTTATAGATGACCTTACGAAAGCGCTTGAAGGACTCCTTGATCCAGAAATTAAACTTGAAGTTCTTGGTCATGCTGAAGTTCGAGATGTGTTTAAGATTTCAAAAACAGGCATGATTGCCGGGTGTTATGTGACAGATGGAACAATTGAACGTCATCAACAAATTCGTGTAACTCGCGAGGGCATAGTTGTTGAAGCTGACAGGCGACTTGATCAATTGAAACGTTTCAAAGATGACGCGAAAGAAGTTAAATCTGGCCAAGAGTGTGGTATGAACATAGATGGGTATAACGATATTAAAGTCGGTGATGTCATCGAATGTTATAAATCGTTAGAGGTGAAGCGAACGCTTAAGTAGCATTATGACTCAGCGTACAGACCAAGTTGCATCAACTCTGCAGAGAGCAACCCAAGACATTTTGTCTCGTGGTCTCGCAGATCCCCGCGTGCAAGGAATTGTTACAGTGACTCGTGTTGATGTAAGTGCAGATTTAGCCAATGCAACATTATTTTGTACCATTATTCCTCGTAAACACGAGGAAATTTCGATGCATGGTCTAAATGCTGCATCTAGGTGGATTCGCAGGCAAGTTGCAGACAAGGTCAAGTTTAGAAGAATGCCAAAATTCTCTTTTAAAACAGACCAACAACTATTACGTCAGCAGGAAGTTCTTGCGAGTATTGCTGAAGCAAAGCAAGAAGACGAAAAAAAATCACAGAAAAAAGATGAAGGATAATTGAGTGAAAAACGCAACAGAATTTGCAAAAAAGTTTAAATCGTTTCGCCGTAAGTTGCCAAAAGTTGAAGTTATTACGAGTGAGCACGGAGTTATTGGTGAAGTTATTTATTCCCATTTGTTGTGGAACGCAACAGGAAAACAAGCAAATACTGCACTCAAAAAACTAATTGACGCATCGGTAGATTTAAACGATTTACGCATGAATAATGTTTATGAAACTATTGAGTTGATTGGAGTTAATTACCCTCAGGCAAATGAGAGAGCAAAACGGTTAAAAACTGTTTTAAATGCAATATATAAACGAGAACATGGGGTTCATGTTGACAGTTTAGAAGGCGCTGGAAAACGCGATATACGTGAATACTTTGAAACACTTAATGGGATTACACCATTTGTTTGTAACAGGGTTATATCAATTTGTTTTGATGTCGCAGCTATGCCGGTGGATGATCGAACCCTAGCTGCAATGATTGCAAACAATTTGGTTCACGAGACAGCATGCGTTGTAGAAGCTTCGTCTTGGCTGAGCAGGCAGGTGAAAGCTGATGATGTTCTTGAAGCCCATGCCTCTATACACGCCTGGGTAGAATCACAGCCAGCTCCAAAACAAACCGCTGCGTCTAAGAAGAAAAAAACAAAGAGCAAAGCTCCAAAGAAGACGGTAAAGAAGAAAACACCCAGCAAGAAAACCACAAAAAAGACAGATACTAAAAAGAAGGTTGCAAAAAAAACAGTGTCGAAGAAAAAGGTAGTAAAAAAGAAATCTTCTAAAAAAGCTGCTACAAAAAAGAAGGTGTCTAAAAAGAAAGTTACAAAGAAAAAGGCAAAAACGAAGAAGTGAAACGAATTTGGCTATCTTCGCTGATTCTATTATTCGCGACATGTGCGGTTCGTGCAGAAGACCCTCTTCTTCAAAAGCAACTCGAAGCAGTTGTTGGAAAACTTCCCGAATCTCCTTCATACCCAACAGTAAGAAGGGCGGCAAGAGAATATATTATTGGTCGCCAATTAGCATTACAAGATCAACACCAATTAGCAATTCCACATTTTCGCCGTGCAGCGGTCATTGATGAGTTGTCGCCTGCGCCATGGGCTTCGCTTGCAATATCTCTTGCTGCTACCGGAAGGGACGATGCGGCAATAGTCGCTTGGAACGAAGTTATTTCTAGGAATCCTTTGCATAAGGACGCACTTTTGATTCTTGGTTTAGATGCAGCAAGAATGGGCGAAGTTGAAAAAGGGAGACGGCTTCTTGCCCAACATTGGTTAACGCAAGAAGCGAGTTCCGTCGAGGCAGTGCTAAGGATTGCGGGGTTAAAATCGGTTTTTGAATCAGATCAAAGTATTACAAACTTACTTAGTGAACACGTAGACTCTATCATTGAAAGTACGTTAATGGAATTAGTTCCAGAGGCATCTTCTCCGGTTTGGTTAGGAGTGATGCAGCAATTGGTCGATTTAAATGCAGCCGATATCGCATTGCGGTTAGTGGCCACTGGATCAATCCAAGAACTCCACCAAAAAGAACTTGCCACTCTTTTAATTGTTCTTCCGGTTTTAGAAGCTGCTGCAGGAGGAGATGGGTCAATTACCTTGAAAGTGTATGAAGAAGTTGCTCTCGAAAGAACAGTGTCACTTGCACCTCGTTGGGAAGAACCAGTTTCACTTTCAGAAGCATTGTCGATTGCCGCCCAATCAATGTCAATCGTTGGAAAGAATAAAAACGCTCCAATACGTCTTTATACCGCATCATTGGCGATTAATCCAACAAACACATTAGCGCTAAACAATCTGGCGTGGATTAAACTTGAACAAGATGGTCCTACAAGTGAAGTAAAGCAGCTTTGTTCTCAGGTTTTGAAATTAGACCCAGACTCTGCATACGTATTGGACACAGTTGGCTGGATGTTTGTGTTGTTAGGAGAAGAAGATCGGTCAATTTCACTCCTTACAGAAGCAGTTAAACTTTCTCGGGAACCAAGTGCTGAGAC
>CAZQGB010000006.1:0-10360 GCA_964592615.1 uncultured Isosphaeraceae bacterium | reverse complement strand
CAATTTCACTCCTTACAGAAGCAGTTAAACTTTCTCGGGAACCAAGTGCTGAGACCTACGATCATTTAGGAGATGCGTATTGGTTAGCCGGACAAAAAGAAAATGCTGCTCGGGCATGGGAGACCGCTTCTATGATTTTGAACTCTGCAGACCATCGCCAAAGAATATTAGAAGGATATGCGAGTATGGCGTATAAAGTGTGGGGAGTTTCGGTTGCAACACCAGAAGCACTGTATGATTTTGAGTTAGGTGATGTAACTCGCCGATTAAAAGAAAAACTTTCTGCAGTGCAAGATGGTCGTGAACCACAACTTGGGTTTGAAGTACCAAATAATGGAGTAAAATGAAATGGCTGGTCATAGTAAATGGGCCAATATCAAACACCGTAAGGCAAGGCAAGACGCGGTAAAAGGCAAAGCTTGGTCAAAATGTAGTAGGGCAATCATGGTAGCCGTTAAAAATGGTGGACCAGATCCTGAAACGAACTTAACACTTCGTTATGCGATTGAAGACGCAAAATCTGTCAACATGGCAAAAGACACCATCGAAAAAGCGATCAAAAAAGCTAGCGGAGAAGGTGACGAGGGTGTTTCTTATGAGGAAGTACGATACGAAGGATATGGTCCAGGTGGTGTCGCAATACTTATAGATGTGCTCACTGATAATGTAAATCGGACTGCTCCAGAGATGAGAAAATTATTTGAAAAGGGAAACGGGAATCTTGCAAAGCCAGGCTCGGTTGCGTTTGGTTTCTCAAGTACCGGTGTCATTATTATTGAAGAAGGTGAAACAAACGAAGAACAACTAATGGAGGTTGCTCTTGAAGCTGGGGCGAGTGATATTGTTCAAAGCGAGGGTGTTTGGGAAGTAACCTGTGAACCATCAGATTATTTAGAATTGCGAAAAGCAATCGAATTAGCCGGGATACCAATGGCGTCATCGGAATTAACGATGGTTCCAGCATCACCAGTAGCGTGTGACATTGAACTTGGTACGAAGATGCTTCGATTGATCGAATCGTTTGAAGATCATGAAGATGTTCAAAATGTATATTCCAATGCAGACATTCCCGAAGAGGCAATGGAAGAATGATTCGAGGTGTTGTGTTAACATCAATGGCCCTCCTTCTTGCAGGGTGTTCGGTGCCTACAAAGAGGTGGCCAAATGAAACAAAAGATTTTGTTTGGACTGCAATGGTCGCTGCGGCAAATGCGCCAGATTATTTTTCAGACGATCCTCGAAAAAGATGGATTGTTATAGAAAATGATGTGGATGCAAACCCACAGTTTGGAAGAATAGTTATCCGCAGGAAATTATCACGTTCTCTAAAGTTGCCCCGTCAACGAGAACAAATTGACCATCGAGAATGGCTATTTGTGATTCGTTTAAAACCTCAAGAGGTACCAACGGTGACATTTGATGATCCCGAAACACAATTAGTCCCTGCGAGAATACTCGATGAAGCAACACGATATTTCTCACAAGTTGACTCTCTGTTACAAAAACCAATTGAGTAACGAGAAAAATTTTGAAGTTAAGAACAAAACTACTATTACTTCTTTTGTTAGTTTCAGTTACTCCAACACTTGTTGTTAGTTTTATAGGTTTTTCATCTTTAGAGAATCTGGGCACTCAACTTGCAGGTGAGACTGCAGAAACACTGTTAGAGAACGCCGAAATTCACCTCAAGGAAATCGTTGAAGAAAATGGAAAACTGATTGGATTAAGTACAGCGCAACTAGATATGGCGGTTCGTGTTCAACAAATTGCCGCAAGAAAAGCTCTCACGTCTTCTATTACTTCACCGCAAAAAACATTTTCTGTAGAGTCATTTGATGACCCATCAACTTCGCCAGATGTGATTACATTGAGCATGTTTGATCGCAAACTCATTGATGGTACGACAGTTGATTGTCCTGTTTCATACCAAACCCAAGCCATTATTCGTGCAGATGGCGTTCCCGATTCAATCGCTGATGTTCAAGCGAATCAATTACAGCTCATGAATCCGATTTACCGAGCACTTTCTTTGCGTCCCGGTTTGCCTGCCTTGCGGTACTTCACTGCGACTATCGATGGAATGGGTGGCACGTTTCCAGGTCACGGCGGTATGCCCGATGGCTACGACCCAAGAAAGCGCGAATGGTTTAGGTTAGCGTTAAGTTCTAGCGGTGAGGTTCTGCACACTCTTCCAGAAGTTGACGCAAGTACGCTGCGAGTAGTAATTGCATCAGTTGCACCAGTGTACGATTTTGATGGCAGTCTCCTAGGAGTAACTGGCGCAGAAAAATCTGTTGTGGATGTTCTCCATGAGATTCTTGTTCCTGTTGAGTGGAGCAGTGATGCCAAAATTAGTGTTGTTGTACCAAGAGGCGATAAGCTTGTGGTCGTTGCATCGCAAGATATGGAAGATGGTTTAGCTGATTGGAATGAAGCAATCAAGCAAGAGGAATTGTACGATTGGACAGATAGTTTTCAACAACTCTTAAACCATGTGTCTTCTCAAGATGTTGGCGTGATGGATTACAAGGATGGCGAAAAAACATTTGTAGTTGCCTACGCTCCGATTGTTGATATGGAAGCAGCACTCGTAATTTGGGTGCCACACGATGTCATTGCTTCTGAGGCAATTATTGAAGAAGCAATCGTGTTCAAAAGAACATTAGATCACATAGTAATTGTTGCAATAATTTCTATATCAATTATTCTTCTTGTGATTGTTATTTCCCTGATAGTTTCAAAACTGGTGAGTAGGCCCATAGTTCAATTAACAAAAGCAACCGCCTCAATTGCAGTTGGCAACTTAGATGTTGAAATTGACAATGGTGGTGCAGATGAGATTGGAGAATTGACACGTCACTTTAATGACATGGTTCCAAAATTAAAAGAAAGACTAGAGTTACAAGATTCACTCGAAGTAGCAAAGCAAATTCAACAATGCCTCCTTCCAAGTAACGACCCAACCATTGATGGCTGGGAAATAACTGGTAAGAGCATGTATTGCGATGCTACTGGCGGTGACTATTTCGACTTCATATCTCCACCACGTGATAAAGAACATTTGCGGTTAGTTCTTGGGGATGTAACTGGACACGGTATAGCTTCGGCATTGATGATGGCAACGGCTCGTTCACTTTTGCGTGGTGGCGTTCAGTGTGGTGACGATCCCGTGCAACGATTGAATGATGTAAACAACTCACTGGTTCAAGACACACCACTTGGGTGGTTTATGACATTTTTCTGCCTAGAAATAAAGGCAAACCAATCAGAAGTCCACTGGATTTCAGCAGGTCACGACCCAGCGATTGTTGTTGATGTTAATGGGAATGTGAGCGAGTTAGAGGGGGACGACATTCCACTTGGTGTTACCGAAGATTGGGCATTTACTGGAAAGGGGCCAGCTTTGATTCAGTCTGGATCGGTCATTGTTCTGGGAACTGACGGTATTTGGGAAGCCCGAAATGAAGCGGGCGAAATGTATGGCAAGGAAAGAATGATTGAAGTAATCGCACGTAGTCGCAAGGAACCAGTTCAAGAAATTTGCAACGCAATTGGCGCAGCAGTTCTTGAGTTTTGCGGCAACGCCCCCCGAACCGATGACATCACGATGGTAGTAGCTAGGCGCCACTAACCTCTGGCTCTGAGCCAATCTGGCTCAGAGCCAACTTGGCTCAGAGCCAGAGGTTGCAATGCGACAAAAAAAAAGCCCCTGTCGATGGACAGGGGCTTTTAACATTGTAAAGTTGCGTCAACCAGCTTCAGCACGAGGATGTGCTTCATCGAACGACTCACGCACTCGTTTTGTCGTCAAGTGGGTGTACACCTGAGTTGTTGATAAACTCTGGTGCCCAAGAAGTTCTTGAACGCTTCGTAAATCTGCACCATTATCAAGCAGATGAGTTGCAAAACTGTGGCGAAGCGTGTGGGGACTTATCGAAGGGTCAAGACCAACTTGTTCTAGATACTTACTTACTTTTCGTCTAACACTTCGGGTTGAAAGTCGAGTGGAGTGTTTATTGATGAAAAGCGGGTCTTCGCTTTCGTTCGAAATTTTATTCTCTAATATTACTCGGAGGTAATGAGAAATCGCAGACATTGCATGTGTTCCAAGAGGAACAATGCGTTCTTTCCGACCCTTCCCACGAATAATGATTGCTTGACCAGTTTCATCAATATCCCCAAAGTTAATACCAACAAGTTCGCTCACCCGAATGCCAGTGGAATATAGTGTTTCCATAATTGCTCGGTCACGAGCACCAAGTAATGTTTTATCATTTGGTGCAGAGAGTAGTTTTTCAATATCTTCAACACCAATTGCCTTAGGTAGCCGACGTTTTTGTCTTGGTGTGCGAATGAGTGTCATTGGATTTGTTTCAATACACCCATTTCGTTCTAACCATTTGTAGAAACTTCGCAGGGTTGCGATTTTTCTCGCCATTGTGGCGGGGGAGTAGTTTGACTCAGCAAGGTACGCTAAAAAACTACGCAAATATTCTGTATCTGCGCTAATGATGTGCTCACTGATAGTTTCTGGGCCTACATGTCCAGCAATTTCTTTTTCACCGCTTGAGTATCGTTGCCATGCAGCCTTTTCAGCAGGAATGTCAAGAGTGAGATTTTGTTCTTCAGTAATCCAAACTAAATATTGACGGAGATCAACGCCGTAGCACCTTCCGGTGTATGCACTGAATGCTCGTTCATCAAGAAGATATGAAAGAAACGAGGTTACGATTTCTACATGTTGTTCAATATTCTTATTCATGAGTATTCCAATTTTCGTTAGGCAGCCTTCGCTGTAATTTTTGACATTTCGTGGCACACCATGGCCGCATCGAACCAGTCAAAATTAGTTTCAGGTGATTTGGCAATATCAGTGATTGCCTCAACGGTTTTTAATTCTTCCCCAGATTCCCATTCGAACCGCCACTGATCTTCGCCTTTGACGAGTACGACTCGATGGGGTTTATTATTTATTTGATTTGACATTTTCTGGTATTCGGCTATTACTTTGCGGGGATTAAGCGGATTTCTCATATTTCCACTTAATATCGGTCTTTGATTGGTTTTTAGTCTTGAGTGGTGTATTGGGTTCATAGTTACATCGCATGCGGCAAAATGCCGTGTCCACATTGTTCGCTCAACTTCTTCATCCAATGAGTTGACCGCCTAGTTTGTTGGGAGTACTTCGGGTTCCACCTGAAGCGGTATCCGGGCTTCCCTCTTATCGGACGAGTACATTGCATATCTTGAGTGTTCATAGCGACTCTGTGATAATTGGCCTCTTGAAGGATTCCTTTCAAGTATTGCACCCGATAACGTGAAAATCTCGCTCTAAGCCCCTCGCGTTGGTGTCCCGTTGCATGTAAAATGCTCGATTCTCGATCGCGTAGCTCAGTTGGTAGAGCACCTGACTTTTAATCAGGCGGTCTTGGGTTCGAGCCCCAACGCGATCATTCATGCACGGAGGATCGATGCTTGTTATTCACGCCAACTGGAAGGCTGGTCATTTACATTTATGGGCAGAATCTCTCGAAAGATTCGGCCTGAACGCGCATAAACAAACTGAATCATCAGAATTGTTAATGAACGATCGTGCGGTTGCTGTTGTTAAAGAAGAAACAGCAATGCATCCTTATGCAGTATCACCCAAGGAGCTGGCTTCTTATCTTCAGGCTGCGGGAGTAGAAGTGGGAGTGAGTGATGAGGCATCACTTAATTTGAAATTACCTCACGATTTGCTTGACCCGTGGCCAAGTGATCGGCTTGTGAGCATTATGGGTGACCACGACCACGCAAGCGATCCAGTGCTTGGCGAGTTTCAGGTTCCAAGCATTACGGTTGAACCAGCACAAGCAATTCGGTTACTAAATAGGTTAGATCAACGCGTAAGTGATGAAACATTTGAAGTTGGGCAATCGATCCATTTTTGGGCAAGTGCAGCAAGGTTTGCTCTGGATATTCTCGTTGACCAACGTTTTATCCCAACATTATTGCAAGTCGATCGAAAACACCTCTCTGCAACGTGGGCACCCTGGCTTCACGATGATGAAATCGTAAATCGATTCGGTTTACTTTTAAGGGCGATGCCGCCCGTGGCTCGGGCAACGACTTCGGGTGGTCAAACTCTACTCGAAACCGCAATTGGTGATATGACGAATGATGTTATTCGAACTATTCTTATTGATGATGATTTTGAAGACGCGGTTGATGGTTGGGATTCCGCAGAAGATGCTCATGTCTCTTGGTTAACAGCATTGCTCCATCGCAATAATTCGGTTCCAGGTAATCCGGATCGTCTTCTCAATATTTTTACTGATGCTCGTCGTTGGCTTGGGCGGCTTTGTGATATTGGAGAAGATCTCTCGTGGCGCTTACTTTTGGAATTGCATGAACCTGATGAAAACCCTGATGTTTGGTTGTTGACCTATTCGTTGCAGTCAGCAGAGGATGCTTCAAGAGAAGTTTCTGCTGTGGAAGTGTGGGGTGCAGAGGGCAGTGAAAGTGGAAGCGATGATCGACTACCTGAGTTATTTCTCGCAGAACTCGATCGGGCAGCATCGTTATACCCAAAGCTAGAGGGGTCGCTTGAAGAATCAACTCCGTGCAATATCGAATTAAATACAGTAGAAGCCCATCGATTTCTTGTTGAGTTCCTTCCGCTTCTTGAAGAATCTGGTTTTAGAACAACCGTTCCAGTTTGGTGGGGCAGCGAACAAAGCACGTTGAGTGCGAGTTTGCATATCGATTCTCCCTCGTTAGAAGTTGCTTTGGCCGAACGGGCTGAGGGTGTTTATGGTTCGTCATCAATCCTAGGGTTGAACGCAATCGTGGAGTGCCAATGGCAAGTTGCTGTTGGAGAGAATTTGCTATCTCAAGAAGATTTTGAACAATTGTTAAAGCAAAAACAACCACTCGTTCAAGTTCAAGGGAAGTGGGTTCACCTCCAACAGGGTGCAATTGAAGAAGCAAAAAGATTATTTGTCGATGGGGCGACAACATCGATGCAACTCGTAGAGGCACTTCGACTTGCTCAGGGTGATGGGGATAATACACACGCTCTTTCGATTGGTGGATTGACTGCGACTGGCTGGGTGAATGAACTTCTTGAATCAACTTCTGATACTGAGTCCTTACCAGAAATTTCACAGCCACCAAAATTTGAGGGACAACTCCGCCCATATCAATTAACGGGTTTGAGGTGGATGGCGTTTTTGTCAAGATTTGGCATAGGAACGTGTTTGGCAGATGACATGGGTCTTGGAAAAACGATTCAACTCATCGCACTGTTGCAGCACGAGCGAATCGAACAGGGCGCAGGTGTTGGTCCATCATTACTTATCGTTCCAACGTCAGTTGTGGGAAACTGGGAAAGAGAATTAGATAAATTTGCCCCAGAAATAACAGTGCACGTTCACCACGGGCCAGATCGCCCATTAGGTGATGCGTTTAAGGATATTGTTGCTGAGCATGACGTTATTATTACGACGTATGGTCTCGTGCATCGCGATCGAGAAACTCTTAATCAAATTACATGGCACAGAGTAACTCTCGATGAAGCACAATACATTAAGAACCCTCCAACAAAACAAGCGCAATCTATTCGTGAACTTAAGGCATGGCACAGGGTTGCATTAACAGGTACTCCGGTTGAAAACCGGCTCGTTGAATTGTGGTCAATAATGGAGTTTTTAAATCCGGGTTACCTTGGTCCCGTCACTACGTTTAGAAGAACAATTGCTCGGCCGATTGAACAACGTAGAGATCCAAAGCGGTCGGAACAACTTCGAAGAATGATTCAGCCATTCGTGTTGAGACGTTTGAAAACAGACGCGACAGTTATTGACGATCTTCCAGATTGTGTTCAAACAAAAGAGTTTGCAAATCTCACTAAAGAACAAGCTGGTATCTACGAACAAGTAGTAAATAAGATGATGAACGAAGTTGAACAATCGGAAGGTATTCAACGTCGCGGACTCGTCCTATCAACCCTTGTAAAATTAAAACAAGTATGTAACCATCCGGGGCACTATGCTCAGGCGGGACATCGTGATGGTGTGTTGGTGACCGAATCATCAACACCTGGCTTACAGTCTGCAAGATCAGGAAAATC
Source organism: uncultured Isosphaeraceae bacterium (assembly GCA_964592615.1). Taxonomy (GTDB): domain Bacteria; phylum Planctomycetota; class Phycisphaerae; order Phycisphaerales; family SM1A02. The sequence goes on along the minus strand of CAZQGB010000006.1, from coordinate 2,250 downwards.
ATCGCGGCTCATGACATTACTTGAAGAAGTTCTGGCAACTGGCGAAAAAGCATTGGTGTTCACTCAATTTAGAGAGATGGGCCGGCTCCTTTCCGCCATGATTCAACACGATTTAGATTGCGACGCCCTCTTTTTGCATGGAGGAACCCCAACAAAACGACGGCAGCAATTTATTGATCGTTTTCAATCAGACGATGGGAATGTTCCAGTCTTTATCCTTTCATTAAAAGCAGGTGGCGTTGGTTTGAACCTGACCGCAGCAAATCATGTGTTCCATTACGACAGGTGGTGGAATCCTGCAGTTGAAAACCAAGCCACAGACCGAGCGTTTAGAATTGGCCAACAAAAAACGGTGCAAGTGCACAAGTTTGTGTGCACGGGTACGCTTGAAGAACGCATTGATCAAATGATTGAACAAAAAATGGAGCTAGCCGAGAATATTGTTGGTTCAGGTGAACAATGGATTTCAGATTTAACAGCAGGGCAATTGCGAGATATGCTTGTGCTTCGTGAGTCAGCGCTAGAAAGTGATGGGGCGATTTAAATATGGCGAAAAAAGGAAAACCTAGTTTAAAACTGAAGACATCAGTAGAAGATTTGCGACTGCATACGCCTTCTGTTTGGGTTATAGAATCTATCCATAAGAACTTCTCAATGGATCGCCTTGTTTCAGGGCAAACATATGCCATGGACGGACAGATTAGATCATTGCAATTGTCTAAAGGGCGTATCAAATCGAGTGTAATGTGCATTGAAGAAAAACCCTTCAGGTTAGAAATTGATGTACCTGTGTTATCCTCCGACCAGTGGACAAAAATTTCGCAACGCATGGCTGGTGAAGCTAGGATAGCAGCGCGTCTCTCAGCAGGAAAAATTCCATCTAACTTATCTGCAATGATTGAAGATTGTGGCCTTGATGCATTTGCAGACGAACTTGTGGTGCGTTGTTCGTGCAAAGATAAAAAATTATGTAAGCACGCGGCAGCAGCATTATTCTTAACCGCAGAGCGGTTGCTCGCAACACCATTGCTGTATTTTGAGTTGAGAGGGACAAATAAGGACGACCTTCTTATTAAACTTCGCCAAGCGAGAACTCTTGAAGCGAAGGGTGAAGCGCGGGCACACGCAAGTATTCGTGAGGACGACATTCCAACCCTACCTCAGTTGGAGGATTGTCTTGATGATTATTGGCGTTCACCATACTCACTTAAAGAAGCAGACCGAGCACCTATGCCTACCCACTTGCCACACACACTACTTCGTCGTCTTGGCATTTCGCCAATGGTTGGAAAGTTTCCTATGGTGGGTTTACTTGAAACAATCTATGACGATGTAGCGAATGTCGCTCGTGAACAACGTCGAGATTCCTGAAAGAAAATAATCTCAGGGCACTTATCTCTGCGTGTTCATGACATTTAAGTTATTGGACGTAGTTTTTTTTACAAACCGACAAAAGTCGGGTTTTTTTCTCGCCGATAGGTGAGCACCCCACTGAATGGGAAATGGAATATACCACTATGAAAAACAGTACAAAATCATCTGAACATGTCCGCCCAATGCTAGAAGCAATGGCGAGATCAATTGATGCTGCTCGCGCTAAAAGGACAGCCCCAACAACAAACGCATGGTCTGGGTCGTCGGAGGGGACGACCTCAGTTCCTGCAAACTTCACTATTGGAAGTTCTGTTGCAGCAAACGGCAAGGCGAAAGCAAAAACAAAAGAAGCAGCAAGTTCCTTTTTCCGAGACCGAGAGCAATACCGCAAAGCGAGTTAATCTCTTGGGCGTTTAAAATTGAACCATTCCTGACAAGACAAAGGGCACTCCAATTGGAGTGCCCTTTGTCTTGGGGGATTGTCAGTTTCAGCTTATTTACTTAAGTCCGCGACGTTGATCACGAATACGTCGTGATTTGCCAACACGGTCACGCAAGTAGTACAGTTTTGCTCGGCGAGCATCACCTCGGCGCACTATCTCAATCTTTGCAATTCGTGGTGAATGTAGTGGAAAGATTCGTTCAACACCCTCGTTCGCTACGATTCGACGAACTGTAATTGTTTCATTTATGCCACTACTTTTTTGTCCAATAAGGACACCTTGAAAAATTTGAACGCGTTCTTTGTCGCCTTCGACAATAGTGTAGTGAACATTGATTGTGTCTCCCACGCTGAAATCAGGGAAAAAATCATCTGCTCGTAGTTGGTCAGTTGTTACTGATTCGACTGTTTGTTGTTGGCCCATTTTAGGGTTC
>CAZQGB010000005.1:33078-64500 GCA_964592615.1 uncultured Isosphaeraceae bacterium | reverse complement strand
GTTGTCCAGGTTGCCTTGGAGATGTTGACGGAAACCTAGTTGTTGATGTTTCTGACATCCTCCTAACGGTTGGTAACTGGGGAGCGTGCGAATAAAAAGGTCAGAATCGGTTTTCACCGATTCTGAACCAATCAAGGAGGAGGACTATGTACGGCACACGATGTGCCGAACGAGAAAGGGGCTTTAATCGCTATGCCAAGTATCAGAAATGATGTCATAGATAGCGGCTATGTCTGAGGGCTCATTTTTGTTTGACGTCGATATGCCTACGTCTATGAAAGTAGAAAACACTTCAGTTTCGATTGAACTGATTGACAAAGAACCCGTTCGATCAAGCAACCGATCAACAAGACCAAGTTCTGGAGGAGAAACCCGCTCTCCCAAAAAGTTTTCTCCGTACTGAGCGAACAATGTTGCGAGATGCGCAAGAGCGTCGTCGTATGCACCAAATGTTTTTGAGTCCCCTTTGCCACAGAGGATGCCCGACTCTTCCAGCAAGTCTTTCTGAGTGCACCCAGACATGGATGCGCATGGTGAGAGTGAGGAAATGTCGACGCACCATCCTGCAGTGGTCTTTGTAACATCAATGCAAAGAGTAAAATCTAACTTAGATGGATAGTTCACGCAGTTTGTTTGCAAGTTTGTGTCGTTTGGGTTGTCTGTTGTTGTATTCATGTGTTCCTAAAAAAAGCCCCGCTTTGTTTCGCGGGGCTTGTCGGTGTTTGATTGAGAGTATTTATTTACTCAGGTTTTCCGATTTGCTCCCGCCTTTGGGTTTACGATTCCTGTCCAAATCATGTTCATCGCGGTTGTAAAGTTTGTCGTTGCTGCACTCCAATTGCCACATAGGCAACAATAAATAACTGTCCTAAGAACTTGCGATGTTGTTCTTGATGTTCGTTCATCCACTTGGTGCCTCTTTCCAGACAAGGCTGCTTCGATCTTTTCTTTTCGTGAATCGTGTGTCATCATTCTTACTATGCGCATTAAGAGCCAAATGGTCAAAGAATTTCGATATTTTTTTTTCAATCGGGTACCATTTCACACTATGCCATCAACAAAACTCATTAGAAACATGCCTAGGATGAAGGAAATCGTCTCTGTAGCCGCAAAATTCGGCTTTGGCGAGGTTATCCGAGACACTAAACTGGGCACTTTTCTTGGAAAAATTAAGAAAATTCACGATATTGAGCAAAAACCGGCTCCTGTGCGGTTCCGGCTAGCTCTTGAGGAACTAGGACCGACCTTTATGAAACTTGGTCAAGTCCTTAGCATGCGACCAGATCTCGTTCCACCAGAGTGGTCTGCAGAATTGGCCAATTTGCAAGATAGTTGCCCAGTGGTGCCTTGGGAGGACGTAAAGAAGGAACTTGAAACAGAGTATGGATCGCGACTCGATTCGATGTTCTCCAAAATCGAAGAAACTCCGATTGGGGATGGTTCTATTGCACAAGTTCACAAGGCGGTTACAACTGAAGGAAAACACCTTGTACTTAAAATACTCCGCCCACATATCGAAAAAACTATCCACTCAGATTTACAAGTCCTTGAGGGAATCGCATCTTTGTTAAACAACCATGGTGCAAAATTGGGCTTCGATCCTAAAGAAGTAATTGATACATTTTCCGAGGCATTGGGGAATGAAATGGATCTTCGGCATGAGGCCGACAGTACGAAAATGTTGAAATCGATGACTGCAGATGAATGTGCAACGTTCCCTGAAGTTTTTTCAAAACTTTCTACAAAACGAGTTCTTGCTATAGAGGAGATACGGGGTGTTGAACTAACAAAGTGGAAAAACGCTGGATTCACCCAAGACCAGCGTGACAAAATAGTTGCCAATGGTGCACAAGCAGTGGTTAAGCAAACGCTAGAAGTTGGGTTCTTTCACGCAGATCCCCACCCTGGAAACATTTTTGTTTTGGGTGGCGAACAACTTTGCTTTATTGATTGTGGAATGACTGGACGTGTAGTTGAATCTATGCGGCAAGATTTAGCAATGCTGTTGTATGGTGTTTCAGAAAACAATCTTGATACTGTTACAAAATCATTTCTACGACTCGGTGACATCTCCTTTGATGATGTAAACGAACAAGAATTGCGAAAAGACCTTCAAGATTTTATAGAACGGTTTACCGAGGGACCTCTTGGCGATGTGGATATGGGAGTCATGTTGACAGCCTTTCTAGACGGTCTTCGCAAACATAGTGTGAAGTGCCCGGGTGATTTGATCTTAATGATTAAGGCATTGATTACTATCGAGGGAGTTGGGAAAGAACTCTCACCAAAATTTAACTTGCTTGAATATGCCAAACCAACAATTGAAAAGCTAGTTAAATCACGCTTTAGTTTTTCAGCTCTCAAAGACCGAGGCACAATGTCTGCAAAACTTATGGCGCAACTTGCAGAGCGCTTGCCAGAAGATGCTACGAGAATTCTCGACAGAATACGTCGAAACAAAGTGCGGTTGAATATTGATGTGGAGTCCGTAGAACACCTTTCAGATGCAATGGACAGGTCTTCAAAAAACGTAAGTTGGGCACTGATTATTTCCGCATTAATAGTTGGCTCGTCAATTATGGTTCTTGCAAACCGGTCAGGAGGAATGGATCTTCGTGCCACTCTTGGTTTAATCGGTTACATGTTTGCAGGTATACTTGGAGTTTGGAGAATTATTCAACAAATGCGCAATAAGTGATATGCAAAAGAAGGACTCACCATGTCAGGCTTAAATCATGCACAGACTGTTTCAACCGAGAACCGTGGTGGACCATGGTTTCCCATTGTTTTAATTGCAATTGGTGTTGGAATCGTGTTGTCAGGTATTTTTACAGGAGCATCGGGATTATACGGAGACGATGGTGCAATTACTTGGACCGATGGTTTTAAAGAAGCCGGACGAGAATTTGCACGCTTAATACTTTTTTCTGTGCTGTTGCTTGCAGCATTGAGAGTTAATTGTTGGCGAGTTCGCAGACCATTTGGAAACATATTGCTTGCAGCATTACGGTGCATTGCAATAATCGCACTTATTGAATCAGTTCGCGTTGCACAAATCCCTTCTGGAGTGGAGCGAATACTCCTGATAAGCGCTGGGCAATACATTATTTGTTCGATAGGTGTGATAGCTTTATTTTCAATGACAATCCGAGAAACAGTGTTGTTTGTTTCGTGGTGCACTGTTGGAACAGTGTTACTGTGGGTGGGTGCTCACCTGGGTATTTGGATTGCTTAACTGCTTCTTTTAATTTGCGAACTTCTATCAGCATCCCAAGGTTCGTGATACTTGGCAATGTTGAGTTTGCTATACCGAGTATCACACGAATAACACACGAGTCGAGTGAAACTGAAAGTTAGTATTCCAATATCAATTGCAAGAACGATTCCCATTGCGATTAACATAGGCCATGTTGTGACAAGACCAAGGATTCCAGCAACCGCTCCAGCAAATGCAAGCACAATTACGATTCCAGTTATTTGCGGAAATGTCCGTTCACGAAATACTTCCCCTCCACATGCTATACATCCTCGAAGATGCCCCGAATCGTCAACGGTTGAGTTCCACTCTAGAAAAATCTCATCCCCATCAGGACCAACCTTCACAGCTGAAGGTTGTTCGAGGAGATCTACTGAAAACTTACTTGTTTTATGGCTATCATGTCGAAGTTTGACAAGCATTTGCTCCATGGTAAACATTTCCCCTTGCGAAGAGTGGGAATCTCAACGATAGTGCAACACATGGACAAGATCGCTACAACACTAGCCGGTAAATTTATCGTTTTCGATGGTCCAGATGGCTCAGGAAAATCCACCCAAATTGCTCGATTTGTTCAGCGATATCGTGAACAGGGGCTCACGGTCAAAGAAGTACGAGAACCCGGCGGTACTTTAATTGGGGAGCAGATAAGAGATATTCTTCTTGATCCAGCAAATGATGGCATGACGATGCCCTGTGAAATGCTGTTGTACATGGCAAGCAGGGCCCAACTTGTTGAGCAGGAGATAAAGACCGCGATTGAAAGGGGTGAGTTGGTTGTGGCGGATAGGTTTGTAAGTGCGACACTCGCGTACCAGGGAACAGCCGGTGGTTTGCCTGTTGAGTGGATTCAACAGGTTGCAGAGGTTGCAGTGGCGGGTTTTTGGCCATCTCTTACCTTTATTCTTGATGTTGATGATCAAACAGCTGCAGGTCGGCTTAATCCACTGCTTGATAGGATGGAATTGAAGGGGAAGGCGTTTCACGCAAAAGTACGAGAGGGGTTCCTTAAACAAGCCAAAACGTGGCCCGAGAGATACTGCGTAATTGACGCAACAAGGGATGAAAATACTGTAGAAAAAGCCATTCATGAAGCCGTTGAAAAGTGGTTTTTGACCATGAATATCTGTTGAAAAACAGTTATTTTGGCATAAAAATAGAAAAACTGAATATTTTATAAGTTCCTGTGAGACAAAGGATTGTGTGCCCATGTGGGGTGTTTCTTTTATTGTTTTTCACGAGAATCTGTGGTGAAAATGCCACTTGAGCCGATAAATGGTGAATCCCAAGGACCCGCGTTGTGGTCCAAATTTGTCAGGGATGGCTCATTGGCCACAACAGGCTGGGTTAGGAAACTAAGGAGATCTTCTTATGAAAAATGCATTGGATACTATCAAGTCATGGGCTTGGGGCTTTATTGACCTCATGCTAATTTTCATCGCCGTAGGCGTATTGGTACAAATTATTTTCGGTGATACAGCAGGATTTTGGGGTGGCATGGTCGCTCGACTAATGGCAATGGTTACAGAATTTAGCGCAGGCGGCTTTGTGGGCCTAATCGCTCTTGTAATTGTTCTTTCACTCTTCAACCGTCGTACTGCATAATCGGCGTTTGAACGCGAAGTTTAAGCACTTCGCACTCACTGCCTCTCAGTCCAAGGATGGATTTGGTGATGGCAACAAACCTGTCTTCTAGATAGACAGAACATACGTACCCAGTCGCAACTGCCCTCATCGGAGATGAGGGCAGTTGTTTTTTTTGCTCGGGTTCTACTGTCCTATCACGCAGTGGACTAGCTGCATTACCCTGTGGCGTTGTCGTCTTCCATCGACGACCCATTTAGGGTCGTCTGCTTCAGACTCCGCGCCACAAAGTAATTCGCTTGCGTCCACTGAGCGATATGCCAGTTTCACCCTCGCTGGCTCGGGTTCAACAGTCCTATACCTAAGTGGAATTGCTGCAACTCGTATTGCGACGTCGAACTGCATCGATGGGGCGTAAGGCCCCATCTGCTTCAGATATGTATTATTCCCACCTCAAAACGACTTTGCCGAATTGTTCCCCAGATTCAAGACGAGCGAATGCTTCGGAGGCATTCTTGGCATCGTGAACAGAATCGATTACCGGCTCCATTCCTGCGTGGAGCAATGAGATTACTTCTCGAAACTCATCCATATCACCCATAGTTGAACCGAGCACAGACAATTGGTTCCAAAATATTCGAGCAAGGTCGGTTTTTGGTGCAGCTCCCGCAGTACAACCACACGTTACAAGCGTACCCCCACGAGCAAGAGATTTAATGCAGGGTAGATGAAGCGGTCCGCCAACTGAATCAACACAAATATCAACACCGCGTTTACCAGTCATTCCACGAACAGTTCGTGACCAATCTTCCCCAACATCAAGGATGGTTTCACTCGCCCCAAGTTCCGCTGCTTTATCAAGTTTCCACTGGTGTCTTGAAGTGACGATTGTTTTACATCCGAAATGTTTTGAGATGTTAAATGCGGCGAGTGCGGCACCGCCCCCAATTCCTGTAATCAATACCGTTTGCCCTGCGAGGAGTTGTGCTCTTGTTACCAACATTCGCCAAGCCGTTAAATGGGCAAGCCCAAAAGCCGCAGCCTGTACCGGATTAACATCTCCAACATCCAGAACATTATCTACTGGTGCAACGAAATACTCTGCGTTTGTCCCGTTGTCATGTTCACCAATCATTCGAATATCTTCTGGTACAGTTGAAGTTTTTGGCAACACGCTCTCTACTTGTTTCACAGCAGCGTTTAATAAAACACGTTTCCCAATCCATGATTCGTCAACAAGGTTACCAACAGAGGTAACGATTCCACAACCATCAGAACCACTCACGCGAGGATATTCCAGCCCAAGACCAGGCATTCCAATTCCAACCCAGAGGTCAAGATGATTAAGGGCGGATGCTTCGGTTTTTACAAGTATTTCATTCGACGCGATTTGGTACTCACCCCAATCATCAATAAATTGGACGTTCTTAGAAACAGGTGTTCCCTCATTTGTAATGATTGCTGCCCTCACGCCAACCCCTCTTTCTCTTTTCTAATTTTACGCAGTAAATCTCTGGTTCGAATGATGCCTTCAAATTCTGAAACACGTTCGCCTTCATATTCAACACCAATCCAACCGCGGTAACCCGAGTCGAGAACTATTCCCAGCATTTCTTCATAGTTAGTATGTGTTTCATTTCCATCTTTATCAAAGTCATGAGACTTTGCGCTTACCGCTTTTGCAAATGGCATCAATTCAGCGACGCCCTTATAGCGGTCATATTCCTCTCTGGTTCCCCAGTCGAGAATAAAATTTCCAAAGTCAGGAAGAGTTCCACATCTTGGATGGTCTACCATTCTCATAACCGAAGCAAGCCACGAACCGTTTGAGCTTAAACCACCGTGGTTTTCGACGATGACATTTATTTTTTTTGTGTCACCAAACTCAGTTAGACGACGCAAACCGTCTGCTGCTAACTTGCATTGTTCTTCTGGCGTTCCATCTGATTGTGCGTTCACTCTAATGGAGTGGCACCCCAGTTCAACAGCAGCATCTATCCATTTGTAATGATTTTCAATAGCAGTTGTTCGAGCATTATTGTCTGAATCACCCAAGTTCCCTTCTCCATCACACATAATAAGCAAACTTTTTACATCAAGATCATCACACTTTGTTTTTAACTCCCGCACAAAATTGGAAGATGGTTGCCTGTTAGGAAAAAAAGAATTGACATATTCAACCGCGTGAATATCAAACTGCTCCTTTGAAATTTGGGGAAAATCAATTGGCTTGAGATATCCCGCAAAAAGAGCCCGATGAAGTGACCATTGTGCAAGAGAAATATCAAATATGTGTTTCATTCCCGCATCGTAACGTTGGTACATCTCGCTGTGGGGTATGATTCCACCCTACATGTCCAAACAAAAACATTGGGTATATTGGCCAAGCATTATTCTTGCGACATGGGTAGGGCTTTTTCTTATCTATGGGTGGAAGAGCACCCAGTACATGCTGGACTTATATTCAAAAGCAGCATCGACAATGCTTGGTGGTGATTCTGCACAAGGGATAGCAGCGATGGCATATCCACCTCCGCTTGTTGCACTGTATATCCCACTTGTTGGTTTGAACGAGCCCATGCAACGTGTTGCCATGCTTGGAGTGATGGCGTGCATTCTTGTGTTCATCTTTTCTACCATTCAATCTATATGATTGTCGGAAAGCAATCTTTAAAAAGCACAATCATATTCTGGTGCATGGTCGCCCTTGTTGTAGGAAGGTATGTCACCTCACCAATTGAAAACTATAGCCATGATATTGTCATTGCAGGATTCGTATTCCTTGCTATTCGACTTTGGGCAAATCAAAAGGAGGGAACGGGCGGGGCGGTCATGGGCGTAGCCGCAGCATGTAAAGCGACCCCATTACTTTTTCTTCCTTTCTTATTCCTTCAGCGTAGGTGGAAGGCAGCAATAGTGATGGGAATCGTTACGGTTATAGTGTTTAAAATTCCAGACTATTTGTTTACAAAAGATGTTGGTTCATGGAGTGGGTATTGGTTTTCACTTGTTACAAACTCTTTGAATCAAGTTGAGGGGACCACAAAGGTAGCAAATTGGACGATATGGAACCAATTAAATCAAAGTCTTGCAGGAACAATCGTGCGGTTATTTTCAACCCCAACGCTTTCGAATAAAGATGCAGTTGACATTCACTTAACATTGCTACAACCGCCGACAATTAAATGGATTATTTTTGCATCAAGAGTCGCAATCCTTGGAATACTCGTTGCAGCGTTGTACAAGCGTCCACGGGTTCCAATGAAGATGCGACGATTTTGTGAAGGCGCGATGCTTGTTTGTGGCATGTTGCTTCTTTCCCCAATGAGTAGCAAAGCTCATTTTTTTCTTCTGTTGTTGCCCGCATCACTCATGGTACGTTTTTTCATCTGGGAACATCGAGACCGGATAATTGGAAGCATTCTTATTGTGATGTTTGTGTATGGGACTCTTACGGTAAAAGATTTGATTGGCAAGGAAGCTGGGCACGCAGTTCTTGCAACAGGATCAGTTACTTGGTGCACCCTACTTGCCATGCTTGGAACATGGCGAGTGATGTGGGTCCATCAATCTTCTGTAGATTCTTCTTGATCTAAAAAACAGTGGAATCCCACACAGGGGATGTCTTGTGGCTCATTGCTTTCATGGATTTCTTCAATGAAACCATGAACTTGTTGCACATGCTTCGCTGTTAATGGGATTGAAACAACTTGTTGGCCGTGATTGGATCCAGTAACCGTAGTGAGTACAGCAACTGTTTCTTCATGTTCCAACGCTGACAAAACATGTTCACCAACCTGTCGAGCAATTGGAAGAAGTGGGGTAATCAAGTGAGGCACACCCTCTTGTTTTTCTTTTGTCTCTTTCTTGGTTTCTTTTTTTTCTTCTTTTGTCACAATGTTGCCTCGTTTGCGAATGTTGTTGCGCTTTCCATTGCAACAGGAATTTTGTCAGGGTCTTTTCCACCTGCTTGTGCAGTGTCAGGCCTTCCGCCGCCACCGCCACCGCATACCTTTGCGGCTTCTCTAACCCAGTCGCCAGCTTTCAAGCCCTTGTTAATGAGTGCCTTGCTTACGCCAGCAACAATTATAACTTTTCCATCCTCAAGATTCGCCGTAAACAACATTGCTGCTCCATCAGGGCGTTTAGATCGGATGGCGTCAAGAGCTGTGAGTATTGATTCCTTATCTGCGCCATTGATTGAAGCGACAACTATGTTGTTGTTAGACTCAGCAATTGTTCTTGCTTGTTCAAGCACATCGTCTTTTCTTGATGAAGCCGCCAATTTTTGTGCTTTTTTAACGCGGACATGCAAATCACTCAATAACTTCTTAGCTCGGTGTTTGTGTATTTGTGAAAGTGTGAGTTCGTCAACAACGCGAATAAATCCATCGTATGCATCGCAAAGTTCAGTGTCTTCAAGTTTACTTGCACCATCAATTTGTTGCAAAAGTGAAACCCCAGCTTCATGCGCTGCAATTGCAGGAATCCCAGTAATAGCGGTGATTCTACGTGTTCCTGATGCAAGAGCCTGTTCATGGAGCACTACAAAGAGGTTAGCGTTTTTGCAACTTTTTAGGTGCGTTCCACCACAAAATTCAATAGAACACTCGTACCACTTCTCGTTTGTAGGATCTTCGAGTAAATCCTGCACAGTCGCCCCTACACTTACAACCCTGACGGGATCTGGATATTGTTCACCAAAGACAGCACGGACGCCATAAATCGATTTCGCGAGATCAAGAGGTACTTCTTGTGCATCAACAATTCTGTTTTGCTGGATAGAATTGTTAACGAGTTCTTCTACTTTGTGTAGTTCTTCATCAGTCATAGCATGCGATTGAGAGAAATCAAACCGTAATTTATCACTATCGACTAGAGAGCCACGTTGGTGTACCTCATCACGAAGAACCTCGCGAAGTGCGTGGTTGAGAAGGTGAGTTGTGGTGTGATTTGAGACTGTAGAGCTTCGCAGTTTTTCATTGACAGAAGCAGTCACTTCACTGTCAAGAAGAAGTGTTCCCTCAACAATGCGCCCAATATGTAATACATAATCACCGTATCGATGTGTTTCTTCCACATGGAATTGGCATCTATTTTGGTTTGTGGTTTGTTCTGCAACAATGTTGCCAACATCACCAACTTGCCCACCTGCCTCTGCATAAAAAGATGTTTTATCAAGAATTACTCCGAAGACCGTTGAATCATCAGCCTTGCCGACTAAAGCACTTCCATTCCAGATAGCTTTGACATGAGCAGTAGTAACACCACGCCCATATTTGTTCGCATCATTTGTTGGCGCAATGTTCTGGGTTTCTAGTTTGCCAAGAATTTCAGGTGGCAAGTGCATTTTTTGATCAACGTCAGAAATTCCCCTAGATGTTTCCCTTGCCTCGTCCATGAGTAATTCGTAGCCGCTACGGTCTACAGACAACCCACGTTCTTCTGCCATGACTTCGGTTAAATCAATCGGAAACCCATAAGTGTCATGAAGTGTAAAAGCACTTTTTGCGTCGATAGATTTCCCGTCACCGCTGTTTACAGCTTTTTCAAAAAGTTCAATTCCACGATCAAGTGTTGTTAAGAAACTCTCTTCTTCATCTTGAATTATGTGTGCTATTTGTTTTTGTTGCAAAGCAATTTCTGGAAAAACATCTCCCAAAGTTTCAACAACGGAGGGAACAAGTTTACATAACAGCGGTCCCTCAACACCAAGAGTTTGATGGGCATGACGTACACCACGACGCAAAATACGTCGAAGAACATATTCCCTTCCAACTGAACCGGGTCGTCCACCATCAGCAATAGCTACAACAAGGCAACGGATATGATCTGCTAGTACGCGATATGCAATATCGATGTGATCATCAACTGCGCCACCATATGGTTTTGAGTTGGTGTGGTCTTGAATGGAATCAAATATGGGAGCCCATAGGTTTGTGTCGTAATTGCTTGTTTTTCCTTGTAAAACACGAACGATTCTTTCAAACCCCATTCCAGTATCAACATGTTGATTTGGAAGGGGAGTTAATGTTCCATCATCGCCACGATTAAATTGGATGAACACTAGGTTCCACAATTCTATGACGTTCGGGTCATCCATGTTGACAAGATGCCCGCCGTTTCCATCGGGGGTGCAATCGTAATGTATTTCACTACATGGTCCGCACGGACCCGTGCTTCCCATTTCCCAGAAGTTATCTTTTCGATCCCAACGTGAGATGTGCGAAGGATCTATGTCGGTAAGTTCCTTCCAGAGACTTTCGGTTTCGATGTCTGCTTCGAGTCCATCTTTTTTATCACCTGAAAAAACAGTTACATATAGCCGATTTTTATCGAGTCCCCAAACATCAGTAAACAATTCCCACGCCCAACGAATTGCTTCTTCCTTGAAATAATCTCCAAAAGACCAATTCCCCAACATCTCAAAAAAAGTGTGGTGGTAGGTATCGCGTCCAACATCTTCAAGGTCATTGTGTTTGCCACCTGCTCGAATACATTTTTGTGTATTTGTGGCTCTTGTGTATGGTCGAGTACCACGACCTAGGAAAACATCTTTGAATTGGTTCATGCCCGCATTTGTGAAGAGCAGGGTTGGGTCATCATGTGGAACAACTGAACTTGATGGAACTTCAGTATGTCCACATCGCTCAGTAAAGAACTCAATGAACTGATTTCGTATTTCTGAGGCACTTAGTGGCATGAGAGTAGGTTCCAGTCCCTTTAAGAAGGGTTTTCAAAGGTCGGATTATACTCTGATGCGTGTCAATTGAGAGGAATGGCGCTATTTCTGGTATCCTTCGCCGTTCAGATGACGAAGAGAATACCCATTATTGGCGGCAACTGGAAGATGAATACAGGCCTTGAGTCTGGTATGCAGCTTGCAAGTTCTATCGTGGATGGTGTTGAAAACTGCGAATCGTGTGAAGTTGTGGTGTACCCACCATTTCCCTTTTTACAAGCAGTAGAAAGCGTCGTTAACTCTTCTAGAGTTTGTTTGGGTTCTCAGAATATGTCTAACGAAGAAAGTGGTGCGTTCACCGGTGAAGTGAGTGCTTCAATGCTCAAAGACATTGGCGTTTCAAGCGTTCTCATTGGGCACAGTGAACGCCGGCATATATTTAATGAGTCCGATGAATTGATTTCTCAAAAAGTATCGTTTGGTATTGAGCATGGGTTCCAAGTAGTCCTTTGTGTTGGCGAATCATTAGATGAACGTGTTTCTGGTGAAACTCTTACAGTAGTACTTTCTCAGTTACGGACGGGTCTCTTGGGAGTCTCCGCATCTCAAATGGGGTCAGTTGTAATCGCGTATGAGCCTGTTTGGGCAATCGGTACGGGAAAAACAGCTACTCCCGAAGATGCACAGAGCGTACATGCATCTATTCGATCAACACTCGATGAGATGTATGATTCAAATGTTGCTCAACAAACTCGTATTCAGTATGGCGGATCGGTAAAGCCCGAAAATGCAGCTGATTTATTTACCTGTGATGACATAGACGGAGCACTCGTTGGTGGTGCATCTTTGTCAGCAGATTCCTTTATTGCCATAATTATGGCGGCGAAAAATTCCTAACAATATTTGGAACCTTAGTTATGAATAACACATTTCTCATTCTTACAATTGCACTCATCGTAATCTCGGTTGCGATGATATTAATTATTTTGGTTCAACGCCCACAGGGTGGTGGCCTCGCAGCGGCATTTGGTGGCGCGGGTGGAGGAGGTACCGATACGGTTTTTGGAGGTCGAGTAGGTGACGCGTTAACAGTGATGACAGTTGTTGCATTTATCTTGTTCCTTGGTTTGGCTGTTGCATTAAACCTTGTGGAGAGCAAAGTTGTTGCAGTTGAAGCGCAGCCCGACACTCCCGCGGTAGTATCAACGGATACACCAGTTGAACCAGTTGCTCCCGCAACAAACGATGCTCCAGCGGACGGAACACAGTAATCATGCTTCGTTCGATGACAGGATTCGGCAGTACTTCTAGCCGAAAAGACGGGGTTTCCCTGCAAGTAGAAATACGAACAGTCAACAACAAATTCTATAAAGCAAGTGTACGTCTTCCAGAACCTTTGCAAAGTCTTGAAACAGAAATAGATGTTGCAGTATCTAAACTTATTTCTAGAGGGAGCGTGACTGTAAACGTAAAGTTTATTGATACCTCTGAGCATGGAATTGCAACAATAAACAAAGAGGTGTTGGCTAATTACATTGATCAGATTAAAGGGGTTGATCCGTCTGTTTCGGTTGATGTAAGCCGTCTACTTACATTACCCGGAGTTCTAAACAACGACACAGATGATGATGTTGCAAACAGGAATAGGTCCGAGTTAATGGCTCTTGTTGAAGGTGCGTGCAACGATGTAATAGAGATGCGAAAGCGCGAGGGAAAAGACCTTGAGGAAGATCTTTGTGTTCACCTAGTTAAAATTGAAGAACATCTGTCATTGATTAAAGAGCGTGCACCACAAATCGTCGAAGAATATCAAACACGTCTTCGCCAAAGAGTACAGAATCTGCTTTCTGAAATTGGTAAAAACGTTGAAGAAGAAGAAGTGCTTCGAGAAGTTGCAGTGTTTGCTGAAAAAACAGATATTGCTGAAGAAATTTCTCGCTTAGCAGGCCACCTCACTCAGTTTAGAGAGTTGATTAATGGATGCGACCAAGAGCCAATTGGGAGAACGCTCGATTTCCTTTCTCAAGAAATGTTAAGAGAATCAAATACGATTGCAAGTAAATGCCTTGATGGCGATACAAGCCGGCGAATTGTCGAAATCAAAGGCGCTGTTGACCGAATTAAGGAACAAGTTCAAAACGCTGAATAGCAACGAGTCTGAAACTGTCCCTAGCCTTCGCTATAAAACTCTAATTGGCATAAACTATCACTTGTGCAAAACGATGCCGACAATATAGATCGAACTCCTCGCCTTGGTCCTCTTGTTGACGATTCTATAGTGGCCGAAGAAATTGGTGGTCAAGATCTTGCAATAGTTCTAAGTAGATACGACATTGGCTCAATTGAGCGCCTCTCCGATTACCGTAAGGGCTCTCGTCGAGCCGCAAAAATGCTAGTGGGATCTTCCAAAGGAAAATTTTTACTTAAGAGACGCGCGGTTGGTAATGACGTGAAGGATTTTGTTGAATTCACTCACGCTGTCCAAAAGAGATTGGCAGAACACAGATTTCCAGTAGCGGGGCTTATGAACACAGTTGATGGAGATTCATTTGTTGAACACGACAACAGAATTTACGAATTATTCAGTTTTATAAACGGAAAAAGATTTGATAAAACAAATCCTGCAGCCGCAGAATCAGGAAGAGTTCTTGCACACTTTCACGACATTCTTAACGATTTTCCAAACGAACCTAACGTAAAAAAACAAATCTATCATCAAGGAGATAATTTTTATAGGATTATTTCTGAAGTTTACGACATTTTGGAAAAACACGAAACCACCAAAGACCTTGAAGGGATGGTTGACACGATTGGATTTATAAGAGAACAGTATGAAATAGCAAACAAAAAAGTTGACGCTATTGGGTTTTATTCTCTTCCAACAAATGTAGTACACGGAGACTGGCACCCGGGAAATACACTCTACAAGGATGGAGAAATTATCGCGGTCATTGACTTTGATTCATTGCGGGTGAGCCCAAGAATAACCGACATTGCAAACGGTGCACTTCAGTTTTCTATGAGGATGGGAAGTGCTGAAGAGGTAGACAAATGGCCAGACACATTTCGTGGGCACACAATTCAATCAATGGTACAAGCGTATGATCAATTTACCAAAGTTCCGATTATGGCATCAGAACGTTCAATTTTTCCATCACTTATGATTGAGGCATTGATTGCTGAAAGCATTATTCCGATCCACAACACAGGAAGTTTTGGAAGAGTTCGTGGATCTGTCTTTTTAAAGATGGTTGAGAGAAAGTTAAGGTGGTTGGTTCCTCGAGAAGACCGAATCATTGATGTGATTAAACCTCAACTAAGTGACGAGGACAGTTTCTCATGAGTAAAGATCTTGTCACACTGGTTTTCCCACAGACGGAGTTTGAAGCAAACGTTCTTGCAATTGTATTGCGTGATCATGGAATCGAGGCGTTTGTGTTTGCAACCCCCAGTATTGGAGTCGGAGTGAATTTGGCAGGCGGGCAACATGGTGTGCCACTCCAAGTTAAGCGAGAAGATGTTGAAATGGCTAAGCAAGTATTGCTAGAAAATAAACGTCATTCGATTGACATTGATTGGGGGGAACTTGAAAGATTTGGTGAAGATGATTTGCAATACGATTCTCCGCCAATGCCTATTACAGCAAGGGTTGCATTCTTCTTCGTTGTCCTTGCTCTCTTGTCATTTGTATTGTTAATAATTCTTAACCTTTAAACTGTTCAAGGAACTCGTCGATAGCTTCACCATCGCCAGGACCCATTGGTCCAACCGGTGTCATTAAAACCCAGTCGGAAATATCATCTGGAGTTATTTCTTCTCGATGTTCTTCTTCCAAAGAGGTTACAAGTGCTGGTTTGTGTGCAAGTTCTCCGGTAACGGAATTCTTTTGTGCCTTAACAACCCTAAACCAAAGATATTCTCGGGGAGCTTCTTCATCTTCAGTATTTGCCCACGGAACCTGCACAAGGCAGGCCGCGTGTTCACTCTCACCAATGTGCGTTGCAGTTTTAATAAGTAGATCCCATTGAGACTTTGCTAACAAAGACTGACGATTTGTACTTCGCAAAGTTTTCATGACAGCGGTTTCACCTAAATGCAAGGTTTCTAGCGCATCTTTAGGATAGACACAAGCACCGTCATGTGAGGCAATAACAACAGAAGGAATTGTTCGATCTTCTCGACCCGGCATTCCATCTTGAAGAAAACTTATTGCTTTTTTACACTCCATGAGTGACACCAATAAATCTGAACCAAGCGAAATCGGTTGACCCTCTGGTGGAAGCGAAGTTTCAAGAGTAAGAGCAGTCAACCCATCGATAAGGTGGACGGCTTCGGAAGAAAGCACTGCGGGTACACCAAACATTTCTAATTCTGCTCTGCCGCACCGAGTAAGTCCGTGAGTCGAAACCCACGCCCAGCTTTCTTCGGGATCACCACCCTCAGGTGCCTCGACAAGTCTAGTTATCCAAAGTATCTCCTCAGGTGGTTCGATTTCATCTTCAACAAACACAGACTTGATGATATCTTTTGGGAACCATCTTCCTGTAGGAAGGTCACACACGCTGTGTGTTGGTAAATCGATACCACCCAACAATCGCATTAAGTTTGAAAAATGGGTGAGCGGATCATCGTGGTGCAATACAGTTTGTAATGCAAGTACCCATCCCGATTCTATTTCAGCGGCTTCAAGAGTGGCTTTATTTAGTCGCTCAGCCCAAATCATGCAATCTGTGGGAAGCCCATTAACTCTCGCACGCATAGCCCACAGAATTTCACCGCTAGGCGCTTCAACTTCTTCTGCTTCGATGGTTTCACCAACAAACGAAGCAATTGCCTTACCAACATCCTCAATGGATGCGATTTGTTCGCCCGAGATAACCGCACGCAAATCTGTTGGTGTTGAATGTTCTAATTCCCATGGCTGATCGTTTGAAAGACCAGCAAATTCTAAGATGTTAAAGTCGTTTGTCATATTCTTTTTCTTAATTTGCAACTATGTTAATAATTTTGTTTGGTACGACAATTACTTTTCGTACCGTGAGGTTTTCAAGGAGCTGGCTAATGTTTTCGTTTTCAAGTGCGCATTTTTCCACCTGTTTATCATTTGCGTTTGTGGGTACCGAAATCCTACCACGCACCTTTCCCATAATTTGAACGGGCATTTCAACAACATCAGCAACAAGTTGTTCTGGATCGAATTCTGGCCAAGATTGGTTAGAGACATATCCAGTGCGGCCAATTTTAGAGAACAACTCTTGTGATATATGTGGTGCAAATGGAGAGAGCAGTCGAACAAAAGAATCGACCTGTTTGTCGGTTATTGTACCCGCTGAGGTCGCAGTATTTACAAATTCAATCATTGATGCAATGGCAGTGTTGTATGAGAGTTTTGGAATGTCTTGAGTAACCTTGGCGATAGTGGCGTGAAGTGAACGTTCTACTAAATCACATGAATCGGACTGTAGAGAGTCTCGAGCATTTCCTGTTGATTCGTCAATGACTAATCGCCAAACTCTTTGTAAAAATCTATGAACACCAACGATGTCCCTTGTGTTCCAGGGAGCAGAAGCCTCTAGTGGTCCCATGTACATTTCGTATAAGCGAAGTGTGTCAGCACCATACTCTGCTATAACGTCATCAGGATTAACGACGTTTCTTAGTGACTTACTCATTTTAGCAACAACACGTTCAAGCTCTTCGCCTGTCCCTATTTCATAAAACGAATCGTTTCTTTCTTCAACCAAATTTGATGCAACGAGGGATTTGTTTTTTCTTTGATACGCGTAACTTGTGAGCATGCCTTGGTGGAACAGTTTTTGAAAAGGTTCGTTGCATGTAACTTCTCCAAGATCAAACAAAAGTTTGTGCCAGAACCTAGCATATAACAGGTGAAGTACGGCGTGTTCAGCTCCACCAACATACAAATCAATGCCGCCGCCCATCCAATATTTTTCAGAATCTTTGTCAACAAATCGGTTTTTGTCGTGTGGGCTACAGAACCGAATTTCATACCAACAAGAACCAGCCCATCCAGGCATAGTGTTTGTTTCACGGGTAACTGGGGTTTCGGGTGGAAGCAGAGATTGGTCTACACCAGCTTCGCCAGCTGTTGTGTGTAACCAGTCAGTGGCTTTTGCTAATAATGGTTGTGGAGTATCAGATTCCGCTGGAGTGTAATCCTCCAAATTAGGAAGTTGGACTGGTAGCGAGTGCTCGCTGATTGGATAATGTTTCCCCTCACCATCAAATACTATTGGAAACGGTTCGCCCCAATACCGTTGTCTCGAAAAAAGCCAATCTCGTAGTCGGTAATTAACTTTAGCAACCCCAATATTGTTTTCCTCAAGCCATGTAATAACTTTTTGCTTCGCTTCGGTTGTTTGAAGCCCATCAATTGATAAAAGGTCACTAGAAGAATTAATTGCGGTGCCGTCTCCAGAAAAACAACCTTCTGTTTTATTCTTTGGCTGAACAACTTCAACAATTTCAATATCGTGTGCTTCTGCGAAATCATGATCACGTTGATCGTGAGCAGGTACAGCCATAATTGCACCATGACCATATCCCATCAGAACATAATCAGCGATCCAAACTGGAATGCGATTACATGTAACAGGGTTAGTCGCGTATAACCCAGAAAAAACACCAGATTTTTCCTTCGTGTCGGCCATCCTATCTACGTCAGCTCGGTTTCTTGCTTCTTTGACATATTCAGAGAGTTTGTTCCCATTGCAACCCTTTGGTGGGGAAGCAATGAGTTCATCTACTAGGGGATGTTCAGGAGCAAGAACAATAAATGTTGCGCCAAACAAGGTGTCGGGACGTGTGGTGTAGACTCTGATTGAGTTTTCACAATCGGGTATTGTGAAATCGATGTCTGCACCTTCACTTCTACCAATCCATTCTTGTTGCATACGCAAGGTTGATTGTGGCCAATCGAGAGTGTCTAAATCTTCTAGAAGGCGATCAGCAAACGCTGTAATCCGAAACATCCATTGTTTTAACGGTCTACGAAAGACAGGGTAGTTCCCACGCTCGCTTTTTCCATCAATTACTTCTTCGTTTGCAAGTACGGTTCCAAGTTTAGGACACCAGTTCACAATTTGCATCCCAAGGTAAGCAAGTCGATGGTCATCAATGTATGCTCTTTTTGATTCCTCGTCCATTGACTTCCACGGTGTTGGTTCGCAAACTATTTCGCCACAATCTAGAGCATCAAAGAGAGTTTGAATAGGTTTTGCAGTTTTTGATTTTGGATCGAACCAGGAGTTATATGCTTTGAGCCAAATCCACTGAGTCCATTTGTAATAGTTTGGATCAATGGTTGCAAACTCACGAGACCAGTCGTAACAAAAACCAATTCGCTGTAATTGTTCACGAAAGGTATCGATTGCTTTTTTTGTTGTGATGGCAGGGTGGACACCTGTTTCAATAGCGTATTGTTCAGCAGGTAATCCAAACGCATCCCACCCCATTGGGTGAAGTACGTTGTACCCACTCATTCGCTTGAAACGAGAAACAATATCACTACCTATATATCCCACCGGGTGACCAACATGGAGCCCAGCGCCGCTCGGATATGGAAACATGTCAAGACAATAAAACTTTGGTTTGGACTCATCGAAACCCTGGTCACCAGGATTACCTATGGAATAAATAGCATCATTCTTCCAGCAACTTTGCCAGCGCGTTTCAAGTTCGTTTGCAACTTCAGCGCAATACCGGTGAACCACAGTTTTTTGGGGCTTGCTGGTCATAAGTGGGGCAGGATACAGCAGTATTAGTTATTTTTTTGCAGCAAGCTGGCTGAGATGGGATTTGGTTTCTCCCACAAGGTAAAAACTACCTGTTACGCAGATTAAATCTTCTCGGCTGGCGGCTTGGGCAGCAATTTCTAGCGCTTCTGGGAGTGTTTCGGCGACTTGGGTCATTTTGCCACTAATTTTGGCGAATTGTTTTTGGAGAATATGTGGTTCGGCAGCTCTTGGGTTTCCCTTGGCTTTAGTAAAGATTATCTTGTCAGCACCAAGTGAAATACGCTCAAGCATCCCTGTAACATCTTTATCTTGGCAGCATCCAAATACGCAAACCATAGAGTCATATGGAACATGAGCACCAACGGATTTAATAAGTGTTTGTAGAGCAGTTGGATTGTGTGCGCCATCAATGATAATTTTAGGTCGTTCCCAGGCGACCTCCATACGACCACTAATTCTGGTTTTTGCAAGACTGTCGTAGATATCAATGTTATTAAATTTGTATCCGAATTCTTTAAGTTGATTAATCGCAGAGATTGCTAATGCACAGTTTGTTGCTTGGTGTTCACCATCGAGTGGAACAGGGATGTGCATGTATTGTGCGTCTTCAGTAATAACACAAATCCGAGTGTGTTGTTTTCCATCTGCACCACCTCCAAAACGCGCACTGAACTCAATATCTTGTGCAACGACGCTTACTTCGGTGCCTGTTGATTCAGCGCAATTTTTTAAGACACTAGTAACTTCTTCGTTCTGATGAGCACTAATTGCGGGGACCGATGGTTTAAAAATGCCCGCTTTTTCACGTGCAATTTCTTCAACTGTATCGCCTAAAACATTAGTGTGGTCTAAATCAATTTTTGTGATTAGAGTCATGAGTGGTGTTATGACATTGGTTGAATCTAGTCGTCCACCGAGACCTGTTTCGATTACGGCAATATCAACAGCTTCGTCAGCAAAATGTTTGAATGCAACTGCTGTAATCAGCTCAAAGAATGTTGGGGTTAATTTGTTTTTTGCCGCAGCTTCAACAACAATCTTTAATAGCTCGGTAAATGAATCTTCGCTGATCATCTCGCTGTTTACAACAATACGTTCGCGTATATCGATAAGGTGCGGCGAGGTGTATGCCCCAACTGCATATCCGTTCCCTTGTAACATGGAGGTAATCATTGCAACCGTTGAACCCTTTCCGACAGTACCAGCAACGTGTATCATTGCAACATTATCTTGGGGATTTCCAATTGCTTTGAGCAGGGACTTCATGCGGTCAAGCTTGAAAGTGCTCTCGTCATACTGAACGACTCTCATGCGCTCATAATCTGTTTGATTAAGTAAATAACTGACAGCAGCAGAAAAGGTATCAATTGAGTTTTTTTTACCCTTTGAATTCTTTTTGGCGGCTTTCTTTGTTGTTCGTTTTACGGTATTCTTTTTTGTGGTTGTCTTTGAGGTAGCCATAGCCCCACCATTCTACCATATTTCGTTATTAAATCAAATCAACACGCGTAACCCACGTATTTACAAACACTTACAACAAAAGCAAGGATTTTATAACAATGCCCGATACTAGCCTTTCACAAGAATCCTGGAGAGTACTTCGTATTCAAGGTGAGTTTGTCGAAGCTATCGAAGCTCTGTGCAAACTCCCACCAGCGGTCTCTGTGTTTGGATCAGCACGCCTTCCCGAAGATGATACGAATTATCAATCAGCAGTTGAATGTGGTGCTCAACTCGTTAAAGCGGGGTTTGCAGTGATTACTGGAGGAGGCCCCGGAATTATGGAAGCAGCGAACCGCGGTGCTTTCGAGGCTGGTGGAACCTCTGTTGGTCTAAACATCGCGCTTCCACAAGAGCAGGACGCAAACCCCTTCCAAACCCTAGAACTCGATTTTCGGTACTTTTTTATACGAAAAGTGATGTTTGTTAAATATGCACGGGGGTTTGTGATTTACCCAGGAGGGTTCGGAACGTTGGACGAGTTTTTTGAATCCCTCACCCTTATCCAAACGCTGAAGATTCAACCGTTTCCTGTTGTTTTGGTAGGTAAAGCATATTGGTCAAGCTTGATTGAATGGATGCGAAACACCCTTGCTGACGAGTTTCAAACAATTGATACTAACGATATGGATTTGTTTTCACTTGTCGATGACCCCGCTGAAGCTGTGCAAATAATCTATGACCACTACACAGGTCGCAGAGTGGTTGGGGAAAATTTACCTCGATTTGAATCTGATGAAGAGGAACCAACCGGTGAGGGAACCAGACTTGGAAAGCCGGCAATAAGGCGCCCCAAACATTAAATGAGATGATTGAGCATTAAAACTCTTACTCTCGTACAATCGCTTACGATGACCAATGAGTCTATTCCAGCAGAAGATGACAAAATTGTTGAAGTCACCGAAACGGTGTCGCCTGAGGATCAGCATGTTGCAAATCTACTAGCCCACACCATTGATATATCTGCGCTCGCAACTGCAGTAACAAAACAAAAAGCAGCAGATGCCGCGGATACCCTAGAAGATCTCGATGACGTAGAAGCCGCTGAGTTGATTGAACTCATGGATGATCAATCTGCTGCAGAAGCACTTTCAGAAATGGAAGTACCTCTTGCGGTCACGATTGTTGAAGATTTGTTCTATGACAAACGAAAAGAGTATGCCGCCACGCTTTTAACAATTATGGCGCCTGATGATGCCGCCTCCATTATTCGTAGTATTGATAAAGAATATCTTGGACAACTCTTTGCTTGTATGCCAGTTTCTTATGCAAGGAAACTTCAACAACTTTGTGATTATGAAGAAGAGTCGGCTGCTGGCATTATGACGACGGATTTTGTTTCCCTCTTTGAAGAAATGACAATCACTGAGGTTGTTGAGGTGCTTCGGGAACGTGAGTTACCAGAGCATGTGAAAGATTTGCCCGTGACCAATACAAACGATGAACTTGTCGGTATTGTGAGTATGCGTGCATTACTCATCGGTCAATCAGATGCAACCGTAGCAAATACCATGGAGCAAAAGATTGCAGCAGTTCATAGCAATACAGATCGAGAACAGGTGGCAAGAGAGTTTGAACGGTATGGATACGAGATGCTTCCAGTAATCGACTCATCAAATCGCCTGCTTGGAATTATCACGTTTGACGATGTAATCGACATCATCGAAGAAGAACAAACCGAAGACGTTCAGAAAACAGTTGGTGCTGGAGCAGGAGAAGCGGTGTATTCTGGTTTGAGTCAAAAACTAAGAGGCAGAATGCCCTGGCTTATCATTTCAGCAATCGTGATGTTGCCAGCCACATATGTTGTTCTTGGTTTTGAACCTCTTATCAAAGAAGTTGCGCTGCTTGCAGTTTTTATGCCACTTATTGCAGCACTCGCAGGAAACGCAGGACATCAAGCATTAGCGGTTACTCTTCGAGGAATAGTGTTGGATGAAGTGAGAAAAGATCGAATAATTCCACTAATGAGACGAGAACTATTTGTTGGTCTAATTTCTGGAGTGACAATAGGTGGAAGCGTTTCGGTTTTATTGTATCTTTTTGGAAACGAGGAACTTGCGACAAAACTCGGAGTAATCGTTGCTTGTGCAATGGTTGTTTCAATGAGTATTGCAACGTTTACTGGTGCAGCAATTCCATTGATTATGCGCAAGATAGGTGCTGATCCAGCCCAAGCATCTGCCATTTTTCTTGTAATGATTACTGATGCGGTAGCGTTTTCGACACTGTTAGGATTTGCATATTTAACTTTGACTTGGATTCAAGGAACAACATAATGATTAGAGATATAGATCGTATTTTGATTGCACGTGGCGCTATTTCAGATAGAGTTCGTTCACTCGGTGAGGCAATAACAAAACACTTGGAAGACATCGATGAAGATCAGGAAATCGCGTTAGTTGCGGTGATGACTGGTTCACTAATTTTTGTTGCGGATCTAATGCGACATCTTCCAATGAAAATCCGTATTCAACTTATGACAGCAAGTAGTTACATTGGAAAAACAACAGAAACAAATAACGACCCAATGATTGGTAAACTTCCAGATGTTAAAGACATGCATGTTTTGCTTGTTGATGACATACTCGATTCGGGTAAAACACTCACCAGAATCAGAGGAAAATTGCAAGACCTTAATCCAAAATCAATTCAGTCATGCGTATTGCTTCGTAAAAAATTACCTTCAGCAATGGACGTACCTTGCGAATATGTCGGGTTTGAAATAGAAGACGAATTCGTAGTAGGATACGGGTTAGATTACGATGGTTATTATCGTAATTTTCCAGATATAGGTGTTATTTGCCCATAGTTTAGTACGAAATAACAGCAATTTAATGTCTACTGCACACTTCTGTAAAGTTAACTTGGGCTAGGCACAGTTTCTAAAACCTGTTGCATAACACGCCGAGTTGTGTTGGTATCCCCGTCGTGTATGTATGCTCTACTTACAATTCTGTGCGAGCATACTGGGACTACATTTGAAACAATGTCTTCAGGAATGCAATAATCACGGTCATCAAGAAGTGCTGTTGCTTTTGCGACCTGAGCAAGTGCAATACCACCACGAGTACTTATTCCAACTCGGAGATCTTCCGCCCTGCGGGTTGCAGTTGAAAGTGCAATGATGTACTCAACAAGGGAGTCAGCAAGTTTAATTGAGTTGGTTAATTCTTGAGCACCAACAATTTCTTCAGTAGACATAATAGGTTGCAATGTTTGCAATGTTGTTTGAGCTGGTTGTTGTTTAATCACACGGTGTTCATCGTTTGGAGAAGGGTACCCAAGATTGATTCTCATTAAAAACCGATCAAGTTGATTTTCGGGAAGAAAATATGTCCCTTCAAATTCATAAGGGTTTTGGGTTGCGATTACCATAAAAGGAGATGGCAACGGTTTGGTGTCTCCATCGATAGTTACAGCACCTTCGCTCATTGCTTCGAGCAAAGCGGATTGAGTTCTTGGGGTTGTTCTATTGATCTCATCAGCAACAACGATATTGTTAAAAATGGGTCCGGGCTGGAATGTGAAATCAGAACTCGTGCGATTAAACATATTAATCCCAGTAATATCACTTGGGAGAAGATCGGGTGTGCATTGAATTCTGGCAAAGGAGCCCCCAACACTTTTCGCAACAGCACTTGCTAGGACGGTTTTTCCTACTCCAGGGACATCTTCAATAAGGATATGGCCCTTTGCGAGCAATGAAATGACAACTCGGTCGATGGCCATAGCGTTCCCCATGTACACTGAGGAGATGTTTTCTCGTAATTCCTGAATCTTATGTATGAGTGCTGAATGAGTCATGGTTTGTACGAGTATAACGCTCTATGAAAATGGTAACTGAAAATCCATCCAAATCACCTATTGTAGATAGCTTAAACCACATGGTTGTTGTGTTGCCACTTCCCTGCAGTCGTTGTGGTTATGAACTTAGAAATTTAGCTGCCGATGGAGATTGTCCCGAATGTGGTGAACCTATTCGTCTCACAATCATTGAATCGATTGACCCAACATCCCGCCGGTTAACCCCAATCCAAAATCCAAAAATTGTTGGGAATGCGATTTCTGGAATTGTCATTTCATTTTTTATGTCATCTCTTTTGGCTGTAACAGCACTTCTTATTACATCACCTTCTCAACTACCAGTCCCCGATACGATTCGAACACTTCCGGCGCAGGCATTTTTGTGGGCTGCAGCCGGTGTGGGTTTATTGGCATTTCTTAATCTCACGCCTATAATGCGAATGTGCCAAAGGAAAGAACTAGTCGGCTGTAGAGCAGGAATCATGCTGACAGGTTCCGGGGTTTTGCTTTGGTCGATAAGTATGCTAGCAGCGAACTACTTTTCACTTTCCTTGGGAGGCTTGTCCCCAGCATACAATATGTTGTTCGACACTTGCCTACCAGTTATTTCAACAAGCATTATTTTTTCAGGATTTCGAAAACTTATTCCTCGCCTAGGTCAACGTAGCCGAGCATTTCGCCAAGCACAAGGGAGTCGCCAAAGGATGAACGATTTACTTGCTACGCTTGTGGTGATTATCATTGGCAGAACCCTTCTCGTTGCATCAACTCCAAATTCAGGCACAGCCACCTTGGGACTCATAGTGATGGTGATGAGTGTTTCACTCATAATCATTGGACAAGGATATCTTGTTCGAAATATCCTCTGGATCCGCCGAGCACTTGTGACCCCTCCGCCCTCAATAAGCGAACTACTTCGTTCATCGGAGTGACCCATATTGAACATGGGTGTCTGCCACGATGGCAGGGATGGATGGAGTAAGTGGTGCGTTGGCGGTAGGAAGGGCTCCCTAGTGACTAAAATGGGCGTTTTGGGCGTACGTTTGGCGCGGGATTTGTACCTGTATTTGCTCATCTATGGCGTTGTGCCATTGGCAAAAAAGGAAGTAACCCACACACAACCGGGTTCGATAAGGAGAGTATGACAAATGGCAGTAAAAGAACTGGCCTTCGATGCAGAAGCCCGAAAGAAGATGTTGAAGGGTGTTGAAAAACTCGCTACCGCAGTGAAATCAACTCTTGGGCCCCGCGGACGGAACGCAATCCTAGATAAATCATGGGGCGGACCAACTGTAACTAAAGATGGGGTAACAGTCGCAGAAGAAATCGAACTTCGCGACAAGACAGAAAACCAAGGTGCTCAACTTGTTAAAGAGGTTGCTTCAAAAACATCTGACGATGCTGGTGATGGTACTACTACAGCGACTGTGCTTGCAGAAGCAATATTTAAAAGTGGTCTTCGTCATTTAGCATCTGGTTGTGATGCGAACGCTGTGGTCCGAGGAATTCGAAACGCAGTAAACTCAGTAACAAAATCAATCGATGAAATGTCACAATCAATCGAAGACAATATTGAAGCCGTTGCAACCATTTCAGCAAACAACGACCCAGAGATTGGGAAGATCATGGCGAGGGCTTTTTCAAAAGTTGGAAAAGATGGCGTCATCACTGTCGAAGAAGGTAAGATTCTTGACACAACCGTAGATGTTGTTGAAGGCATGCAGTTTGACCGAGGTTTTCT
The DNA here is from genome assembly GCA_964592615.1 of uncultured Isosphaeraceae bacterium. Lineage (GTDB taxonomy): Bacteria > Planctomycetota > Phycisphaerae > Phycisphaerales > SM1A02. Next base: position 38,173 of record CAZQGB010000005.1, on the reverse strand, counting down.
TAGCCCAAACTTTGTAACCGATGTCGACAACATGACAACGGTTTTAGATAAACCACTTGTTTTCATTTATGAAGATAAAATTGAATCAGCAAAACAAATAGTTCCACTTCTTGAAAAAGTAATGGAAGCTAAGCGACCTCTGTTGATTATTGCTGAAGATATTACTGGCGAAGCACTCTCAACTCTCGTGATAAACAAGCTACGAGGCGTGTTGCAAGTCGTTGCGGTAAAAGCCCCAGGATATGGCGATCGAAGAAAAGCAATGCTTGAAGACATCGCAATTCTTACTGGTGGTGAAGCCATCATGAAGGATCTTGGTGTCGACATTGAGAAGATTAGTCTTACGCAACTAGGTCAATCTAAGAAAATTGAAGTAACAAATAAAGAAACAACAATTATCGAGGGTGCAGGTACATCAAAAGATATCCAAACTCGGATTGCTAGAATTCGAACAGAAATAGATGCGAGCACTTCAGATTATGATCGAGAAAAACTTCAAGAACGTTTGGCGAAACTCGCTGGCGGTATTGCTCAAATAAATGTTGGTGCAGCTTCTGAAGCAGAACTCAAGGAACGTAAGGCAAGGGTAGAAGACGCGCTTCACGCTACAAGAGCAGCAATTGAAGAGGGGGTTGTTCCTGGCGGCGGAGTTAGTTTCATTCGTTCAATCGATTCCCTTGAAAAGGCAAAAAAATCCGCAAGGGGCGATGAAAAGGTTGGGTTTGATGTTATTGGCGATGCTCTTGTGTTGCCGCTTCAAACAATTGCAGACAACTCAGGGGTAAAAGGCACGGTTGTTGTAGCTAAGGTGTCAGAGATGTCGGGAAGCAACGGATTCAATGCGCTTACTCTTGAGTATGGCGATTTGTTAGTTGATGGTGTTCTTACGCCTGCTAAAGTAGATCGTTGCGCCTTACAAAATGCGTCATCTGTTGCTTGCATGATGCTATCGACCGATTGCATTATTACAAATGTCCCATCAGATGAAGAGGAAACCCCAGAAATGGGTGGCATGGATCCAATGGGCGGCATGGGCGGCATGGGTGGCATGCCAGGCATGGGCGGCATGGGCGGCATGGGCGGAATGCCAGGCATGGGATTCTAAACTCGTAATTTAAACAAAATCAAAATCAGAACACGCACTAAAGACTGGAGATTAAAAATGGCAGTAAAACCACTTGAAGATAGAATTTTAATTAAACCCCTTGAACGAGAAACGCAAACCGCATCAGGTATTTTTTTACCTGAATCAGCCACTGAAAAACCAATGCAAGGCAAAGTTGTTGCGACAGGTCCTGGAAAACTTCTCGATAACGGCGAACGCATTAAACCCGATGTAAAAAAGGGCGATGTTGTTGTGTTTGGCAAGTATTCAGGAACAGAAATAGAAATAAAAGGTGACACTCACCTCATCGTGCGTGAAAGCGAATTGCTTGGCATGGTTGATGCTTGAGTGAAGAAAGAGAATATATACACATGACTGCAAAACAAATGAAATATGAAAATGCTGCTCACGAAGAATTCCGTGAAGGTATTAAACGAATGACAAAAGCAGTGGGAATCACAATGGGACCCGCAGGGCGAAATGTTGTTGTTCAAAAAGCTTATGGTTCCCCGGTTGTCACTAAAGACGGAGTATCTGTTGCTAAAGAAGTGGAGTTCCCAGAACGGTTTCAAAACATGGGCGCCAAAATGGTTCAGCAAGTTGCAAAGAAGACAGCAGATGTTGCCGGTGATGGAACAACATCAGCAACAATTCTTGCCGATGCAATTTTTAGTAACGGGCTTCGCCACACAACGGTTGGTGCGAATCCAGTCACTGTTCAGCGTGGCATCAATGCCGCTGCAAAAATTGCTACGGATGCGGTTAATGCGATGTCAAAAGAATGTAAAGGCAAAAGCGACCTTCAAAAAGTAGCGATGGTTTCATCGAACCACGATGAAGTTATTGGCGACATAATTTCTCAGGCCATTCATAAGGTTGGTGGTGATGGAGTTGTTGAAGTTGAAGAAGGCAAAACAGCAGAAACAACACTGGAATATGTTGAAGGCATGGCATTTGACAAGGGATTTTTAAGCCCATATTTCATGACTGATCCAAAGACCTCAGAGTGTGTACTTGAAGATTGCAACATTCTAATTTTTGAGAAGAAAATAACAAATCTTTCAGACTTGCTTCCTCTGCTCAATAAAGCTGTCACTTCAAGCAAGCCACTGCTACTCATTGCAGAAGATGTAGAAAACGAAGCACTTGCAGCTTTGGTTATTAACCGGCTTCGTGGAACGTTGAAAATCTGCGCTGTTAAAGCTCCTGGTTTTGGAGATCGCCGAAAAGCGATGCTCGGAGATATTGCCGCACTTACAGGTGGCGAATTCTTTTCAGAAGACCTTGGAAGAAATCTTGAAGATGTAGAACTTAGTGAACTTGGTAGTGCAAAACGAGTTGTTGTAACAAAAGATGGCACAACTATTGTCCGTGGCGCTGGTAAGAAATCAGATATTGATGCAAGAGTGAATCAAATCACCGCTCAAATAGAACGATCTTCTAGTGATTACGACAAAGAAAAACTACAAGAACGCCTCGCGAAATTAACCGGAGGTGTTGCAGTTATTCAGGTTGGTGGCACAAGTGAAGTAGAAATGAAGGAGCGCAAAGATCGTGTTGATGACGCACTTGCTGCAACCCGTGCAGCAGCACGAGAAGGATACGTTGCAGGAGGCGGCGTTGCGTATATTCGTGCAATTGATGCATTAACGAAAGCACGAAAAAGTGCAAAAGGTGATGCAAAGTACGGTTTCGATATTCTTGCAACTGCTCTTGAGGAACCAGCATCATTAATCGCGTCAAATGGCGGTGATGATGGCGATGTTGTTGTTGAGAAAATAAAAGAGGGCACAGGTGCATTTGGGTACAACGCCTCAACTCGTTGTTACGAAGATCTCATTACGGCGGGAATTATTGATCCAGCACTCGTAGTATGTACAGCAATTCAAAATGCAGCTTCAGTTGCAGGATTATTGCTTACAACTAATGTGGTTATTACTGATTTGAACGATGATGACAATCCAATTGAGAATGCGATTTTCTAAATCAATCAAGCTATTGCTATGACTGTTACGAAATGTTATTACGAAATTCTTGGAATAGATCGCTCTGCCGATGGTTCAGAGGTTAAGCGTGCTTATCGTCGATTAGCGATGAAATATCATCCCGATCGCAATCCGGGTGACTCTGAAGCAGAACAAAGTTTTAAAGAGTGTGCAGAGGCATACGAGATACTTTCAGATTCACAAAAGCGCACAATTTACGACCAATACGGTCACGAAGGATTGCGTGGCCGAGGACACGCAGCACACGACTACAACACGATGAATGTTGAAGATATCTTTTCAATGTTCAACGACATCCTAGGTGGTGGCGGTTTTGGTCGCGGTGGTGGGCGAACTCGACAGCACCGCGGTTTCGACCTTGAAACTGATGTTGAAGTAACTCTTGAAGAAGTGTTGACAGGAACACAGCGTGATGTTGAGTTCGATCGTCTATCGGTGTGCGAAACATGTTCAGGTGGTGGAGGAAAACCAGGAACTTCACCAAAAACATGTCAAGCATGTCAAGGGCAAGGAAAAGTCGCCCAAGCTGGTCTTGGTGGAATGTTCAGAATGGTCTCCGCATGTCCAGCATGTCGTGGTCGGGGTTCAGTAATCACTGAAAAATGTGAGGATTGCAGAGGTCGCGGTCGAAAAGCCATTCATAGACAACTCAGAGTAAAGATACCAGCAGGCATTCACAATGGTCAAGCAGTACGGGTTGCAGGTGAGGGCGAACCACCAGCTCCGGAAGTATCTCAAGGTGGTGAAGGTATATCTGGTGATTTACATGTTGTTGTCCGTGTGAAAAGCGATTCAAGGTTTGAACGGGATGGCAATCATTTAATTCAGGTTGTACCAGTAGCATTTACTCAATTAGCTCTTGGTGCAACAATTGAAGTGAATTCAATAGATAACTCACATGAATTAGATATACCAAGTGGAACTCAAACCAACGATGTTTTCAAAATCGAAGGAGCAGGTCTTCCAGATCTTCGAACAGGAAAGCGTGGGGACCTTGTTATTATCGTGCGACTTGCTGTCCCTAATAAATTGACTGAAGAACAGCGGCAGCTCTTAGAAGAATATGCAAAAACAGAACACATTCCAGTCCACGAAGGCGAAAGTTCATTGTGGGAAAAATTAAAAGACGCCGTTACTGGCGGACGATCTCGTCATGACGAGGAATAAAAAATGATGACTGATTCAAACACATCCGAAGACCAAATCGACACATCCGAAGAACTTGTGGAAGAACCTCTCTCAGAAGTGGATCAATTGAAACAAGATTTAGAAGAAGCTAACGAAGCTAAACTTCGTGCACTTGCTGATTTTAAAAACTTCCAAAGACGCAGTGTGGAAAATGAAACAAGGGCAGTAAATGGCGGAAAAGCGCAAATAATTCGCTCCCTTATTCCTTCGATTGAACAAATGAATTTGGCAATCGAACATGCTAGTGACGATGTTGTTATTAAAGGATTTCAGATGGCTCGCGACTCACTCCTTCAGGGTCTTGCAGACTGCGGGGTGACTTCGATTAATCCAGAACTCGGAGATACCTTCGACCCACAAATGCATGAAGCGATGATGAGGGAAGAGTCAGAAGATTATGATGCGGATCATATAGTTATGGTTATGCAAACTGGCTTTCAACTTGGTGACATAGTTATCTGCCCTGCGAAGGTATCAGTAAGTTCTTAATTATGCCAACATATGAATACCAATGCCAGAATTGTGGGTACGAGTTTGAATTGTTCCAACAAATGACAGCATCGGTGAAAAAGAAATGTCCTGAGTGTGAAAAACTGAAACTAAAGCGGCTCATTGGCTCTGGTTCTGCTGTTGTTTTTAAGGGAAGTGGTTTCTACGAGACAGACTACCGAAGTAACTCTTATAAAAAGGATGCAAAGGCGGAAAAAGAATCGAGCAACCCAAAAGAAGACAGCACTAAAAAAGACAGCACTAAAAAAGACAGTAGTAAAAAAGACAGTAAAAAACCAAAAGAAAA
>CAZQGB010000005.1:0-32978 GCA_964592615.1 uncultured Isosphaeraceae bacterium | reverse complement strand
AAGACAGCACTAAAAAAGACAGTAGTAAAAAAGACAGTAAAAAACCAAAAGAAAAATCGCCGTCACCCAAAAAGGGTTAGCATCAACGTATGCCTCTGCGATTCCTTAACAAACTTTTAGACCATCTCTCACACGACGGGTATCGTCCCACAACAATTCGAAATATTGTTAAGGATTTACGTGTTGATAACGAACTCCGTTCCGCATTTGATGAAACATTGTGCAAGGCGGAAGAAGATGGTTTGATTGAAATTGGTCGGGATGATTGTGTTCGACTTCCAGCACTTCCAGAAGAAATTACAGGAACCTACCGATCAAACAAAAGAGGTTTTGGGTTTGTAACACCATCCCAACGGTATCGAGAGGGTGATGTATATATCGGATCAGGGTCTGAGGGAGATGCGGTTTCAGGTGATACCGTTCGTGTTGTGATTATTCAGGGGGGTCGGTGGAAAAAAGACAAGGGCAGTGCTGGAAGAATTACAGAAGTACTTTCACGCGGTCGAGGGGAATATGTAGGAACACTGTTTAAAAGAGGAAAGGGATGGTTTGCACAGCCAGATGGTCGCGAGTTACACGACCCAATTATTATTAGGGATGTTGGTGCAAAGGATGCAAAAGAAGGAAACAAAATTGTTTTTGAAATGCTTCATTATCCTGAGAAAGACTATTACGGTGAAGGTGTTATTACACGAGTACTTGGAGATGCTGGTAGGCCCGATGTTGAAACACAGGCAGTTGTTTTGGCTTATGGACTACACGAAGAATTTAACGAAGCATCGAAAGAAGAAGCACGGCAGGCATCCTCACATTTTGAAGAAACTGGCGATGAAGATCGTGAAGACTTAACCAGTACTTTTATATTTACCATCGATCCGCCTGATGCACGAGATTTTGATGATGCAATTAACATTTCTTTCGACAATGACACCCAAGAGTGGGAATTGGGCGTTCATATTGCAGATGTTGCAAGTTTTGTTTCTCCCGAGAGCGCTCTGGATAAGGGCGCAATTGAGCGTGGAAACAGTGTGTATCTTCCTCGGCACGTTATTCCAATGTTGCCAGAAGTGTTGTCTAATGGTGTTTGCTCGTTACAAGAGGGTGTTCGCCGTTGGGCGAAGTCTATTTTTATTCGGTTTGATAAAAACGGAAAAGTAATTGGTCATCGTCTACAGAACACAGTAATCCGTTCTGAAAAAAGGTTGACGTATTTGGAAGCACAAGCGCTTATTGATGGGAATGAAAAAGAAGCACGAAAACATTCTGTTACCGGTGGAGAGTACAAACAGCAGTTAACAGAATCATTGCGCCTTGCTGACACATTGGCTAAAAAACTTCTCTCACGAAGGCGTAAAGATGGAATGATAGAGTTGCAGTTACCCGAAGTTGTACTAGAGTTTGATGATGATGGTCATGTGATTGATGCTCACCCCGAAGATGATGCATTTACCCACCGGATAATCGAAATGTTTATGGTTGAGGCAAACGAAGCTGTTGCAAGAACTTTTGCTGGTCTTGATATTGCTTTACTTCGTAGAGTACATCCAGAACCAAAATTTAAAGACATGGAAGAGTTGCGGTTGTTTGCCCGAAGTGTTGGTGTTGGGATGCCAGAAGAGCCAGCACGGGAAGATTTACAACGATTGTTACAGGCAACGAAGGAAAGCGATTCTTCAAGAGCAATTCATTTTGCTGTGTTAAGAACACTAACTCAAGCGACTTATAGTCCCGCAGAAATAGGCCACTTTGCCCTTGCAAGCAAACACTACGCTCATTTCACGAGCCCAATCCGTAGATATCCGGATTTAACGGTGCATCGCACAGTTGCAGCATATTTAGATTACACAAATAATGGCAGTTCCAAAAAGGGCGGAAAAGCAAGGCGAGCACTTGTGCAAAATATTCGAAGTGATACTCGAGTTATGTCTGAAGGAGAACTTATAGAACTTGGCGAATCGTGTTCTTCAACTGAGAGAAATGCTGAGCAGGCAGAACGATCCCTACGCACGTTTCTTGTTATGCAATTTCTATACGAAGAGCATCTTGGAGACGAATTTACAGGAATCATTACAGGTTTTTCAACGCAGGGAGTTTTTGTTTCTCTAGAAAGATTTTTGGTCGAGGGGATGGCACGATTTGATTCAATTTCAAGGTCATCAAAAAGGACAGATCGTTGGGTTAGGATGGAAGGGACAGGAAGAATTGTGGCTCAAAAAAGCGGAGCAGTTTTGTCTACCGGCGACCAAGTATCCGTGCAGATTACAGCCATCGACCTTCCAACACGTCAGATGGAACTAAGAATAACAAAAATGCCTACTAGACATATTGAAGATGTTGTTGAGCCACAAATCCCAAGAAATAAAACAAGAAAGCGAAAAGAAAAAAAAAGTGTATCTAAACGAGGCGGGCGGGGGCGAAAAAGAAAGTAGAGCGTATCATGGGACAAAAAGATTGGAGTCCCAAAATGACAGATCAAAAAACGACAGGTACAAGCAGTATTGAGTCAATCCTTCAAGAAGATCGTATCTTTGCTCCACCAGAAAATTTCGATTCAAGAATAGGTGGCGCGTACATTTCTTCGATGGAAGAGTACGAAACATTACACAAACGATCATTAGAAGATTCGGATGGTTTTTGGGGCGACGTAGCTGATGAACTCGATTGGTTTGAAAGGTGGGACACAGTGCAAACGGGAAAATTCCCTGATGTGCGTTGGTTTGACGGTGGGAAAACTAACATTTGTCACAATTGTATTGACCGACAAATAAATATGGGTCACGGTGATGACATTGCAATCATTTGGGAAGGGGAACCAACAGACAACGATGGATTCGGTGAAGTTAGAACATTTTCATATTACGACCTACACTCCGAAGTTTGCAAGTTTGCAAACGCGTTGAAATCGCAAGGTGTTAAAAAGGGCGACGTGGTTACAATTTATATGGGGATGGTTCCAGAACTTGCAATCGCTACGCTCGCATGCGCAAGAATTGGCGCGCCACACTCAGTGATTTTTGGTGGTTTTTCCTCACAAGCCATAGCAGATAGAGTTGAAGATGCAAAAAGCAACGTCATCATTACATGCGACGGTTCGTGGCGACGGGGAAAAGTTGTTCCATTAAAAGAAAATGTTGATGCAGCTACCGAACTTACTTCTCTAATTGAAACAGTGATAGTGTTAAAACGATGCGACAACGCTATATCTTGGAACCAAGAGCGTGATCTGTGGTGGCACGATGTTTGTGATGGCCAAGAAGAAGATTGTCCATGTGAATCAATGGAAGCGGAAGACATGCTCTTTTTGCTTTATACATCTGGCTCAACCGGAAAACCCAAAGGGATTATTCACACAACTGGTGGGTACATGGTGTACACCTACTTAACAAGTAAATGGGTGTTTAACCTAAAGCCGGACAACGATCAGGTCTACTGGTGCACGGCTGATATTGGTTGGATTACTGGTCACAGTTATATTATTTATGGTGTACTACCCAACCGAGTTCCAACTCTTATGTACGAAGGTGCACCAAATTTCCCAAATCCAGATCGATTTTGGAGTATTGTTGACCGGCATAAAGTTACACAGTTTTATACGGCTCCAACAGCTATTCGTGCATTTATGAAGTGGGGAGATGAACATCCAGAGAAGCACGACTTAAGTTCGTTAAGATTACTTGGAACTGTTGGCGAGCCAATTAACCCCGAAGCATGGATGTGGTACCGAGAAAAAATTGGTGGAAATAATTGTCCAATTGTGGATACATGGTGGCAAACAGAAACAGGTGGTCAAATGCTGACACCACTTCCGGGAGCAACACCCACAACTCCAGGTTCTTGTACAAGACCATTTTTTGGGATTGATGCTGCAGTTGTTGAAGAAGATGGTTCTGAAGTTCCAACGAATGCTGGTGGGCTACTTGTTATCCGAAAGCCATGGCCTGGAATATTGCGAGGAATCTTTGGCGATAGGGAACGATTTGTAGAAACATATTTTGGTCGTGTTGATGGTATGTACCTTGCAGGTGATAGCGCGAGGTGTGATGAAAATAAAAACTTTTGGATTATGGGTCGAATTGATGATGTTATAAATGTTTCGGGGCATCGACTCGGTACGATGGAAGTTGAATCATCTTTAGTAAGTCACGAAGCGATTGTTGAAGCTGCGGTGGTTGGTATTCCTCATGAAATCAAGGGGACTGGAATAGCTGCATTTTGTACTCTTGCAAGCGGGTGCGAACCATCTGAAGAACTTAAACAAACCCTTCGACAACATGTCGGAGATGAAATTGGAGCAATTGCAAAACCCGATTTGTTGAAATTTACTGACGCACTTCCAAAAACACGCAGCGGCAAAATTATGCGTCGACTATTGCGAGATGTTGCTGCAGGAACCGACTCACAACAAGACGTGACAACGCTAGAAGATTTTACAGTGCTTGCAAAACTACGTTCAGACGATTGATTCGACCGCCGGAATCGCGGTTCCGCACATTAATTGATTACCGCAGACCACAAGGTCTGCGGTATTTTCATGGATCCTAATTCTTCCAATGGCAACATGCCGTTTGTTTTCCATTGTTCGTGGATCAAACTGTTCAGAGAGCGGAAGTAACTCTGTAGCAATAGGTTCTTCGGTTTTGATATGTAAACTTGCAATATGCCCAGTAAAAACAGGAACCCTAAATGAGGTTGCAACTACTTTACAATTAAATAATTTTTGCAAATCATTTATTATTGCTCGCTCTTCTTGCTTGGCTTTTTCATGAGGCAAAATATTGTTAACAAGTTGCCCAGCAAATATTTCTTCAGTATTATTTTGTTGCAGCGCTTGTACTCCTCTCCATCCCGCACCCGAGGCCGATTGCATGCACGTTGCGATGATGTTCACAATAGTGCATTCGTTGTGTAGTGGTGCAAGTGCTTGTGCAATAAGAGAAGCCATGCAATTGGGAATTCGTAACCGGTTTGATTTTGATTTTAAAACAGAGGGGAGTACGAGTGAGGTATTTGGCAACTCCCCTGTGCAGTCAACAAAAGGAACAGCAAACTCTCTATTGGGAATAGCTGCTGCGACAATGACACCTTGCACATCATTTGGAATTTCGTCTTTTCTGTTTAACGGAACAGGAACATGACCCTTAGCGGTGAGTTCTTGTATACACACTCTCCCGACCGATCCTCTTGAACCAATTACAGCGACTCTCATTACTACAGTGTATGAGGTCAGGCTCGAAATTAGGTAGAATGTGTGTATGACAAAATACACAACAGTTGAAAATGCACGAGTTGGGATTTTAATGGGGAGCGCTTCGGATTGGCCAGTGATGAAAAGAGCGAGCGAGATGCTCGAATCCTTCAATGTGCCACACGAATGCAATGCGTTATCAGCACATAGAAACGCGGAATTACTCAAAGAATACCTATCAGGTGCTGAAAAACGCGGTGTTGAACTCTTTATCTGTGCTGCTGGTGGAGCGGCTCATCTAGCTGGAGTTGTAGCTGCACATACAAAAAAACCTGTTTTGGGCTGCCCAATGCAGGCCTGGTCCCTCGATGGCCTTGATTCCCTGCTCTCAACGGTTCAAATGCCAAAAGGAATCCCAGTAGCAACATTTGCAATCGGTGGTGCAGGAGCGACAAATGCTGCTCTTTTCGCTGTTCAAATGCTTGGAATGAGCGATTCCGACTTACTAGGGCGTTTTTCTGAGTATAGAAACACTCAGGCAGATTCAACGACATTGCTGGAATAGCCCATTGATTCAAGTTTTTTAAGGTCCGAGAACAACAATAAAGAGCTCTCTTATGCGTTCTGTATTGCGTCCCGAATTGCCAAGCCGATGCAGTAGAGAGCAATTTTATTCGAACATAAAGCCCATAGACTGACGTATGGGAAGAGATGATTACTGGAGCTATTTCATGATAAAAAACAAACTATTTTATTCCTTCCTTATCGCGTCAATCGCGTCAACAGCCCTTGGCAAACCAAAGAAGTTTGACGAAGTAAACGATGGGTACACAAAAGTTGTTTCCACAGTTGACGGGTCTTCTCCACTATTTGGATTGTGGAAAAACGCCAAAGAGCAACAACTCCTTGTAGAACTTCCGCGTGGATGGAGTAGCAAAAAATTCTTTATAGCAGTTACACCATCTGCAGGTGTGAAATTTGCTGGTTTGCAAGGTAATGAGGCGTACGTCTATCTTCGAAAGTATGGAGACCGACTCGCGTTTATTTCACCAGAAGTTTCCGTTCGATCTTCTGGAGATAAATCATCAAAGGATTCTGTCGATACAATTTTTACGGACAAAGTGTTGATAGATGTTCCAATTATTGCGACTGGTCCAAGTGGGCAGCCAGTTATTGATTTGGATTATTTACTCGTTAACAACGCATCAAGGGTAGCAGGATCAGTTGCTAGTGGTGCAAATAGTAAACTTGTAAGAATTAAAAAGGCGAAATCGTTTCCCAAGAATCTAGAAGTTGCGTTTGAGATGCCAACAAGTGGCGGTGTATTTAAAACTATTCATTATTCAATCAGCGAAGTACCTGAACGCAGTAGCTATAAACCAAGAAAAGCAGACGAACGTGTTGGATACTTTGGAACAACATACCGCGACTTAGGACAGTATCACAATGAAGATAAGTGGATTCACTATATTAATCGCTGGAACCTTCAGAAGCGAGATTCTAAACTCACACTAAGCCCACCAAAGGAACCAATTGTGTTTTATGTAGAACACACCGTTCCTGTTCGTTATCGAAGGTGGGTACGAGATGGTGTGCTTTATTGGAATGATGCTTTTCGAAAAATTGGAATCGATAACGCAATAGAAGTTTATTATCAAGATGCTGTGACCGGTGCTCACATGGATAAAGATCCAGAAGATGTTCGGTACAATTTCCTCCGTTGGTTACATAACGACGTAGCTACTGCAATCGGTCCGTCACGTGCGCACCCAATGACGGGCGAAATTCTCGATGCAGATATCATCCTCACAGATGGTTGGATTCGAGCATACTGGCGTTGGTACAACCAACAGCCAAGATCTTCAGAAGCAATGGCAGCGATGAGCCCAGAAGACATTCAGTGGTTAAATCAGTATCCTCAATGGGATCCACGAATTCGCATGGCAGATCCAATGGAACGCGCAAAAGTGTTACAAGCCCGAAAAGAGGGTAATGCATCTGATGCATCGATTGACCCTATTCTTGCAAACAATGACGACCTTGCTGCAATAGCAGGGTGGCTAGGTGATGAAGATCGCCACTGCTTAGCAGCTTATCAACTTGCAAGCCAGATGGCGTTTGCTCGCCTTGGTCTTGAGACTTTAAATCTTCTTGAATTGGGTGCTCCAACGGACGATGGCCGCTCAACCGGAGATGAGTTGGATGGAATTCCAGAATGGTTTATTGGTCCTCTGTTGTCTGGCTTGGTGTGTCACGAAGTCGGGCATACTCTTGGATTACGCCACAACTTTAAAGCATCGGGCTTGTACACCATGGAAGAGATTAACTCCGAAGAAATTCGTGGCAACAAACCATTCACCTCCTCGGTAATGGATTACAACCCTGTTAACTTCAACATGGATACTGGCGAGGTTCAGGGTGATTTTGCAATGATTGGCATAGGTCCCTATGACTACTGGGCTATCGAATATGGGTATACGTTTGATAAACCAAGTGCAGTTCTAGAAAGAGCAAGTGATCCCGCGCACGCATATTTGACAGATGAAGATACTTCTGGACCAGACCCTCTGGCTAAGCGGTATGACTTTAGTAAAGACCCACTTACGTATGCAGAAAATCAAATGCGAATCGTAAACAAATTAAGAGAAGACCTTCTAGACCATTTTGTTGAAGATGGTGATAGTTGGTCAAAAGCACGCCGCGGATATGAAACGACACTACGAATGCAAATGAGTGCAGCGAGCATGATGTCTGATTGGATTGGTGGTGCACACACGAATAGGAACAAGAAGGGTGATTTTGGCGAAGAAGATGTTCCACCAGTACAGGTTGTTCCTGCGGAACAACAGCGAGCTGCCCTTGAGTTCATTGTAAACACCGTCTTTGATGAGAACGCATACGGTTTGTCCCCTCATCTCATAACACACTTCAATGTAGATAAGTGGTATGGCGGTGGCGGTGATACTGGCGAAGCAACATGGCCGATTCACGATAGAATTCTTGGAAATCAGGCTGGGCTTCTCTCAACAATTCTTGCCCCAAGCCGTCTTCGGATGGTGTATGACAATGAGTTTTTAGTTCCAGAAGATGAAGACGCGTTGACTATTGCAGAAATTTTTCAAACACTTATGGATGCAATTTATGGTGACATGGAATACACAGATGGTGACTGGTCAAACCGTTCACCGATGATTTCCTCTATTGACCGCAACTTACAAGCTGAAATGGTAGACAGACTCATTGATTTATCAACTGGTAGGGTTCGAATGTTTAGATCAATAAGAACACTTGCTCTGCTTCACGCACGCCAGCTCTATGAAGATCTTGGTGAGGCATTAAAAAATGGAGCAAGCATTGACACCTATACACTTGCACATCTTCAGGATATGCATGAGCGTCTTGGTAAAGCTCTAGATATTGTGTACACAATGTGATTATCCAAGCAGAGCTGTAGTGTTGTATCCTATGCGTGATTGATGAACTTTAATTCACCACCATCATCACCCATTGAAGCAATCAAGCATTGGTTTGATCAAGCAGAGTCTTCGTACCCAATGCCAAACCCATTAGCACTTGCGTTGTCAACTGTTAATTCAGAAGGTCAACCTTCCTCGAGAATGGTATTGCTGAAGGGGTTTGATGAAAGAGGTGCTGTGTTCTATACGAACTACGAAAGCGACAAGTCTAAAGACATTGAAGAAAACAGCGCTGTTTCGTTGCTCTTCCACTGGGATGATATGCAACGGCAGCTTCGAATTCAGGGACGAGCAACAAAGGTTTCACCAGAAGAATCGGATGATTACTTCGCAACTCGTGCAAGATTGAGCCAGACTGGTGCATGGGCAAGTAAGCAATCACATCCACTACAGAGCAGAGCAGCGTTGGTGGCAAAGGTTGCGGCTCTTACAGCGAAATGGGTTGGGAGGAAAATACCTAGACCAGAATTTTGGGGAGGCTATCGTGTGACTCTTGACATGATTGAGTTATGGCAGGGGCACGATGGACGTTTGCATGATCGAATTCGGTATACGAGAGTTGATGAAGAATGGTCTTGGCAAAGGTTGCAACCGTAAACCATAAGAAACATCCTTGCTGTTGGGACATTCAACATGTTCTATGGTTAACCCTTCAACAACCGCCTTGCTTCCTCAAGTAACTCTTTAGGTAACACCGGCTCATCTTGTTTTGTATTTTGCTTTTTTTTGTTTTGAGGTGGATTAACTTGTTCTGGTTGAGGATCAGTGTTGCTTTCTATTTTTGGTATCGATGAGTCTTTCAAATCTCGTAATGTATTGTCATCTATCCCAAATTCTTGTTTCCACTCTTTTGCGAGTTTTGAAGAAAGACCGCTTGGTCTCTGGACATGTTTTTTTTTCGTGGTTTTATTGTCATCGACTAGGATTTGCAAGAATTCGGCAGAACCAATGTGCTGCGCACCTTTGGATTTAATGGATCGAATAATTTCTCTGTCACTTGTGACAACAATTGTTTCCCGTGATGAGGAAGAGGTTGCAACTCTATCCATAATCTCATCATCAGCTGTTCGTGTTGAACCAGTAAATACGGTTCGGTAATTTTGACCGTTTGCGCAATTATCTGAAGGCGTGCCATCGCAGACGAAGGTGATTTTTTCACCCGACCAACGGCTCTTTCTAATCAAGAAAGCTAGCCCCTTTATCCCTATTCCAGCGGATTCGGGGGGCAATACTCCTGTTTGGTGGAGGACATTCCATGTATCAATCATCAATTCCATGATTATGACTAGGATATCGGTTCTTGAGAAGTCCGCAACCCGCTGTGCACAAAGGGTTTACATATCTTCGCCCTCCCCCTTGCAACATAGCCCTTTTTGCGTTCTAATACGTGGCTCAGAACTGTTTTTCCAATAGAAGGCGACCAAACTTATGGCAATTCGTATCAAAGCTAGACAAAATGAATCCGCGGGGCAGATGCTTCGTCGGTTCAAAAAACTTTGCGAAAAAGAAAACCTAACAAAGGACGTAAAAAAGCGTCAGTACTTTGAAAAACCTTCAGAACGAAAGCGCCGAGCACGTCGAAAAGCAGAGTCACGTCGTTACCGTGAACTGAACTTTCCACAACAGCGAACACGCTCTTGAGTAAACACCACAACCATAAACAACAATGATTTGTCGCTATACAAGTTTGCGACCGTTGATGTTACTTATTTTTGAAAAGATGTAAATAATCGAATGGTAGAAAACCATTTACATATTGGAGATACCTAACAATGAATGTACTCATGCTAGCCCAAGAAACAACAGCATCAGATCCTTGGATGTTGTACTACCTCGCACCTGTAGGCGCAATTGTCGCTCTCTTTATGGCATTTGCCTTTAGTAGAGGCGTAATGTCGCAAAGCGAAGGTGAACCAGAAATGATTGAAATTGCTGAGCACGTTCGTGCTGGTGCAATGGCGTATCTAAAGCGTCAATACAAAGTTGTTTTTGTTGTATTTATTGTTCTTATAGCGATTCTTGCTCTTCTTGGGTTTGCTGATATTCAGCCCGTATGGTCGGCGGTTGGTGTGCCAATTGCGGGGTTGTTCTCCGGTCTTTGCGGTTGGTTTGGTATGAAAATGGCAACCAACGCTTCTGCCCGTACAACATGGGCTGCGAAACAATCTTTAAATGATGGTCTTAGAGTTGCATTCCGGTCAGGAGCGGTCATGGGACTCGTTGTTGTTGGTTTTGCACTCCTTGATACTTCAGTCTGGTTCTACCTTTGGAACAAAGTAATGCCAGGCAAAGAATTGGTTGAAATTACTTCCATTATGTTGACATTTGGTATGGGAGCTTCTACTCAAGCGTTATTTGCTCGTGTTGGCGGTGGTGTGTATACAAAAGCAGCTGATGTTGGTGCTGACCTTGTTGGTAAAGTTGAAGCTGGCATCCCTGAAGATGACCCACGTAACCCTGCAACTATTGCAGATAACGTTGGCGATAACGTTGGCGACGTTGCAGGTATGGGTGCTGACCTTTACGAAAGTTACTATGGTTCGATTCTTGCAACGATGGCTCTTGGCGCTGCTGCTGCAATGGGTTTGCAAAACACAGAACTTGGAATGCGACTCGCAATAGCTCCTATGGCTCTTGCTGGGCTTGGCATATTCTGTTCGCTTGTTGGTGTATTTGTAGTCCGTGCAAAAGAAAACGCATCCTTTAGTGAACTTTTAAAAGGTCTTCACAAGGGTGTGTATGTTGCCTCTTTCCTCATCGCCGTTCTCTGTGGCGGTTTGTTCTACTTCCTCTTTAATGGGACAGATATCTGGTGGGCGGGTCCTTGGCTTTCCATAATTACAGGTTTGGCTGCAGGACTCATCATTGCGTACGCAACGGAGTACTACACATCGTACGAACACCCTCCAACTCAGCGAATTGCTGAACAAACCGAAACTGGTGCAGCAACTACAATCATTGCAGGTATCGCTGAAGGCATGATTTCAACATGGGCACCGCTCATTGTTATTGTTGTTGCAATTATCTCCGCATTTAGTTTCGCTGGCGGAAATGAAAACTTCCTTCTAGGACTCTACGGCGTTGGCATTGCTGCAGTAGGCATGCTGAGTACCCTTGGTATTACACTTGCGACAGATGCGTATGGCCCAATTGCAGATAACGCTGGTGGCAACGCAGAAATGACAGGCCAGCCACCAATCGTTCGTGAACGAACAGACATGCTTGACTCACTTGGTAACACAACAGCTGCTACCGGCAAGGGGTTTGCAATCGGTTCTGCGGCATTGACCGCGCTTGCATTGCTTGCTGCTTACGTATCAGTGGTGCAAACAAGTTTGGACAAGAAAATTACTAACGACATTGCAATGGTGCAAGAAGCTGAAAACACAATTGCGTACCTTGGCAATGGCGAGTTTGTTGCTAATAACGGCGGCGAAACATTCGGTGGATTAATGCTTTCTTCAGACGCAACGCAACGAGCTGTTGAAGATTTGGAGTGGGCAGAAGGCACGCTTGCTGCAGACTTCGCTTGGAGCGATAAAGAAAACTCACACAACGTTTCAGTTGCAGGTGTTTCGTTTGAACTTGTTCCATCACACAAAGCAGAAATTAAACAACTTCTTTCGTTCTACAATGTCACCATCATGAACCCTAAAGTTCTGGGAGGCATTTTCTTGGGCGTCATGCTGGCATTTGTTTTCTGTGCTCTGACGATGAACGCTGTTGGTCGTGCCGCATATCAAATGATGAATGAATGTCGCCGCCAGTTTGCGATTATGAAAGAGGCGTTCAAAAAGAATGGTATGAGCGACGAAGAGATTGAAGACCCAATGAATTGGCCTAAGAAGGTTGAAGTTAACGGTCACCAATTCCCTGACTATGGCGAGTGTGTGAACATCTCAACTGCTAGTGCACAAAAAGAAATGGTAGCACCAGCTATTCTTGCAATAGCTGTACCAATCATCGTTGGTCTCCTCCTTGGAGTTGGTGGTGTGATGGGCTTGCTTGTTGGTGGGCTAACTTCTGGTTTTGCTGTAGCAATTTATATGGCAAATGCTGGTGGTGCTTGGGACAACGCGAAGAAATATATTGAATCAGGTAAACACGGTGGTAAGGGTTCCGATGCACACAAAGCAGGTGTTGTTGGTGATACTGTTGGTGATCCATTCAAAGACACCTCTGGACCGGCACTCAACATTCTTATCAAGTTGATTGCAATTGTCTCGGTTGTGTTTGCTGGTCTTGTTGTTAACTTTGGACCAGTTGTTTCGAGTGCACTTGGTCTCTAAATGACTTCAACAAATTCTGAAACATCCAATCGCCACGACTCTGCAGCATTCGCTGTGGAAGCGGGGCGTTTGCTTCAGGATAGACATTGCGAAGATGTCTTGCTTCTTGATGTTACTGGGCTAAGCCAAGTGTGCGATTATGTTCTTGTTGCAACTGGAACAAGTGATAGACAGATGAAGTCTGTTGCTTCAGAATTAACCTCTTTGGGAAGAGACTCGGACTTCTCTCCGTTTCGGAAAAACACGGATACCGGTGGAACTTGGATAGTTGTAGATTTTATTTCAGTCGTCGTACATCTATTTGAGCCACAGCGCCGTGCATATTATGATTTAGAGGATTTGTGGTCAGACGCAAAGCGAGTAGAATTACCTACTGGAACTACTGCCACATAATCTCTTAGGAGTAAAAATATGACAAAACAGTTTCTTAGCCAATGTATTTCATGGCTTTTTGTTGTTGTTACAACTGTTTGCGCTGATGAACCACGTCTCTATTCAGGAGAGATACAAATACCAAGCATGGGATCAATGGCAATGACGCTTGGTGTTTCAGAAACAGACGAAGGAACATTCCTGTTACTGACAGTACCAACACAAGGGGCAAAAAATATTCCCCTTCCTGTGAAGTACACAAAAGAAGGCGCAATTTCAGCAGAACTAAAGCAATCGGAGCTTGAATTTATTGTTTTTGAAAACGAAGATTATTCAAAACTAACTGGAGAAATGCATCAGGGAATCGTGTTCGAAATTGAATTCGAGAGAGTGGATGCAATTGCAGAATTAGTTAGACCACAACACCCAGAAGAGCCCTACCCATATTCATCAAATGAGATTACAGTGTCGCATCCCGACGGGCATGTATTGCAAGGTACCCTTACAATTCCAGAAGGAACAGGTCCCTTTCCTTGCGCAGTACTTATTAGTGGTTCGGGTCAACAGGATAGAGACGAATCAATCATGGGTCACAAGCCCTTTCTGGTGATTTCAGATCACCTTACACGTCATGGCATAGCGTCTTTACGTTTTGATGATCGAGGTGTTGGTGGCTCAGTAATGGAAAATATTGATGACTTGAAGTTAGATACCTCAGAGGACTTTGCAACAGATGTTGAGGTGATGGTGAAAACTGCAAGGATGAATCCAGAAATAGACAATAAGCGAATTGGTGTCATTGGTCATAGTGAAGGTGGTATCATTGGACCACTTGTTGCAGTTAAGGATAACGAAATAGCGTTTGTTGTCATGCTTGCTGGCCCAGGAGTGCCAGGCTTTGAATTATTACCTGTCCAACAAGCAAGACTTCTGCAATCAACTGGCGCCGAACAAGAAATGATTGACAGTGTTATAAATGCTTCAGTGTCTTTGTACGAGATTATGCATGGTTCTGTAAGTGAGGATGAACTTCGAAGTGCGATGGCCGAACTTGTCAAAGTGCAATTTGATGCACAAGAACTCGAGGTAACTGAGGAAATATTTGAACAGGCAATCGATGAAGGGATTCAAACTTTCCAATCGCCCTGGATGCAGTTTTTTCTTTTTCACGACCCAGCACCTGTCTTAGCAAAGATTAAGTGCCCAGTACTTGCTATGAACGGGACAAAAGATGTTCAGGTTGATTCAAAACAAAATCTTTCAGTTATCGAATCGACAATAAAAGAAGCGGGAGGAGACGTTACGATTGTAGAACTTGAAGGACTTAATCACCTGTTTCAACCAGCCGTGACAGGAGCAGTTGGAGAATATGCACAAATAGAAACAACTTTTGATGGTGGCTCACTCAAAATTATGAGTGATTGGATTTTAAAGGTGACTGAAAATGACTAATAAACTAGATGACCTTGTGTTTGTTGGATTTAACAAACAGGTGATCGCACTTGATCGTTATAACGGCGAAAAGAAATGGGAATGGAAATCACCAAAAGGTTCTGGGTACCCAGCAATTCTTCTCGATGGGGACCGACTCATTGTTTCGGTTCAGGGATATAGCTTTTGTCTAGAACCAACAACTGGTTCAGTTGTTTGGGAGAATGAGTTAAAAGGGCATGGTGTTGGTATATCAAGCATCGTATCTGTTCGTGGGAACTCTTCCGGAGCAGTAGCAGCTCAGCAAGCAGCAAATGCAGCAGCAGCGAGTACTACAGGAACATCAGGAGGAGTTCATTGAGTTTCGGATTGTCAAGAGGTAAAACTTTGGACGTTGGCGATATTGGTATCGAACTACGCTCGCTTCCTCCAAGTATAGAAGGGAGAATCGACCCGAGGCAGTGGTATCCAAATCCAACTAAACCACTTGAAATCGAAATTGGTTCTGGAAAAGGAACATTCCTACTTCAGGAATCTCAAATTAGAACAGAACCAAACTACCTTGGGTTTGAGTGGGCTGCAGAGTTTTATAGATATGCCGCGGATCGTTTGCGTAGAAACCATATTCCAAATGTAAGGATGGTCTATGGTGATGCTACAGAGTTTTTAAAATTTTGGTGTGAGGATAGTGTTGCCGACACTATACATCTTTATTTTAGTGACCCGTGGCCGAAAACACGCCACCACAAGCGCCGTGTTATTCAAGATAGCACGCTTGAAATGTTTCATCGAGTGTTGAAGAAAGGTGGCATCGTGCATGTGGTGACAGATCACGATGACTTGTGGGAGTGGTGTGAAGATCACTTTAACCGAAATGCATCTCGCTTTTTAAGAAAAGATTTTAGTCCCGCAACTTCGTCAGCAGATGGTGAACTTGTTGGGACAAATTTTGAGCGAAAGTATAAGCGTGAGGGGAGACCATTTCATGCGACTACTTTAGTTAGGGTGGATTGATGCACAGGGATGGCATGGATGAAAAAAATGTTCAGCCAGAGGATATACTTTGTGACTTCTGTGGAAATACCGCATGGGCGAACAATGTGCCATGTGTGGAGGGACACAAAGGGAGTATTGTGTGTGGCAATTGTTTGAGTGTCGCGTACAGCGAGTTGGTTTTGGTGGACAGTGGTGTTTCCATGGATGAACCCTGCAGGATGTGTCTAGAGCACAGAGAAGAACCTGCGTGGCAAGGAATTGTTGAACCTGTTGCTTCAATTTGCCTTCGATGCACGAAACAGTCTGCATCAGTTCTCAATAAATCAAAACAATGGGATTGGTCTAAACCAATAGCTTCGTAAACCCGTTATCTTGGGTGATATGAGATCACGATTAAGTCTTGCCAACAAATGCCTCGCAATCTTTGGATGTGCAATTGTTGTCATTATTGCGAGCACACTTGCAGTTCCATGGGCTAGAACGTCTGCACTCGTCCAAGAATATCAACTTGAAGTTGCTGGGCAACTTGCTGACTTATGGATTGATTCAAAAGTTGAATCAAAGGGATTTGAAGATGACGATGTGATAATTCAACTCATTAAATTGCATGAAATTGGGAGCGGTGATCAAACATTTATAGAAAGGGCAAGAAACGAATTATTGCAGGGAAATGAGAATCTAGATTATTACTTTGAAGGGAGTGGACAAAACCAGTTAAACTTTTTTCAATACGCTCAACCAATTACTTCGTCTCAATTATCAAGCATACAACAAGAAGGGGTAACAACATTTAATCCGGGCGTAGCCGATCCTAGTTTGTTAGATCCTGTAAAGGCACTATTAATAGTAAAAAGAAAAACAGGTTTTGCTCAGGCACAAATTGGAACTAGCAGAAAATGGATTGTTGTTGCAGGATTGATTGGAAGTATCCTATCTGCTTTGATATTTTTTGTTATCTTAAAACGCTTAATATTCTCACCAGTCCGAAAACTAAGGCGTGTATCGGAGCGAGTGCAACAAGGAGACTTAACCGCTCGGTCAACCCTTGAAACTGGCGATGAGTTTGAAGAACTGTCAATAGCGTTTAATAATATGCTTGATTGGATGGAAGCGGATCAACAAAAACTACAAAAAATGAATGAGTCGCTAGATCTTAAAGTCGAAGAATTAGCAGAAGTAAATGTTGGGTTGTTTGAATCAGGAAAACTTAAAAACGAGTTTATTGCAAATGTGAGTCATGAGTTAAGGACTCCATTAAACTCTATTATTGGTTTTGCTGAGTTGCTTGAAAGTATGCCTACGGAAACTGAAGAAGACCGAGCAAAACGTTTACGGTATCTTAAAAACATCCTTACAAGTGGCAGATCATTGCTCGATATGATAAACGAACTCTTAGATATGGCAAAAATAGAGTCTGGAAGGATGGAAGTGAACTTAGAGCAGACAAGTATCTCGGATTTGCTTGAGGGTTTGAGTGGAATTATGCGTCCTCAAGCAAATGTGAAGAACGTAACAATAAAACTTGAAATAGAAAATGACATTCCATCTGTTCAAACAGATCCTGGAAAACTTCAGCAAATACTGTATAACTTTTTATCAAACGCAATAAAGTTTACGCCTAAAGATTCGACAGTCACAATTATGTGTAAGCAAATCAGTGGAAAATTACAAAACCCTCTTGTGCAAATTTGCGTGAAAGATTGTGGTCCAGGTATTCCAGAAGATATGATTGAAATGGTCTTTGAAAAATTCCGCCAAGTTGACGCAACTCACACAAGAGAGCATGCTGGGACGGGGCTTGGTCTAGCGATTTGCCGAGAACTCGCAGAATTGTTGCATGCGTCGCTTTCAGTACAATCAACACAGAGTAATGGTGCTCTTTTCTATATAGATATTCCAGTGTACTTTGCAACAGAGACACCAGAGCCATTGATGCCAGCATGAATATTTCCTTAGAAACAATTTTGCTTGGTTTAAAGAGTCTCCGGCTCCACGCACTTCGTTCGGTCTTGACAAGTTTGGGGATTGTCCTCGGGGTGGCTTCAGTGATAGTGATGGTTTCGATTGGAGAGGGAAATAAACAAAGTGCATTGCGTGCAATTCAATCATTGGGTGCGACCAATATCATTGTGCGCTCTCAACGACCACCCGAATCACAACAGGTGGGGTCTCAGAGACGATCTTTTGTTGCAAAGTTTGGAATGACAAAAACGGACCTACAACGTCTTGGTAAGTTCGTTCCAGCTGATACGATTGTTCCACTTAAGGCTGTGGGTTCTGAAATTTCAAAGGGTGCGTCTAGAACAACAAGTCAAACATTTGGAACGGTTCCTGAGTTAAAAGATTCTGCAAACCTTAGAGTACAAAAAGGTGGGAGGTATCTTGTTGATGGCGATCTTGAACGAAGAGCACCAGTCGCAGTTATAGGATCTGAAATAGAAAAACTCTTCTTTCCTCTTTCAGACCCAGTTGGGCAACAATTTAGAATAGATTCAAGAGTTTTTACAGTAGTGGGCGTTCTTAAACCTGTTGGTTTGGCTGGTGGAGCGGGCTCCGCGCTAGTAGGGCGAGATTTGAATAAAGATGTTCATATCCCTATAACAACAGCGAGACTAGAATTTGGCGATATTGTTGTTCGAAGACAATCCGGTTCTTTTAGTGGCGAAGAAGTAGAGTTATCAGAAATATATGTAACAGCCCCATCGACAGATGAAGTTGTTTCTATGGCGGAACACATTCGCTCAATTATGAAAGTTGGGCACTCAGATATGAGAGATGTTGAAATCATAGTTCCATGGGAGTTACTTGAAAATGTACGACGCACAACTGCAACGATGAATATTTTACTCACAGCCATCGCTGCAATCAGTCTCCTTGTCGGAGGTATCGGTATCATGAACATCATGCTCGCTTCTGTTGTTGAGCGTACCCGTGAGATTGGAATTCGTCGTGCTGTTGGCGCATCAAGGAGCGATATTGCTATTCAGTTTTTGATTGAAACTGGTAGTCTCAGTGCAACCGGAGGGTTGCTTGGTATTATTCTTGGAATTGGAATATCTTTAGGACTTGTCGATTTCTTTCCGTGGGTTGCAGGTTTGCTAGGCTGGGTTTCCGCTGAAGATGTAGGCATTAGGTTAGAAACACAAATCACACTTTGGTCAATCGTAGTTTCGTTTATAGTTGCTGCGGGTACTGGTCTTGTTTTTGGAATTTATCCAGCAATTATGGCGAGCAAACAAGATCCAATTGTTGCGCTCCGCCACGATTAGCATTGAAAAGGAATACAAATGTATGTAATAACAGTGATTGTCTTAAGCATGCAAAGCGCAAACCCAATTTCAGGGATTACAACAGATGATTATTTTTCGCTTTCCTATGTATCGAGTTGCTCAGTTTCCCCAACCGGTATATTTTCAGCTTGGACTGAAGGGCGTTGGGATGAAGACATTGATAAAAGAAATACGGATATTTGGATTACAAAAACTGCTGAGCCCGATTCAGTCCCTCTTCGGTTGACGTTTGATCAGGCATATGATGGTTCGCTACAGTGGGGAGCAAATGACGAGTGGCTGTATTTTTCTTCACGCCGTGGAAATAAGGGTGACGATCTACCACGAAATGGGAAGAAACAAATATGGCGAGTAAAACCAAATGGTTCCCAGTTGATGGCAGTCACACGTATGGCGGTTGATGTTGTGGATTGGGTAATCTCAGATGATGGCAAGACAATCCATTACAAAATAGAGGATGAAACACAACATGATAATGGATGGAAAAAACTTCGAAAGAAACACGAAGATGTTGAATATGGTCATGGTATTGTCGACTATTCTGAACTTTGGGAGTTAAACCTTCAAACCTGGAAACAAACTAAAGTGTGGGATGAAGATCGGGTCATCCAATATTTTTCCCCATCTCCAATGGGAGATAAAATCGCAACCATAACAACACCAGATAACCGGTTAATTACAAATGAGGGCTGGTCTGAAATTGGCATATACGATATTGAAACTGGTGAAACAGAACTTCTGGATGATTCTCTTTGGCGTGCAGAGGCACCTTCCCCATACGGCTGGGTGGAATATCCAAAATGGTCTACTGATGGTACTCGTTTAGCGTTTAGCGTAGATTTTGACGGGTATCCACGTGAAATGTATGTTGCAACTTTTGAAAATGAAACTCCTATCCTTCAAACTGTTTATCGCAAAGATGAAGTGACACTTGGAACCTCACCAATTTGGGCTCCAGACTCGTATGATTTGTTGTACATAGCCGAACGCCGTACAAACAGACCTCTTCTTCAAGTATCAAATGTGGGTAATGGACAGCAAGGTGTGACTAAAGAGGTTATTAAAAATAACTTGATATGTTGGGACTATAGTATTTCCAGAGACTCGAAGGAGATAATAGCGTTGGTTGGAACCGCAGGAACATTAACAAGTGTTGTGCGGGCGACGTCTGACCCAAATGTTGTAATTGTCATAGCAAATCCAAACGTACACGTTGAATCATGGCAACTCCCTTCTGTGAAGGTTGTTCAGTGGGAGTCCCCAGATGGAACATTAGTTGAAGGTGTACTTGAGTTACCATTTGGATATACTTCGAATGACGGCAAGTTGCCTCTCTATGTGCATTTGCACGGTGGACCAACATCGGCAGTTTCCCAAAATTTAGAAATATCAATGTATGGAAGGGGAATTCTTTCATCAAATGGTTGGGCGGTTTTGTCACCGAACTATCGCGGCTCCACTGGGTATGGAGACAAGTTTTTAACTGATTTGATTGGTCGTGAAAATGATATTGATGTGCAAGATATTCTTGCAGGCGTAGATAAAATGGTTGAAAGTGGAATTGCCGATCCAAACCGACTTGCAGTAGGCGGTTGGAGCAATGGTGGTTATCTAACAAATTGTATTATTTCTACTACAGATAGATTCAAGGCAGCAAGTAGTGGAGCGGGTGTGTTTGATCAAACGATGCAGTGGGCAATAGAGGACACACCGGGGCACGTAGTGAATTATGCTCAAGGGTATCCATGGACCGCGGAAAAAGAACTCCGAGAGATGTCTCCTATTTTTAAAGCAGATAACATTACGACACCAACTATTATTCACGTAGGTGAGGGCGATGAGCGTGTACCTGCTGAACAATCAAAGGCTCTTTACAGGGCGCTTCATGATTATCTTGAAGTACCAACCCAACTAATCATCTACCCAGGCACAGGTCACGGATTGTCAAAAATGTCACACCGAAAAACAAAAATCGAATGGGACAACGCTTGGTTACAAAAGTGGGTTCTTGACAAACAGCCAGAAAGTTAACGAATTGGCAGACGATCGACAACGACTCTGGTTTTATCTTTTGAGTATATAACTCTTCGTTGACGAACTTGGGCAGGTTGTTTCGCAAGAAAATCGTACCCATTAATTTGTCGATGAACAAAATCGGGGGCACGAATCAACAGGGTTTTTTTATAGTTTGTTATGGAACACGGTCCACCGTTTTGTTCCCATAAGTCCGGCTCAATAAATTTGATAATTAGTTCGATGATGCGATCAATTTCTTCTTGTTGAGAGGGTGGTGTAGTTCCAGAACCATCTCCATCACGCCCCGATCCTCCAAATGTTCCAAGTTCAGGCGCATCAAAATTACGTATTGTGAATAAAAGGTCTCTTATATAGTACGTTTCAAGGCGATGTCTTCCGGGCGACGCTAGTTGAGATTTCAGCCCAACCTCAAGAGCACCATGTCGTAGTTGCCACGCGGCATTGCCTTCAGGGTCGAGTTGTTCAACAA
The DNA here is from genome assembly GCA_964592615.1 of uncultured Isosphaeraceae bacterium. Taxonomy (GTDB): domain Bacteria; phylum Planctomycetota; class Phycisphaerae; order Phycisphaerales; family SM1A02. The sequence goes on along the minus strand of CAZQGB010000005.1, from coordinate 11,433 downwards.
TTCTTTCAAGTACAACAAGCGCTGGCTGCTCCTTGAGTTCAAGTGTTATTGTCTCTGAAGAATCTAGCCCCACACTTTCACCCTCTTCCCACTGGACCCAGAGCAAAATGTCGAGTTGTTTTTCAAAATCATCAAGAACTTTTTTTGAAGGTACTTCATCAAGTTTTACGGTTATGTCCGAGTAAACGAGTTGCCCAAGAACTTTTGCGTTGACATGTTCTTCAGGTTGCGATCTTAGCCCAAGCGCAATGGTCAAACTAATAAAACAAATTCCAAGGAGTATCGTGCGCATGACAAGAGTATACGCACTACTTCATAGAAGATTCTATATTTTGAATTGAAGTAATCGCATTTGTAATCCCAAGTAACGCCATTGCAGTCGCTTCTGTGGGCATTTCCGCATTCCAAGTGGATTTTCTTACGCCTCCAAGGGCCATTGCGGGATTTTCATATCTTTCAGATTTTTCTTTACGAGTTGTCAATTGTTCTACAAACCGAGTTGCTAAGACTAGTGATTTAAACGCAATTGTCTTATTCGATGAGGAATTGTCACATATTTTTGAAAGCATTGGGAGCATTCTTAAACCTCTTGCATCGACAACATTTCCTATATCTGTAATTAACATGAATCCCCCGATAAGGTCTACATCATTCTCAGTAAGTATCTGCGATGAAACTGCAAGTTGTAATAATTCAGATAGAGAATCGTCAAATGTTGTAACACCTCTCTGTTGAAGTTTTAGAATTGGAGTAATAATCCAAGGAATTAATGATGCTCTGGTTTTAAGTGGTACATCTGAGAAACACCTAGAACATAAAGACGCACCTCGATCTATAAGCTGTTCATCCTCATAATGAAGTCCAAGTTCAATAGTAGCAGCAACAACAAGCGATAACTCAAAGGCAGGAGGTATCGTATGAGAAGGATCCAAATACTTTTCAGCTGCAAGCATTACTTTGGATTCACATGCACACAGTAGTTCTTGTACGGCTTGACTGTATTTAGAAGTTGAATCCAGAAGCATTATGATGAGGGCGGCGGCACTTTCAGTATCGATGTTTTTATCTTTCTTAAAATCATTTGCTATTGATTCAATAATTACTGCAGAAGATTCCATGGCAGGAGACGAATCCGAAGCGTTTGATAGTTTGGAATATTGTTGTAGAGCATTTGCCGTCAATATTTGTACAAAATGTGTCGCGAACATGTTTGTGAGAGTGTTGGTTTCTGGTTGGTACCCACCAATCACCATACCGTTTGCATTTGTGCTTTTTATAAGATGAGAAGCAAACGAGTCCGCAAGTTTTGTCAAATAAGCAGTGTTCAAAGTTTCATTTTGTACAAGTTCATCACCTCGAATCAAAGTAATAATCTCGGCACCCGCAGAGTTTTGAATATAAGTTGTAAGAGGAATTGAGTATAGAGTGACATCATCATCAGGAGGAAGTTCATGGGAAAAAGCAATTGTTGGGTGTATTCCAAGGTTGATGCATAAAGATTCAACAATGTTAGAAACTGTTCTAAACGGCGACAAACGAAGCTCCGCCTGCATCTTTATTCCCCACTCACTGCCCCTTCGAACAGCAACACCATTCATTCCCTGATTAAAAGTGTAATCAAATCGGTCGATATTTTTATGAGCAGACGGAATCGGTGTGCCGCCATATTCAAGTTCAACAGAAATTGAATCTATGATTTCATTTTTCATTTCTTCTGTGAGATCCATCGAAAATATTTTGTTCCTACTCACCTCATTAAATGCAATGGACGCTGCCTCTGGAAGTGAGGTCGAAGAGCCATAGCCAAGAGTTTTTCCATGATGACGAAGTACAAGGCAGACAAAAGCTGACTCAAGTGGGCAAGAATCTACGTTGGTTGGTGCTTGAAAATCTTCTCGCATCCACTCCCGAACGGTCGAAAACAGTGTGTTTTTGAACATATCTGCTTGATTGGGAGAAGCAGAACACTCAACACAAACTGTTGTTATTAGGCTCAAAATGAATGTTAGATGTCCAATAAACATAGGTAGTAATAAAAATAAGGCGTTTTCATTTGCCTTCTTCCAAAGATCGCGCATGATAGCGGAGTGTTCGGGACATTTGTCTGAGAATTTAAAGAGTAGAGGTACGAGAGATGCGAATGCTGAAGCACGCGACAAAGTTAACTCGCCACAGGCGAAAAATAGTCATTTTGACTGTGTTAACCTTCTTAGCCCTGTGCTAACCGAGCTTCAACTCCCGAAGTGGAGAGAAGAGAAGCGGCCCGACTCAAAAAGAGACGGGCCGCTTTGTTATTAATCTCAGAGAAATCGAAAATTATAATTCGATTTTGTCAGTACCTAATGCACCGTGATCATCCATGCCACCACGTGCTGGCGATTCAGGTTTTGGAACATGTTGTTCCCATTCGTCATCGACATCCTCGCCAGACAGGGCACGTTTCAAACTTAGACCAATCTTACGATCATCTAGGTCGACTCGAAGAATTTTTACATTAACCTCTTCGCCAGGTTTAACAATGTCCTGTGGGTTTTCAACCTTGGTATCAGCAAGTTCAGAAATATGTAACAAGCCCTCTAGTCCATTTTCAAGTTCAACAAAGACACCGAAGTTTGTTATTTTAGTCACAGTGCCGTGGACAACCATCCCCGGTTTGTATGCTTCAGGAATAGCATTTTGCCATGGGTCCTCGTGCATTTGCTTAATTCCAAGACTAATTCTCTGTTTGTCTTGGTCAATTTCAAGAACAATACATTCAACTTCATCGCTCTTCTTGTATTTTTCATTTGGATGAGCAATTTTCTCTGTCCATGAAATGTCGCTCACATGAAGCAGGCCGTCTATGCCAGGTTCAATTTCGACGAAGGCGCCATAGTTTGTGAGGTTGCGGATAGCGCCAGAAATAATTGTGCCGATTGGATATTTCTCAGCCACAAGTTCCCATGGGTTACTTTCAACCTGTTTCATTCCAAGAGAAATCTCATGTTTCTCCTTATCGATATCGAGAATGATGACTTCAATTTCATCACCAGGGGTTACGATTTCGCTTGGGTGATTAATCCGTTTTCTCCATGACATTTCTGAAACGTGGACAAGTCCTTCAACACCATCTTCAAGATGAATGAATGCACCATAACTGACAAGATTTACGACCTTACCACTCACCTTGGTTTGGATTGGGAATCGTTCATCAATATCGTCCCAAGGTGAAGCGTCTTTTTGTTTGAGCCCAAGTGCAATTTTTTCGGTATCGAAATCTACCTTGAGAACCTTCACTTCAATTTCATCACCAGTTTTGCAGATGTCGCTTGGATGCTTGATACGTCCCCAGCTCATGTCTGTCACATGGAGAAGTCCATCTAGACCACCAAGGTCAATGAACGCGCCAAACTCTGCGACGTTGGTTACTCGGCCAATAACAACATCTCCTTCGCTGATGGTGTTGAGCAATCGTTGTTTTGCTTCATCACGTTCATTTTCAATTAGTGTTCTGCGACTAACAACGATATTTCGACGTGGTTCATCGATTTTCAAAATTTCTGCGCGAATAGTTTTTCCAATAAAGTCATTGACATCTCCTGGTCGACGAACATCAATTTGTGACGCAGGCAGGAACGCTGGAACCCCAATGTCGATAAGAATTCCACCCTTGATTCTTCGAATACCTTTACCCTCAATAATGTCGCCTTCAGAAAATGTTTCTAGAACTTTTTCCCAGTTACGAATTCGATCCGCCTTGCGTTTGGAAAGTTTGATAATTCCGTTTTCATCTTCTAAATCTTCGAGAATAACTTCGATTTCTATTCCAGATTCAAGCGTATCCCAGTCATCAAATTCGCTTTTGTGAATGAGACCCTCGGATTTCAATCCAACATCTATGACTGCGTCGTCTCCAGCTTTACCAACTATTTTTCCCTTAAGCATGTTTCCGGGAATGAATTGTTGGATATCCCCAACAATTACGGAATCCATATTTCCACAAGCAACGTCTTCTCCAAGCGCCTTGCGAATTAGAGCGTCGGCTTGGTCCAAATCAATTCCAATATCCGCGATTAAGTTGTGGTCTACCATGTAGTGTGCGGCCGTTTTCGTCTTGGCTGCGGGGCCGCTATCCGCAGTTGCCTGTTGTGAGCCACCAATCCGATTAGGTACCACACCTCATCAATAATAGACGGTGGGGGTTCACATTGCCCATTAAAAATAGGCTAGCACCGTATCATACCAAAGGAAGGGTGGAAAGAAGGTCACAAATTCTGTTTTACACGGGTTTTTGCGAGCAAAATAAAGCCAATACCCCCAAGAGCAGATAAGAATGCCCCAACATAGAACACTGTGGGACCAGCCTGTAAACCTTGCGCATGTAAAAATGTGTACAACCCCATCCCAATGGCAGGTGCGAGAAGCCCACGAATTCCAGTTAAAGTGACATGCAAACCCATGTATCGACCAGATTGTTCAACTGGAGCGTAATCTTGATGTCCTAAATTCCAAGCAAGTACACCTCCCCCAAAACCGACACCTCGAATTGCAGCTCCTATCCAAAGCCCTGCCACAAAATGCATTGCAATACTGAATCCTATACAAAGAGAGGAAACGACAAAGAACCAACTGTGGATGGATCTGAATGTGAGAACGTGTGTTTTGTGAAGCAACTTAGCCCAAAAGGGGGTGCTCAGAGGAATCATTAGAATTGGAATGATTGTCACAATGCAAATTTCACCGAGGTAATCGAGTTGAAATTGGCCACTTAGAATGACAATAAGAGGCGCCATAAGCATTAGGTTTCCAATTCCAAAAACAAACTGGCATCCCATATATTTTGCGAATTGTCGGTCCTCTAGCAACAACTTAAAAGATTTCCATGGCAAGAGTGAAACATGTTGAGATTCTGCACGCTCGTTTTTAAGAAGTGCACTGTGATTCTCCACACGCATCTTGCTGTAAATCCAAGCGCCGAGAATTCCAAAACTTGCAGCAATTGGATACACCCACCTAAAAGATTGTTCGTTTGTGTCCATTGCTTGCCCAACACCAAATGCAACACTAGCGAGCACTAGGGCTTGAACTGTTGCAATTTTTCCCGCTACGAGAGCACGGTTTTCTCTTGGGTAGTTCGCCTGCCAAACAGTTGTTCGCAAAGTAACAATTCCTGTGTAACAAACCCGTGTCCCAACTACACACAAAAGAAGGGTGAGAAGACCAAATCCAGTCTGTGGTACAAATGCAACTCCTCCAATCATTAAGACAATCGCAATTTTCAACGCAGTAATAAAACGAATTTTGTGTCGACCATGGCTCAGGGCCGACCAAAGGAAACTTGAAATGTTTGCAAAGCCCTGGGCTGCTGCTAACGTAGCAACAACCCAATCGAGCATGGTTTCACTCACGTGACCATCAAAAAGGCGTTTTGTCAAAATACCAACAACCCCACCATCAACAGCCCCCATCATCATGGGCAAGAAAGCCCAAGCAAGGAGTTCTCTTTTTTGCTGTGATTGTTTTGTCATTCGCAACTTTTCTTTCGATGTATTCACTGGTTTTTGTTCCAAAGGATGGTATGGTACAGGTGACCTCTTTTGAAAGGGTCACTGTGCGATGTACATGTAGCACGTATGTGCTCGATCCTATCGAACCCTCAGGGATCGTAGTAAACCGCATCGATGGTCATGCCTCACAATGTTATGTTGGAGTGGACGGCTTGGAATGATGGTTAGCGAGCCCACCTATTAGGTACTGGGTTTGAGCTCACATGTTGCGTGTGCATCGCACAGCGATCACTTTATTCTAAGCGTCTTTAAAGATATGGAAGTCTGCCCGTTCAGGGTTGAAAGGTCTTAAGACCAGAGTTCGCCAGTTTTTGCATCAATCACTGCTACCGAAAGTCCAGCAACTAAGTCTTTGTCGATATCAAATGGCCGACCGACGATTGGACCATTTGCGGTGAATCGAGCGAGTTCGATAATGGTTCCATCTTTTGTGGTGCCTTGGACAATGAATTCTGAATCAGTTTTTAAATCTAGACCGAGGATAAATCCACCACCAAATCTTTCGTTCATTGCAACTCGAAGGTATGAAGGCTTCGTTTCCTGAGTATCTTCTATAAAGTGCAAAACTTGGCAGTAGGGATTATCAATAAAAGATTTGAATTCTTTGCCAGCGATATCAACAACGGTTGTAGTAGCACTATTATTCAGGGCTATGTTTGTAATTGTTTTAACTTCACGTTTTGTATCTACAACAATGATTCCAAGTACAACAGAAATACCAAAAAGAATTAGTGCCGCAGTTCGCCAGAAATATGTTGTGGTCGAAGTACCCTGTTGACTTTTCGCAGCACTTGCTCTTGCTCCAATGAGGGCAAGTGGGGCGAGCCGTTGTGCCTCTTTATCAGCTGCCTTTGCAACAGAATCAAGTACGAGTTGCTTCAGTGACGCAGGTGGAAGATCTGCTGGAAGTAACGATTCATCAACAGCAAAATCTCGTTGCATTCGAATGATTTCATCTTGGATTGTTGCGGGAGCATCATGGAACGAACGATTGAATAAATCTGACTCGATTGGCTCGAGCAATCCATATGCATCGAGAACCGCAAGTTCAATGAGTTGTTTGTAGTTGTGTGTTTCGTTTGACATAGTTACTAATTCCGTTATCGTTCTTGGGATCCTCTGTAGGTCAGAGGGCGGATGAATCCTTTAATCCGTACTCCCGCAAGCGGAGCAACCCTCGGCTCAAAGCCGATTTCACCGTTCCAAGCGGTGCGTCTATCTGTAGGCTCACTTCACGTAGCGTGAACCCTTGAAAATAAGCCCTTTCAATAACAGTCCGCTGCATCTCTGGTAGGGCTTGCAATGCTTCCCAGATGGCGGCATTACGTTCATGTAACAAAACATTCGATTGTTTTGGTTGTTCGGTTGCAGAAACTTGGTGTTGTTCTCCAAGTTCATATGATTTCGGACGTACCGTTTTTCGCCGAATTCTGTCAATGAGGTGACGTCTGGTAATAAGCATGACCCAGGTCACTAACTTGGCTTTTCTTGGGTCAAATCGGTCTGCGGTCTTCCAAAGTCGTACAAATATTTCTTGTACAGCGTCTTCTGCCTCAGTGTTATTTGAGAGGAATTGAATAGAAAGTTTGAAAACTAGGGCACCATAGCGATCATAGAGCTCAGCAATGGCGTCTTCTTCGCCAATCGCTACTCGTCTCATAAGTCGATAATCTGGTTCTTCGTTAGTCAATACCCATCTCCAAGGTTAGTGCACCATAAGTAGCACCCGCACAAAAGCCAAACAACGAGCCGGTTTTGCGACGCATATATTAGGAGTGTACCGATAATTTCCCATAATTTTGCAGAAAAATCTAGCAATTATGCTAATTAGCATTAGACTACACTCGGAACCTCTTTTTTAGAGGATTGTAGATATGACCTGCGCAATTAGAACATCTTCACTATCTCAACATAGGCCACTTGGTCTTCCTTTTCGAAGAGGTTTTAGTTTGCTTGAACTTATCGTCGTAATGAGTATCACATCATTACTTGCGGGGCTCCTGTTGCCATCACTTTCATCTGTTAGAGAATATGCAAACCGAGTCATGTGTGGCTCTAACCAAAAACAACTTGGGCAAGCACTCATCATGTATGGCGGTTCGAATGGTGAAAGACTTCCAAACGCAAGCGTACTCGATGAGTTTGAACCAAACTCAAGCGAGTTATCAAGACTTCGTAATGCCAATCCTGTGCAAGAAAACTATACCTACAGCGGTAGTAAAAGAAGTTATGTACCAGAACCATTGCCCGACACATCGTGGGATGGCTTAGGTCGTCTATTCAGATGGCACTACTGTGGGGCACCAGAAATTTTCTACTGCCCAAGCCACGAAGGCGAGCACACACTTGATAATTGTGAAGAAATGTGGGACCTTGAACCGTCAAACAAAGTTCTTTATGGCAACTATCAATATGTGGGTCACAAAAATTGGCGAACAGGAGATCCCCACTCACTCCTTCGTGCAGACAAACTCATCCTTGTTACCGATGGGTTGAGAACAAAATCTGACTACAGCCACGGAGATGGCCATAACGAACTTCGCGGTGACGGTTCAGTTGCTTGGGAAGACGGTAATGGGATTCAGACAAGGTTGGCAGTGCTGCCACCAACAGATATAGATGGACTTCGTAGTCTTGATGATTTAATTTACGAAACATTCTTCCCACAAGATTAAAAAAACACATTCGTATTGATTTGTATCTCACTTTTCATGGGACAACTCAAAATCTAACACCTGTATTCGATGTCGGCCAATATGTGGGTTTATCAGTGAATAGTGCGTGGCACGAAGACTATGGCGAATCAGTATATGATCGATGTGAAAGAGCGGAAACTCTACTGGAAATGAAGTAAGTATTCCAGTTCCGGCAGTATCCGACGCATCATGAAGTTTTGGAAACAATGTTCGAATAGCAGCGCTATTTCTAGTCATATTAAAATCTCCAATCACAACATCTGGTTTTATGGTGTCAACCGATTGTAATAACCTCAAAACACGGTTGGCAATTTCCATTTTTGAAATGAAAGGCGAAGATGGAAAATCGACTGCCCATATAACAAGTACATCGCCAAGAACTTCTGTTGTGTCAAGCACGAAGGAAGAAATGTAAATTTCATCAACTGCAATGAGTGTGCGTACCTGTATGGGGGAGAATCTTGTAAGAAGTGTAAACTGACTATTTATAACCTTATACCCCGAAGTTCCGAGCCACTCTTGAATTGATGGTTCACCTCGGACTCTCCACCCATGAGTTAACAAAGTAATATCACCATTTAACTTTACGATGAGGTCAGCGGATTCTTCAGCGACATTGTTTTTTGGGTGGCTCATTGTCCATCCCACCAATGAAACTTTGCCTTGTGCACCATTGCCAGAAAATAAGTGGTGTTCAAAAACACAAAACCAAAATGTGATAGCAAGTACACCGCAAAGACATATCGTGGCTTGCATCTTTTTTTTAACTAGAAAAGACAGCGCGCTCAGAACTGCAAGCATGATAAGAATAAGTGGTGTCGGAATCCACAAAAGCCATTGGCTCCAAACCCAACGATCTGAAAAAAATGCGCCAACCACCCAAAGTATGAGAAATGCCAATACGACAAAACGGGTTAATGTTACTACTCGTACCATTATGTTGGCATGAAAGGAAATACTTGTGGCGCAATTAAGGTGGCAATAATTGCAACTAGCAGTGTGAGAGGCACACCGAGTTTTGGGAAGTCCATAAATTTATATCCGCCAGGTCCATATACCATCAGATTTGTCTGGTATGTGACGGGAGTTATAAAGTTGCATCCTGCAGCGGCCATCATTGTAAATACAAATGGGTAGGGCGACACTCCAACTCCCTCTGCCGCACCAATAACAATTGGGAACATGATGACCGCTGCTCCAAAGTTCGTCATAAGTTGTGCTGCGATACTTGTCATTAGAAAAACCAAGAACAATGAACCGTAATTGCCAATATGCAAATTTTGTGCAAAATCAAGCAGTGCTTGGCTTGTAGTTGTAGCTAATCCACTTACTTCAACCGCTTTTCCTATACCCATAGCAGAACCAATGACAATCAGTACTTGGAAGTTAATTGCTCGTCTAGCAACAGGCCCGCTTATGCATTTACACAAAACCATAAGTAACCCGCAAAACCAAATAGCAGCGACCCTATCAATTAAGCCCGTGGTTAGTAATCCTATCAACAACGCAAGGATTCCTAGGGAAATCCAAGCTTTATTGTGTAGTGTGGGTCTTGAGTCATCGAGTTCTGAAACGAGATAAAAGTGAGGGCTGTGTTTCCATGTTTTTAGAAAACCACCCCCAGACTCAAGGAGCAACGTATCACCTGGCTTTAGCACGATATCACCAATTTTCCCTTCGATATGTTCACCTTTGCGGTGAACGGCAAGAATTGCTGCGTTATATGTGGCGCGAAACTGCGAATCACGAACAGTCAGTCCAACAAGTGGCGAGCCTCCAGAGATAACAGCCTCAAGCATTTTTCGGGCAAATGGCCTTCCCTCAAAATCTCTTAGTTCTTCATTTGCAGGAATCAAGCCACGAGTTTTTCTTAGGTCAACAACCGCCCCAACATCTCCAACGAAAACAAGTTTATCTTTTTCTTGGAGAACTTCTTGTGGTGTAACACTAACTATCAATTGGTCCTCTCGAACAATTGCATACAAATAGAGCCCATGCAAATTACGTAGCCCGGCATCGGAAATAGTTTTTCCAATAATTGCTGCGCCTTTCTCAATCGACATCTTGATTTCGTATTCACGTTTACGTGATTCCTCGGTCTTCAATGGTTCACGATTAGGGAGTAACCATTTTGATGTGATGATAATAAACGCAATCCCAAGAATGGCGACAGGAACCCCAATCCATGCTGCACCCCACATGGCGACAGGTCCAGAAGGAGCAGACACATTGATGGCTTCAACCCATGGTGGTGGGTTTTGCCACCAACCTATGAAGAGCCCAATGATAATTAAGTTGGAACCAGTGCCAATCATTGTTCCCTGTCCACCTAAGATTCCCGCAAAGCTGAGAGGCATAAAGAGTTTTGACGGTTGGATGTTTAATCGTTTTGACCACCTGTTAATCATTGGTAGATACATTGCAACAATTGGTGTTGTGTTCATGAACGCCGACATTAGTGCAACTGGTACCATCATCCGTAATTGGGCTGTTGCAAGCGAGGTTGGTTTTCCTAGGAGTTTTCTAGCAATGAGCTCAATTCCTCCGGTTTCTTGCAACGCAGCAGCAATTACAAAAAGTCCTGCAATCATAAGAAGAGGTCGGTCAGCAAAGCCAGCAGTTGCTTGATCAAATTTTACTACACCTACAATCATTAAAGCGACAAGTCCGCCAGCCATGATTAGGTCAGGACCAATCTTTTTTCTGTGCATCAATGCCATGATGATGCAAACGATTGTTCCTAATGTAAACCAAGCATTGAAGTTCATATAATTATTCCTGAGCTATCGCTAGATCATCAATCGCCGCGATAATCCTTTGGTGTAGTCCATCTGTTGCGCAAATGACCCCGCGGTTTTTTTCGAGGCGATGCCCGTGCGTAAAATCAAGCGGCTTGCCCGACACGTCGCTCACAATTGCGCCTGCTTCCGTTGCAATGCAAAGCCCCGCAGCGTGGTCCCAAATTTTTTCAACATATGTTTTGCTCGTTGGTAACCGCAAGTATCCATCCGCTTGTCCGCGGGCAACGAGCGAGTATTTGCACTGACTATCGAGACGGGCGGGTTCGCCCTCTGTTCCAATTGCGTCGATTATTCTTCCGCTGTCGCCACGATTGGAATGGCCCTTTTCAGCCGATTCACAAAAGCGAAGCGGTCTTGACTCTTCGTATTGCTGTGCAACGATTCGCATGG